>NZ_JAOEAL010000001.1:2747448-3052720 GCF_029835735.1 Shewanella sp. GD04112
TCACGCTCATCGATAGGTTGCGCGATATGGGAGTCCGCCGCCACGCTACCATGACCGGGGAAATGTTTACCCACAGCGCCCATGCCCGCCTCGGCCATACCCTCAATAAAACTCTGCGCTAATGCAATTACTTCATCGGGCTTTGCACTAAAACTACGTTTGCCGATCACTTGGCTAATGCCATTAAGATCGAGCACAGGTGCAAAGCTTAAGTCGATATCACAGGCGAGTAATTCGATGGCCATTAAAAAGCCTAATTCACAGGCCCAACGTTTAGCGAGAACCATATCGCCCTTAGCTGCCGGCAAAATATCAGCCATGGCCGGGATCAGGGTAAATCCATCACGGAAACGCTGTACTCGCCCGCCCTCATGGTCAACGGCAATCAAAATCTCGGGACGAATTTGGCGGATCTGTTGCACTAAGCTAATTAACTTCTCACGGCTGGAAAAATTGCGGGAAAACAGGATCAAACCACCCACCTGCGGATGGCGCAGCATCTCGGCTTCAGCTTCGCTAACGTCTAAAGACAGCAGATCCAACATTAGATAACTCATATTTCTCCCTAAAAATTCTTATTCATACTCAAAAAATAACCATAGCGATACTGACCACTGGGTTCACAAAAATCCCCGAAAAGCGAGCCATTCGCTGTCAGACTTTGCCATAAAGCAATTATGTTGCCGATAAATTCGACATTCACCATAAGCTAATTAAGCTCAGCTTATCCGAAGTCTTTCTAATCAAAAAAACTAATGTGAATCTTGATACTAAACTGTGGGATACTGACCTTAAACGTATCACACAAGCACATTTTGTGTGGTTGATGCCTGCAGTTTGCCAGAGTTTACGACATAAAAACCAGCGTATTGGCGCGGTAACTGCAAAGATCTTCCACGCACAGACTAAAATAAAAATCGAGACACAACAGGACTTCAATCATGATTAGCGTATTCGATATGTTCAAGATCGGCATTGGCCCTTCGAGTTCACACACTGTTGGCCCAATGAAAGCGGGCAAAATTTTTATGCAGCACCTTGCTGATTCGGGCCAGATTGCCCAAGTGGATGAATTAAGAGCAGAACTGTTTGGCTCACTCGGCCAAACCGGTAAAGGCCATGGCACGGGTAAAGCCGTTATTTTAGGCTTAATGGGTGAAGATCCAGAAACCGTCGACACCGACAGCATCGATGGCATTCTAGAGCAAGTGTCTAAAAACGAGACCCTCACCCTCAGCTGCGGCAAAGTAGTCAAGTTTACCCGTGAAGACGGCATTACCTACCACAGACGTAAAACGCTCCCCGCCCATGCCAACGCCATGACACTGTATGCCTACAGCAAAGGCGAATGTATTTTTGAGCGCACTTACTACTCTGTCGGCGGCGGGTTTATCTTAGACGAAGATGAAATCCATCAACGCAATGCCTCACCAGCATCACAAATTGAATCTGCACCTTACGATTTTAATAGCAGTGCCCAATTACTGGATTTATGTACTGAGCATGGCCTGAGCATTTCTTCCCTGATGATGGCCAACGAGCTTAGCCTCGCCAGCGAAGAAGAAGTCAAAGCAAAACTGTGGAATATCTGGCAAACCATGAAAACCTGTATCGAACGGGGTTATCAGAAGGAAGGTATTCTGCCTGGCGGTTTAAAGCTGCGCCGCCGCGCACCAGCACTCTATCGTCGTCTCAAAGCCGAAGGCCGTAACAACGTCGATCCGTTAACCGCAATGGATTGGGTCGATTTATTCGCCCTCTCGGTGAACGAGCAAAACGCTGCCGGCGATCGCGTTGTCACCGCACCAACAAACGGCGCCGCGGGTATTATCCCTGCCGTGCTGTGCTACTACGATACCTTCGTGCAAGAAGTCGATATCGATGTTTGCGCCCGTTACCTGCTAACCGCTGCAGCGATTGGTATTTTGTACAAGAAAAATGCCTCGATTTCGGGCGCGGAAGTCGGCTGTCAGGGCGAAGTTGGCGTAGCCTGCTCAATGGCAGCCGGCGCATTGACCGAGATCATGGGCGGTACTGTCGAACATGTTGAAAACGCGGCCGAAATTGGCATGGAACATAACCTAGGCTTGACCTGCGATCCCGTAGGTGGCCTAGTACAAGTTCCTTGTATTGAACGTAATGCGATGGGTGCAATCAAGGCGATTAACGCATCACGCATGGCGCTGCGCGGCGACGGTAACCACAAGGTATCACTGGATAAAGTGATTAAAACCATGATGGATACAGGTAAAGATATGCGCAGTAAATACAAAGAAACCGCCAAAGGTGGCCTCGCAGTGAACATTGTTGAGTGTTAATCCACTCAAACTGTTAATCGACTTAACGATTTAACGATTTAACGATTTAACACTGTCATGCCGCGCTTAACCGTTCCAACCTAAACGATTAAGCGCGGCATTTGTTTATCTGAAAACGCATCAAAGTTTAGTTCGTCACCTTCATTGATGAATTCACATATTCGGCAATCACTCCTGCCCATGTTTTTTCAATTTCAGGAATAAGCTGCGCAAACGCCTGTTTTTCGGTCACCCTACGCAAATCATCGACCGCATCAGAGGTGCTCCATACCGACGCGTTGCGACTATCCTTAGCCGTCGACTCCGCTAATCCATACAAATATTCGGTGCGCACATCAAATAGAGCCGCCGATACGGTTGTCGTCACACTCACTTCTTTATTCTTTAGCAGCCCAAGGGAAATGACATTTAACGGCGCAAATTGCTGCTCACCCGCATGGAAAGAGGTATCGAAGGTATAAATAAGTAAGATATCCGCCTTGAGCCTTGCCGCGGCTTCCCGCAGTGATTTGATAGAATCTAACTGCTCCGGCAATAAAATACGGTTTAACGGTGCAATCCCTGCCACCTGCGGCATTTTGGCTAGCTGAGTAAAATCGGCTTCTGTTTCGACTTCACGGGTTGTCACCACACTGTAACGCCCAGTCCCAAAACTGCTTAAACGATAGGATGCATAACCCGGCGCCTGAATACGTGCAACAGCAATATGTGCGGGGAATGTGGCAGCCGCTTGGACTGACATCAGCGTATTAATATCCGATTCCGCCAAACTACCAATAACCACACTGCCACCGGGCGTAGTGTAGGAAGCGCAGCCTCCCAACAAGAGTAGACTCAGTAACGCCACTTGTTTTATCTTTCTCATCACAACTCCTTTATGTGAACCGCTGTTTGGCAATCGCCACTAACGCCAATTAATCGTTTAAACCTCTCCATCAAGTATCACTAACTTACTGTTGATGAATGATTTTAACAATCCTCACCTTGAATTATCTGTGCGGTACGGTAAATCCAAAGCGATATGTGTATCCGCTCAGCGTACAAGTGATTGGATAAACTATTCTTGAATAAAAGAATCTGCCAGATTTAGAAATGTATATGGTGGTACATATACGATTAAAATGTATCCACTAAAGTAACCATTAGTACAGTGCGACAGCGGTTGATAACGACCATAAAAAAGCCCTCGTTTGAGGGCTTTTTTATGGATGAAACTTAAGAAAAATCAACTGTTCACGCCATGCAAGCGTTACGATTGTTCAAGCTTAGTATCAAAAAACTCCACTAGTTCAACGCTAACACATAGTCGATGGCACTGGTGATTGCGGCGACTTGGGCTAGATTGCACTCTGCGGGCGTGGCCGATGGGCTGTCGGGATACACTTCGGTGGTGGTGTTATAAATACAGCCCGTCACACTGCTGCATAAACCTAGCGCTTTCAATGGGTAATTGATCACCCCGTGTTGCACCACTGTCGAGCCGATAATCTCGCCCTTTTCATCGGCGGGCGCGATGTGAGTGACTTTACTCACCCCGTCGATAATCGCCTTTTGGAAGGCATCCTGCGGATTTTCGGTATCGCCTACGGCGTAAAATCCATCTGGAATGATGCCGGGGATAAAGTCTTTGCCATCACGCGCGGCCAAGGCTGGGCGAAATTCATCTTCATCCGAGTCGGTAGTTTCATGTAAATCCACATGGACATCAAAACCTTGTGGAACGCTTGCCACAAGTGCTATCAGTGCTGCCGACTCTTCTGCAGGGCTATTAGCATAAAACGAGCGGTTTGGATCGATAGCTTTCGGGTTCCAGCGATTAATGGTCTCATAACCCCAAGGGCTCACACACACTGCCACCACTAAGTTAACCCGGCTCGCATAGAGAGCCGCGTTGTTAGCCAAAAAAGCCATGGCGCCATGCACGCCACTGGTTTCGTAGCCGTGTACGCCACCTGTGACTAAGACGGTTTTCTTGTTCGGATCGAACGTAGCAGATTTAACCGCAAACAAGGGATAACGCGCAGAGTCAATCGATAAGGCGCCATATTGCACCACACTCAGCCCTAATTCGGTCAGTTGTGACGCCATCGCCTTTAGTGGCGTGACAACATTGTCTTGGTAAGAACGTTTAATTTGCGTGCTAGCAAACCATGCGGCCTTTTCTTCATCGCCCCATTTTTCACCGACAGTCCCGATTGGGTAAAAACTCACATTCGCCATAGGTTCTCTTCTTCTGATTTTATGTTTTGGTCTTATGGTTAAAGATCGCTATACATCAAAGCACGAGTTGCATTGGAATATCGCGGATCCCACCGCGCTCGCGAATATCACTTTGTGCAACAAAGCCAAAGTGCTGATAAACAGGCAGCGCATTCACCGCCGAGTTAACGGTAAAAGTGCCGGGATTCCCCTTAGCGAGACACTCAGCTTTGGCAAGCTCCCACAGCTGACGCGACAGGCCTTGCCCCTTGGCAATATCCGCCACAAATAAATGATAAAGATGACTGTTATCCTTCATCCCCACCACACCGACAAGTTCGCCAGTCTCATTAATTGCAACATGATATTGATAACCTAATGCAAAATAATGAGCCACTGACTCAACAGACATAGCGTTGACTAAGGTTTCAGCGCCCACATCTGTGCAGGTGGGAGCAATATAAACTTGTGTAAGCTGCGTGATTAATGCGCTTATCGCTTCAATATCTGTTGTAGTCGCTGCTCTGATCAGCATCTTCATTCCTTGATAAGTCCAGTGTGTAACTGACTTAGATTCACAATCCTAGTATTAAAAAGCCAGAACAGGGTTCTGGCTTTGGCAACAGGTTAACGGGACTTAATATCCAGTGGATTTAAGTCCATCATCCTCGGTTACTTTTTCGTCCAGCTGTCCATCCAACGGAACACGTTCGCGTACCATTGTTCGAGGTTTTCTGGCTTTAAGATCCAGTGGTTTTCATCAGGGAAAATCAGCAGCTCTGATGGAATACCCTTGCGTTGCATATAGCTAAATGAGGCTAAACCTTGACCATAAGGCACACGGAAGTCCTTCTCGCCATGGATAACCAGCATTGGCGTCTTCCAGTTTTCCACATAGTTTACTGGGTTAAACTTCTCATATAAGGCTTTGTTATCTGAGTAAGTACCGCCAAACTCATGCTCTGGGAACCATACTTCTTCGGTCACATAGTACATAGAGCGCATATCGAACAGACCCGCGTGGTTAACGAGGCACTTAAAGCCATCGTTCCAGTTGCCTTGGATCCAGTTCATCATGTAGCCGCCGTAAGAGCCACCTAAGGCACAGGCATTTTGTGGATCGAGCCATTTTTGTTGTTGGCTCACCGCTGCCAGACCTTTTTGTAAGTCTTCTAATGGCTTACCGCCCCAATCTTGGCTGATAGAATCGGTAAAGGCTTGGCCGTAACCGGTTGAACCGTGGAAGTCCACCATCACAACGCCATAACCCGCGCCAGCCCATAACTGGGCGTTCCACCGACCACTGAAAGCGTTACCAAATGACCCCTGCGGACCACCGTGGACTAGGTATGCAATCGGATACTTTTTGCCTTCTTGGTAGTTAGCAGGTTTGATCCAGTAACCGTAAACATCTTCGTTGTTCCAACCCTTAAAGCTAAATTGTTGGAATTCACCAAATTTGATTTCGGCCAGTTTGTCTTTGTTGACTTCAGTCAGACGTTTCAGGCCTTGGCCGTCGGTGTTGATGCGATACAGATCGCCCGGCTCAACTAAGGTTTTGCTGTCGAAGATCAGTTGATCGTCGGCGATCGCAATCAGGCTATTGCTGCCGTCACTGTAGACAGACTGCACATCACCAAACTGAGTATTCACTTTGAAAATAGACACTTGGCCAATGTCTTGTGCCGTCACATACAGAGTACGATTGTCCGGTGCAAACATCAGTGAGCTTGGACTTCTGTCCCACAGCGGTGCCACTTCCTTCGACTGTCCAGTGCTAGTATCACGCAGCATGATGCGGTAACGGTCAGCTTCGAAGCCGGGTTTAGTCATCGCGAGGTACGCCATGTAGCGACCATCGCTGGAGAATGTTGGTTGAGCGTCCCAGGCAATGTTATCGGCGGTTAAGTTAGTGGCTTTGCCACCGTTTACACTCACCTGCCACAGATCGTAGTTTGTCGTCCAAGCTTGATCTTTGCTTGGCGCTTTGGCGCTGTACACCACATATTTGCCATCAGGAGTGAAGGTCACTTCTTCCATACCTGAGAATGGCTTAGGTGGGGTTTCTGTGTCTAAACCTTGGGTGATGTCCACCACTTTGGTCAGCTTCTCGCCGTTAAGGACACCCACAAATAAGTGGTTACGGGCATGATCTTCCCATGTATCCCAGTGACGTACCATCAACTGCTTGTATTCACGACCCGTCGATTTACGCTCTTCTTCGGCCTTAAATTTGTCTTTTGAACAAGCTAAGTCTTTACACTCTGGGAATACACGCATGCTAAGCACGATTTGCTTACCATCGTTAGAGAGTTTGTAACCATCGATATCCAATGGCAGATCAGAAACTTGCTGCGCTTCACCGCCCGTTAATGGCAGTTGGAACAGTTGGCTTGAACCACTGCGGCTGGCGAGGAAATAAATCGATTTGTCATCGTTTGCGAAGCTGACATCGTGCTCAGTACCCGCAGCAGAAGTGATCTGCATCGGTTTAGCGTCCGCTTGCGTCAAATCGAGAATATATAAATCTGAGCTCGCCTCTCCCTTGTCATTAACGGTTTTCAGACCGTAGACCAATTTAGTGCCATCGTGGGACACCGCGGCTGAATGCAATTTGTTGAGTTTAACCAGCTGTTGCACAGTAAAAGGCTTAGGATCGGCCGCGTGGGCTGAGCAGGCCAAACCAGCCGCGCCAAGCGCCAATAGGAGAGGAGCTATTTTCATTGTTATATCCATCTTTTGTTAAACACATTCGGTAGTTGTACCGAATGAACGGTCAAAACGATCATCAATCGTCTTTGTGAAGATAAGTTTGCCACACTAACGAAACAAAAACGCTCAAGCAAGCCAAAAGGCGTACTTGAGCGTATTTTTTTGTGACAAATTGTCAGTCTGCATCGAATGGCGTCATTGAGTGCCACTCGCCGCCCTTTCCCGCTCGAATCCCGCTCAAAAAAGCGACTTTTTTGCAAGAAGGACATTCGCTTAGGCCATTTGCTTAGGCTTTGGCGTTAGCGATATTCACTTTCCAAATCGCTGGGCCAGTTTCATGGGCATTCACGCCGTTTGAGTCTACCGCCACAGTCACTGGCATATCTTGTACGTCAAACTCGTAAATCGCTTCCATACCTAAGTCGGCAAACGCCACTACGCGGGATTTCTTAATGGCTTTCGACACTAAATAAGCCGCGCCGCCCACAGCCATCAGGTACACAGCTTTGTGCTTCTTGATAGACTCAACGGTCGCTGGACCACGTTCAGCCTTACCAATCATGCCCATCAGTCCGGTTTTATCCAGCATCAGATCGGTGAACTTGTCCATACGGGTCGCGGTAGTTGGGCCAGCAGGACCCACAACTTCGTTACCGACTGGGTCAACTGGACCCACGTAGTAGATAAACTTGCCAGTAAAGTCCACGCCTTCTGGTAAACCTTCACCGCTTTCAATCAGGCTTTGGATACGCTTATGGGCAGCATCACGGCCGGTGAGCATTTTACCGCTTAACAGGATGGTTTCACCGCTCTTCCACTGCTCGATATCGGCTTGAGTAACTGTGTCTAAGTTAACACGGCGCACATCGCTACCCACTTCGCGGGTGATTTCTGGCCAGTCGCTCAGTGTCGGCGGCGCAAGATCAGCAGGGCCAGTACCATCTAAATGGAAGTGTACGTGGCGAGTTGCCGCGCAGTTAGGGATCATCACCACAGGCTTTGATGCTGCATGAGTAGGTGCAGATTTGATTTTCACGTCTAACACTGTGGTTAAACCGCCAAGACCCTGCGCACCAATACCGAGGTTGTTAGCACGCTCGAAAATGTCTAAACGCAGTTTTTCTTCGCTGGTTTCTGCACCGCGCGCCATTAACTCATGGATATCCACGCTTTCCATCAGGGCTTCTTTCGCGAGTACGGCCGCTTTTTCAGCGGTGCCGCCAATACCGATGCCAAGCATACCTGGAGGACACCAGCCCGCACCCATAGTTGGCAGCGTTTTTTCAACCCAAGCGGCGATATCGTCAGATGGGTTTAACATCACCATCTTGGCTTTGTTTTCACTGCCGCCGCCCTTGGCCGCGATAGCGACTTCAATATGATTGCCTGGCACCATATCGATATGCACGACGGATGGCGTGTTGTCTTTGGTGTTTTTACGGCTACCCGCAGGATCGGCCACAATCGATGCACGCAGTGGGTTATCTGGATTGGTATAAGCACGACGCACACCTTCATCGACCATTTGTTGCACGGTCATATCGGTTTTGTCCCACTTAACCCCCATACCAATCTTAACGAAGGTGGTCACAATACCCGTGTCTTGACACAGTGGACGTTTACCTTCGGCAGACATACGCGAGTTAATCAAAATTTGCGCAATCGCATCCTTCGCCGCCGCACTTTGCTCACGCTCATAAGCTTCGCTCATGGCATCCACAAAATCTTTGGGATGATAATAGGAGATGTATTGCAGGGCATCGGCCACACTTTCAATAAAGTCGGCTTGTTTAATCACTACATTTTCAGACGTTTCATGGTGAGATGACATAGTAGGTGCGCTCCAGCAGCCTTTAGGGCCTTACTTGTTTTTTGTGTAATTCTTTCTGGGCCAATATGATACTCTTTCCCATCTTTTTGGGCTACATCACATTTTTAGATAGGGTTAATTGATGGCAAATAGGGCGGCATTACCGCTGGCAGTACGCCAACTTGACTGGACTTTCAGCACAGCAGCAATCTTCGAACACTTTGCGGCTGAACCTTGGGCGATACTGCTCGACTCGGCCAATGCGCCCCATCAGGACGCTAAATTCGATATGATTTGCGCAGGTCCCATCGCCACCCTCATCACCCAAGGCGAGCAGACTGACATTCAAGTTCATCAGCCTGAATTAGCCAAACCGACTCACCTCAGCCCGCAGGATGACCCTTTTACCCTGGTCAAACAGCTGCTGCGCCATTGGTATCCACACTCTTTTGCCTGCGATTTGCCCTTTAGTGGCGGCGCCATGGGCAGCTTTAGTTATGATTTAGGCCGTCGAATTGAACAGCTCCCCTGCACTGCGGCGCAGGATATTCACCTCGGCGAGATGAATATTGGCTTTTACGACTGGGCATTGATTTTCGATTATCAGCAGCAAAGCTGGTTTATGGTGCACTATTTAGGGGATGCCGCCCTCGATACTCAATTGAAAATAATTGAAGTAAAAATAGCCAAACCCACAAAGCAGGCCGAATTTCGTCTCACAAGCCCTTGGTCGGCGCAGCTGACCAAAGCTGAGTACGCCGCGAAATTTAATCAAGTACAAGCGTATCTGCATAGCGGCGATTGCTATCAAATTAATTTGACCCAGCGCTTTGAAGCGGAGTATCAAGGCGATGAATGGCGCGCTTACTGCAAGCTACGAAGTGCCAATCAAGCGCCCTTCTCCGCCTTTATGCGGCTTGATGCCAACGCGATTTTATCGATTTCGCCCGAGCGTTTTATTCAGCTGCGCGGTGACGATATTCAAACCAAACCGATTAAAGGCACGCTGCCGCGCCATAGCGACCCGATGCTAGATAAGCAAGCAGCGCAAGCCCTTGCCCATTCACCCAAGGATCGAGCCGAAAACGTGATGATTGTGGATTTACTGCGCAATGACATAGGTAAAGTCGCCGCGCCCGGCACTGTACAAGTGCCACATCTATTTGCCGTTGAAAGCTTTCCTGCGGTGCACCATTTAGTCAGTACCGTTACCGCCAAACTCGACCCACAATACCACGCCTGTGACTTGCTGCGGGCGGCCTTTCCCGGCGGTTCGATTACCGGTGCGCCTAAAATCCGCGCGATGGAAATTATTGAAGAGCTGGAACCCTCACGCCGCAGTCTGTATTGTGGCTCCATGGGGTATATCAGCCAAGATGGGCAAATGGACACCAGTATCACCATCCGCACAATCGTGGCAGAGCAAGGTAAACTCTATTGCTGGGCGGGCGGCGGTATTGTCGCGGATTCCAATGTCGATGCAGAGTACCAAGAAAGCTTCGATAAGATAAGCCGCATCTTACCCTTACTCGATAGCCCTCAATAAGCGTCAGGAAACGAATAGGAAGCCTATGGATCAAGCGGAATTTAGACTCAGATTTAATCTGCATCCTTTAGCCACGCAAGATCCCGCGGCTATCCCTCACCTTGGGTTGCGTAAAGCCGCGGTACTGATCCCCTTGCAGGAAATCCAGGGCGAGCTCAATCTGATTTTAACCCAAAGACCGATGCACCTTAGGGCGCACCCTGGGCAAATTAGCTTTCCTGGCGGCAAGATTGAACCCAGTGACAGCAGCGCCATTACGGCCGCACTTAGGGAAGCGGAAGAAGAAATTGGCCTTTGCCGGGAAAATGTAGAGGTGATTGGTACCTTCCCCGCCCATAACACCTTTACCGGTTTTGAAATCACTCCAGTCGTAGGCATGATTAAGCAGGATTTTGCCTTAAGGCTCGATCCCGGCGAAGTCGCCGACTGTTTTACCGTGCCCTTAAGCTTTTTTATCGAGCCGCAAAATCGCCACCGCAAACAGTTTTTACGCCAAGGGCGTTATTACAGCGTGCATTTTATTCCCTATCAGCAGCGTTTTATCTGGGGCGCGACGGCGGCGATTATCGATCACCTCTGTCGGCATTTGAGTCTTCCCGAGAAGATGCTGTAAACCCGCATTCCCCTTTTGGATAATTCAAATCACAAAATGCACGTATAGACCCGCCGCCAGCGAGGTTAGCAGCAGCAAGGGAATATTAAACCAATAACCGAGTTTGCTGTGGTGAGCGACATAGTAATTAAACGCCAGACTTATCAGGCTTATCGCACCGCAGCCCCAGATGATGTATTGCAGTAATTCGGTTTCGCTTGGGTCCCAATAGTGTCTGAAGGTTTCACCGCGACTCAAGTAGGATCCAACCTCTCGTTCGGGACGAGCCTCGCCAAACACCATTAGCGCGTACACCGCCAAGGTCCAGCCCAGAATGGATAATGTGGCGAGGATCATCTGAAATATTTTGACTTTCCGCATACCGCCTCCCAAGTTTTAAGGCACCCTATCACTCAATATTAGTAATATTAACCTCAGGATACCTTTTTCAGCTTGAGAAAAGCCACCAGCAAGGTAATATAAACCTCCAAAAATTTTCATATAAAACGTTTCGTTGGAGAACTAAGCAACAATGAGCATTGCATCGGTCGCTTCTGTATTTAAAGGTGAGCACGCAGTTGGTTCGACAGTCACAGTCCGTGGCTGGGTCAGAACCCGTCGTGACTCTAAAGCTGGCATCTCTTTTTTAGCTGTCTATGACGGCTCCTGCTTTAATCCTATTCAAGGTGTTGTGCCAAATAGCTTAGAAAATTACGACAACGAAGTGTTAAAGCTGACAGCTGGCTGCTCTGTGATCGTAACCGGTGAGATTGTTGAATCTCCTGGCGCTGGCCAAGCCTATGAGCTGCAAGTTACTCACGTTGAAGTAACTGGCTGGGTTGAAGATCCAGACACTTACCCAATGGCGGCTAAGCGTCACTCTATCGAGCATTTACGCGAATTGGCGCACTTACGCCCACGTACCAACATCATTGGTGCCGTTGCCCGCGTACGTAACTGTTTGTCTCAAGCGATTCACCGTTTCTACCACGAAAACGGTTTCGTGTGGGTGTCTACACCGCTGATCACCGCATCAGACTGTGAAGGCGCGGGTGAAATGTTCCGTGTATCCACACTGGATATGGAAAACCTGCCACGCACCGACGATGGCAAAGTGGACTATGACAAAGACTTCTTCGGTAAAGAGGCGTTCTTAACCGTATCAGGCCAGCTGAACGGCGAAACCTACGCCTGCGCCCTGTCAAAAATCTACACCTTTGGCCCGACTTTCCGTGCTGAAAACTCAAACACCAGCCGCCACTTAGCGGAATTCTGGATGGTTGAGCCCGAAGTCGCCTTCGCCACCTTAAGCGATATCGCCAGCCTTGCCGAAGGCATGCTGAAATACGCCTTCAACGCCGTGTTAGCCGAGCGTATGGACGATCTGGAATTCTTCGCCCAGCACGTGGATAAAACCGTGATTGAGCGTCTGCAATCTTTCGTATCGAGTGATTTCGCCCAGGTAGATTACACAGATGCAGTAGACATTCTGCAAAAATGTGGTCGTGAGTTCGAATTCCCAGTGTCTTGGGGTATCGACTTATCCTCTGAGCACGAGCGTTATCTGGCCGAAGAGCACTTCAAAGCCCCTGTGGTTGTGAAGAACTATCCAAAAGATATCAAAGCCTTCTACATGCGCCTTAACGAAGACGGTAAAACCGTTGCCGCGATGGACGTGTTAGCCCCAGGCATAGGTGAAATCATCGGTGGTTCACAACGTGAAGAGCGTTTAGACGTGCTGGATATGCGTTTAGAAGAAATGGATCTGAATAAAGAAGATTACTGGTGGTATCGCGATCTGCGCCGTTACGGCACAGTGCCACACTCAGGTTTCGGTCTGGGCTTCGAGCGTTTGGTGTCTTACGTAACGGGCGTATCGAACATCCGTGACGTGATCCCATTCCCACGCGCGCCACGCACTGCGAACTTCTAATTTGTCCGTTAACAGACACATCCTTTAAAACGCGCCTCGGCGCGTTTTTTATTGCCCTGTAAAAATGCGTTAAAATTCATCACTCGGTCAAACTCCTTCGCCTGAGTCCTTGCACTTTAGGGGGCAAGAAATCTAAGATGGCTGCGGCTAACTTATGTGCTTAGCGCAGATAACAGCCCTTGTTGCAGGAAGTGACGAAGTTGTCGTTAGTAAGCGAGTTGCAAAAGGCAACTCAACAGCATTTTGCTCAATCGAGGAATCATAATGTCAAAAATCAATTTACTTTTGCTGTGCGGCGGTGGAAGTGCGGAACACGATATTTCCCTACTGTCGGCTAATTATTTTGAAACCTCATTAGCAAAATCCGAGCAGTTTAATGTACTGCGCGTGGTACTGGATAAATTTGGCCAATACCAAACCGCCGCAGGCGATGACTGTGAACTGACCAATAACCGCGAAATTCGCTTCCGTGATGAGACCAAGCCCGCATGGCCTGTGGATTATGTCATTCCTTGTATTCACGGCTATCCGGGGGAAACGGGCGACATTCAGTCTTACTTTAATCTTATCCAACTGCCCTACTTTGGTTGCGAATCCGAAGCCAGCAGCAACTGCTTTAACAAGATCACCGCTAAGATGTGGTTCAGCGCCTTAGGCATTCCTAACACACCTTATATCTTCTTAAATCAATACGATGATGACGCGATTGCCCAAACCCAAGCAGCGCTCGAAAACTGGGGGTCGATTTTCGTTAAAGCCGCATCCCAAGGCTCATCGGTCGGTTGCTATAAAGTCGATGACAGCAGCAAAGTGGCTGACGTGTTAAAAGATGCCTTTGGCTACGCGCCCTATGTGATCGTCGAGAAAACCATTAAGGCCCGTGAGCTGGAAGTCGCGGTCTATGAGTATCAAGGCGAAGTGGTTGCGACCCTGCCGGGCGAAATCATCTGTGATAGCAATACCTTCTACACCTTCGATGAGAAATACGCCAAGAGCAGTAAGGCACGCACCGATGTGGTCGCGCAAAATGTGCCAACTGACATTAGTGAGCAGATCCGCGCCTATGCGATTAAAGCCTTTAAGGGCATGAAGCTGCGCCATCTGTCACGCATCGACTTTTTCTTAACCCAAGATAATGAAATTCTACTCAACGAAATCAATACCTTCCCGGGTTCGACGCCGATTTCAATGTTCCCTAAGATGTTGCAAAACCATGGTCATGATTTTACCGAATACTTAAGTTTGGTGATTAACGGCCAGTTAGCGGCTAAGTGATAGACCGAGTGATAGGCTAAATAAACTGAAAAGCGCGCCTATATAGCGCGCTTCTTTTTTGAGGTTGGTTTGAACTCATTATGAATGGTGATGAGCCGCAGCCTGCTCGGCAAGTAACTCAAAAAATGCCGCCTTGGGCATGGGCTTATAAAAGATATAGCCTTGAATTTCTTGAATATGGTTTTCCATCATCACCTTAAGCTGCGCCTGGGTTTCGACCCCTTCTGCCGTCACACTCAAATTCAGCGCATGACTTAAGCGCACAATCGCCTCTATCAATGCGAGATGGCGCTCCCCTTCATCTAACCTATCGATAAAACTCTTATCGATTTTGATTTGATCGATAGGAAAATTCGCCAAATAGGATAAGGAAGAATAACCGGTACCAAAGTCATCGAGGGAGATTTTAATGCCTCGTCCGCGTAACTCGTTCAGCACTTGGATTAAATGCACATGCTGTTTCATCAACAGCGATTCAGTGATTTCTAAGGTGATAAGCTCGTAGGGAAACTCAATTAACCCCAGCTCTTCGATAATATCGGCGAAGGAGTCGCAAAACGCATCCTGCAACTCGTGGGACCAAAACTCAAAGGTCGACACGTTAACCGCTAAATTGATTGGCCACCCCAGTGCTTGCATGTCGATAATGGTTTGCATCACAGCTTTACGTACATAGCGACCAATATTAACGATTAAACCGCTGTTCTCGGCGATAGGAATAAATTCATCGGGGGAAATAAACTGCCCCTCGTGCTGCCAACGCAGTAGCACTTCGGCCCGCAAAACCAGCCCAGTTGTCGCATCCACAATCGGCTGAAAATACAACTCGAAGGCTTCTTGCTCTAAGGCTTGTTTCAACAGTGTATGTAAATTCGCAATACGCTCGGCATTCTGCTGCATTTGCTCGGTGAAAAAATGGTAGCGGTTACGGCCATTGGCCTTGGAGATATACATGGCCTGATCGGCGCAGTTTAAGAGCTGTTCCAAATCCAGCGCATCCTCGGGAAAGCGCGCAATCCCAATACTCACAGAGCTATACACCCCTTTATCTTGGGACAGCTCATAACGGCGATAAACCTGCTGGTTAATTTTCTCCGCCAGTTGTGACAATTCTCTTTGTGTCACAAGGCCCGGCAGCAGCAGCGCAAACTCATCGCCCCCTAGGCGTGAAAATACCGCATGCTCATTTAAACAGGTCTTAATCTGCTCCACGACCTGCACCAGCAGCGCATCCCCTTTGTCGTGGCCGTAGGTATCGTTCACTTGTTTAAAGTTGTCCAAATCCATCAGCATAAAGCTAAAACCTGGGGTTAAGCTGTCGGCGGAGATCAGCTCTTGGATTTGTCTAAACAAGGCATTACGGTTTGCCAGCCCAGTGAGGGAATCATTGTTGGCTTGATACTTAATTAACTGAGCCGCCTTTTTACGCTCACTGATATCAGAAAATAGCCAAGCAAAACCATTCTCGTTGCTATGGGGCTCACGAAACACGGTCACGGTTAAATCGAGGTAAAAGGTTTCACCGTTATTGCGCAGGCCAATCAACTCACCCTGCCACATTTTGCCCTCAGACAGATGTTGAAACAGCGAATCGATTTCGTGGGGCTCAGAGGGAGAGAAAAAGTGTTCGGGGCAAAAATCATGAATATCAGTGGTTTCAGGATAAACCATCTGGGTAAACGCATCGTTAGCATAGAGCACGGAATGGCTGGCATTGGTGATGACTAACGACAGAGGTAGGCGATCAAATATTTTCACCGCAAGGCGCTGAAACTCGAGTGACCGACTGCGCTCTACCGCTAAACTCGCCAGTCTCGCCGCCTCGGCAATCAAGGTTAAATCCGCGGCAGTCGGCGATTTAACCTCCTCATAATACATGGCAAAACTACCTAGAACCTTGCCTTGAGTATCTTTGATGGGTTCAGACCAACAAGCCCTCAGCCCGTGGGTTAATGCAAACTCTTTATAGAGTGCCCAATAGGGATGGTGTTCAATGTCATCGACAATCACCCGCTGACCAGTAAATGCCGCGGTACCGCAGGAGCCAACCCCAGGACCAATTTCGACCCCATGAATGGCTTGGTTATAACTATCGGGTAAATGGGGCGCTGCGCCCGTGAGCAGCTTTTTGCCGTCTTCGCTGAGTAGCAATACGGAGGCATGCGTGCCTAAACGCTGATCTTCAATTTTTAACACTAAAGCATGGAGGATTTCTGCTAATGGCGCGCTATTGAGCAGCATAGACAAGATGCCATTATAGCATTCTAAGCTAACGCTTTGATTAAAATGAGCATTAATCTCGCCGATACTGCCCGTAACCGCAATTCCTTCGTCCATACATCCCTTAGTCAATTAGCGCTTAAGTTAACGACCTTACTAAGATGAACAATCTTTGTAAATCAGGGGTGAATTTTAGGTATTTAGGCGCACTAAAGCAACTTTTCAATGATGGATGAAAACGTGCTTTAGTGGCGAGATAAAATGCGGGTTTATTCTTGAATTCGCTCAAGTTTTGCTAAATAAAAGCCATCGAAACCCGTCTCGGCGGGACTGATGGTTTCATCTTCGAGTAAACGGAAATTGGGGTTTTCCGCTAAGAAAGCATCAACTTGGCCGCGGTTTTCACAGGGGAAAATTGAGCAGGTCGCGTATACCACAATGCCACCAACCTTCACCATGCGGCTATAACTGCTTAAGATATGCTTTTGCAGCTCCATCAGTACCGGCAAACGTTCGGCGGTATCACGCCATTTGGCATCGGGATTGCGCTTTAAAACCCCTAGGCCAGAGCAAGGCACATCGAGCAGTACACGATCGGCGCTGAGTTTTAAGCGTTTAATGGTTTTTGAGCCAACAATTAATCGGGTTTCGATATTGTGGGCACCATTACGGCGGGCGCGTTCCTTGAGGTTGTCGAGTTTCCATTGCTCCACATCCATCGCCAATAAACGGCCTTTGCCCTGCATCTGCGCGGCGATATGTAGGGTCTTGCCACCCGCTCCCGCACAGGCATCGATCACTCGCATTCCCGGTTTGGCATCGAGCGCGGCGGCCACACGTTGTGAGCCCGCATCTTGCTGCTCAAATAGACCGTCTTTAAAGCTGTTAGTGCGAAACAGCGCGGAATCAGAGGTCACTTCAAGGGCTGAATCAACGCCCTCCACCGCTTGGGTGGTGACAAACTCGGCTGCCAGTTTTTGCGCTAGCTCATCACGACTCACTTTAAGACCATTGACCCGCAGGAAACGTTTAGGCGGAGTGCTTAAGGCGGCGCGCTCCTTCTCCCAAGATGCACCAAGTTGGGCTTGACCCATAGCATCTAACCATTCTGGGCAACCGTCCCAAAGTACGGGTTGGCGCTGCGCCTGCTCGATACGCTCGGCTAAACGCTCGGCATCGACTGGCAAGGAATACTGCATCTTAGGCAGTTCTAGCTTGTGGAATAAATGCCACACATTAAGCAGCTTGGAGCCTAAGCGCTCCATTTCTTCCGGCTTAATTTCGGCTAAGAAACAATACAGATTTAACCGACGCAGAATATCGCCCGTCACAGTGGCAATACGCGCCTGTTCGGCGGGTACTAACTTTAACCCCGAAAAATGCTGAGAATAGGCCCGGTCTAAGGGTTTTCCTTCGCTCAGTACCATAGCTAAGATACTGATCACTAATTCATTCGAGCTGGCAGAAAGCGGAGAATTCAACATTTACAGGTCACCGTGAGTAATAAAACCGGGGGATCATAGGAGGTCAGGCACTAATACGCAAGTAAACAGATGCCCAGTTGCCTTTTAGAGGCAAAAAAGTCCAATAAAAAAGCGATCCATGGGGATCGCTTTTATCGAATCGGCCAATGCCTTTACATCTTAGAGCCTTTCGCTCCATAGAACAGGATAAAACCATAGCACACCACTGGCAGAATAAAGGCCAATTGAATGCCTAAGTTATCGGCTAATACGCCTTGTAACAATGGCACAATAGCACCACCCACAATGGCTAAACAGAGAATACCGCTACCCTGCGACGTGTGCGGACCGAGGTCACGCAGCGCTAAGCTGAAAATTGTGGGGAACATAATGGAGTTAAATAATCCCACACCCAAAATCGCCCACATCGCCAGCGTGCCGCTGCTGGTGATCGCTACCAGCACCAACAATGCCGCCATCAAGGCATTGAAAGCCAGCACTGTGCCAGCAGGGATTTTTTGCATTACCGCCGAACCGATAAAGCGCCCGACCATAGCGCCGCCCCAGTAATAGGCGATGTAATGGGCCGCTTGCTCTTCTGGCATGCCGACGATGTGTGATTCGCCGAGGAAGTTAACTAAGAAGCTACCAATCGACACTTCTGCGCCCACATAAACAAAAATCCCCACCGCACCTAACACCAAATGGGTGCTTTGCAGTGCGCTAGTCTTGCCTAAATGAGTTTGTACTTCGCCCGCAGCGGCTTCGCTGTGTTCACGGATCACTGGCAAATCGAGCTTAGCGAAAATCACCGCCAGTACGGCTAGCGCGGTCGCTAACAACAAATAAGGCAACTTAACCACTTCCGCCTCGGCATTGGCTTGCGCTAATTCAGAGGATGCCGTGGCTGCAACGGACAAAATCAAAATCGAGCCAAAAAATGGCGCAACTGTAGTCCCTAGTGCGTTAAAGGCTTGCGTCAGGTTTAAGCGGCTCGATGCCGTCTGGCTGCTGCCTAGCGCGTTAACATAGGGGTTAGCCGCCACTTGTAAAATCGTGATCCCTGAGGCCAGAACAAACAGCGCACCGAGGAACAATCCGTAGGTCGCAAAGGACGCGGCGGGATAGAACAAACCACAGCCGATACTCGCAATCACTAACCCTGTGACTATGCCTTTTTGATAACCGAGTCGTTTCACTAACTGCCCCGCCGGGATCGACACCAGAAAATAAGCGCCAAAGAAGCAGAACTGGATCAACATCGCTTGGGTGTAATTGAGTGAAAACACCGCCTTAAGATGGGGGATCAGAATATCGTTCAGACAAGTAATAAAGCCCCACATAAAAAACAGTGAGGTCAATGAGACTAACGCAAAACGATAATTACCGTTTCCCGCCTCGCTCACGCTGCTCGTGTGGCTGCTGGTGTTTATAGATGACGCCATAGTTGTGCTCTCTAATCATGTTTTTATTATCTAAAGGGAATGTCCCTTAGGCGTTTTCGTACCACGACAGGCAGTCACAATGAATTTGTGCTGCCTATCCGAAGTGGTGTTATGCCCGGTTGAAAACTAGTTCAACAGCGCATAAAAGCAGGCGTAGGCCGAAAATGTCAATGTGTCGGCGACCCTTTGCGCAGTTTTCAACCCGTGACCGGTAATTTCTTGCTGTAGGTTGAGCTCCTTCAGTGACCATTCAATTTCCTGATCTAACAGATTGAAGCACACCAGTAACTTTTGCTCACCGAGCGTGCGCACAAATACCAATAAAGGTTCAGGCGCGTCGAGGAACTCAATCTCCCCTTCGATTAAAATAGGATAGCCTTTGCGCCACGCGAGGAACTGACGATAACCCTGCAGCATTGATGCGGGATCGGCTTCTTGCACATCGACCGCCAATGCTCTGTGTGCATTCGCCACAGGCAACCAAGGTGTTACTTGGCTAAAGCCGCTAAAATCGGCGTGCTGTTCCCACGGCATCGGAGTGCGGCAACCATCACGGCCCTTAAACATTGGCCAGAAAGTTTTACCGAAGGGATCCTGCAATTCATGGTATTCAATTGGCGCCTCGGTTAAGCCGAGCTCTTCCCCTTGGTAACTACAAACACTGCCGCGAAGTGAGCTGAGCATGGCATTAAGCATTTTCACCATGTCGTGGGTTTGCTTGCCCCGTCCCCAACGGCTGGCGACGCGCTGCACATCGTGGTTACCAATCGCCCAGCAAGGCCAACCATCACCAATACTCGCTTCGAGTGCCTCGACGGTTTGGCGAATATAAGCGGCGCTATAGTCATCGGTCAGCAGCTCAAAACTGTAGGCCATATGTAAGCGGTCTTCACCCTTGGTATAGGCAGCCATCACGGCGAGAGAATCCTCAGCGGAGACTTCGCCTAAAGTCACGGCGCCCGGATAGCGATTGATCAACTGGCGTAATTCTTCAATAAATAGAATCGTTTGCGGACGATCATTATTGTAGTAATGGTACTGATAGGCATAGGGATTATCTTCACTGAATCCGCGACCTTGGCGTTTATCCTTAGGTTTTGCCGGATTATCCCGTAGCTGCTCATCGTGATAACAGAAGGTAATGGCATCTAAGCGGAAACCATCGACACCTTTCTTCAACCAAAACTCCACATTATCTAACACGGCTTGACGCACTTCAGGATTATGGAAGTTTATATCGGGCTGACTGCGTAAAAAGTTGTGCAGATAATACTGTTGTCTGCGCGGTTCCCACTCCCAGGCGCAACCACCGAAAATCGCTAACCAGTTGTTTGGCGCCGTTCCATCTTCTTTAGGATCGGCCCACACATACCAATCGGCCTTACGATTGGTGCGGCTCTCGCGGCTCTCACAAAACCAAGCATGCTGATCTGAGGTATGGCTGAGCACTTGGTCGATAATGACTTTAATGCCGCGTTGATGGGCTTTTTCAATCAGCTCATCGAAATCCTGCATCGAACCAAATAAGGGATCGACCTCACGATAGTCACTGATATCGTAACCAAAATCGTCCATGGGCGATTTAAAGAACGGCGAAATCCAAATGGCATCCACATTCAGGCTGGCAATATAGTCCAACTTGGTGATAATACCGCGCAGATCGCCAACGCCATCACCATTAGTATCCAAAAGGCTACGTGGATAGATTTGATAGATCACGGCTCCACGCCACCAAGTTAACTCACTCATATTGCCCCTTTATCCTTATTCTTCAGCGCGCTAACCCAAAAACTCTCACATGAGCAGTTACAATCATGTTACTGCGGAGTAAAGGCGCTACGGCTTGTATTAGTGGCAACGAGCATACGTGAACAGGGAAATAAGGTTCAATACGCCTGCATACGTATGCAAAACAGACTATCATTAGACTTGTCTGATAAAGATAAAATTAACCCTTTACTAACATAAGGTTGCGTTGAAATAGCCGGAGATAAAATCGGAGTTTTTTTGGCCGAAATGCCGGTTTTGGCAGGCCAATGACCTATTGAATACGTATGCACAATATTGTGACGCCAAGATTCTCGGGAGTAGTATCTTCACCGTTGCATAACAATTTGGTCACAAACGCAGCACTTATGCAGTCAATTAAGCGCCGAGATACCAAAAAAAGGCCGCAAAAACAATGCGGTAATAACGATAAAACGCTCTACATAAGCGGTAAAAAGCGACTTCAAGGGGAAGATAGAAATGATGCGATTTAAACCCAGCTTGCTGACCTTAGCACTCGTTGCTGCTGGCGCCAGTATGCACTCCTACGCAGCAGATGATGTAAAAGAAAAAGACCTAAAAGCCAAAGATGCCGAAATTGAAGTAATCCAAGTTAAAGGCTTCAGAACCAGTGTGATCAAATCGCTTAATGAAAAACGTTTTGGCGATACCGTATCTGAATCTATCTCTGCCGACGACCTCGGCGCCCTGCCCGACCAATCTATCGCCGATGCGTTAACCCGTTTACCAGGCGTCACCGCTGTTCGTACTGGCGGCCAAGCTAGTGGTTTGAACATCCGTGGTCTGGATGGCGATTTCGTGTTTGCAACCCTCAATGGCCACGAACAGGTGACCACTGGTGGTAAACGTGCCATTGAGTTTGACCAATATCCATCCGAATTAATTAGTCAGGCAGCGGTTTACAAAACACCTAAAGCCTCGCTGATCGAAGGCGGCGTGGCCGGTACGGTTGAATTAAAAACCGCCGATCCGCTGAAGAATGACAAAGATCAATCATTCAATATCAATGCCCGTGGCAGTTTTAACGATCGCGCCGATGAAATCTCCGATGCAGAGCAATACGGCAATCGTTTAAGTCTCGCTTATCAAGGTAAATTCCTCGAAGACACCTTAGGGGTGGCAGTAGGCTATGCCCACCTGTATCAACCTTATGTTGCAAGCCAATTCATTGGGTTACGTTTTAATGATGATAAAAAAGACGTTAACGGTGACGGTGTAACCGAAGCGATTAGTGAAGGTTTTGAACTGCAACAAAAAGGCGGTGACGATACCCGTGATGGTTATATGGCTGCTATCCATTGGCAACCGAGTGATAGCCTAAGTGTGAAGGGCGATCTATTCCACTCTAAATTTACCTCTGAAAACTTTGCCCGAGGTTTCCGCGTCAAGTCATTGAAAAACGGCACTATCAGTGATGCCGTTGTCGAAAACGGTTCTATGACGGGTGGTACAGTCTCTACTGATGGCACGGATAACTTTGCGGTTTTCGTGATCAACGATAACGACTCAAAATACTCAGAATTGACTTCAGGCTCATTGAACCTTGAATGGAATAACGGTGGCGCACTGACAGTGGCGGCCGATGTCAGCTATTCCAAAGCCGATGGTGAATTCGTTAACGGCGGTACTCGCGCCGTATTGTACGATGATCTAGGCAATGAAGTTCGTTCAGCTGAATCTGTTACTTATCAACTGAATGGTTTAAATCCTGCGGATGTCAGCTTTGCTAACGACTATACCAATACCTCGACCCTAGGTCTGAAAGAAGTGGGTATGTGGCCGTATAATCAGCAAAACGATCTGATTGCCTACAAGCTCGATTTTAACTATGTCTTAGACACCAGCTTTGTCTCTTCTGTTGATTTTGGTGTGCGTTATGCTGAACGTGAATTCAACGCACAGCGTTCACAGGCAGGTTACGGTTTCGAGTTTGGTAAAAACCCTGATAATCAACCAGTCCTAGCTCTGAACGGCGATATGGCCAAAGTGGTTGATTTTGGTGGTGAATTAGCAGGTTACCCAAGTTTCCTCGCCATTGACTTTAACAAAGCCATTGAACTGGTGAACGCACAACTGGCAGCAACTGGCCAATCACCTTTCACTCCAACGGCGAACTGGTCAAATAACTGGACCATGATCCAAAGCGGCGCGGTCAATGAAGATGTATTAGCCGGTTACGTGCAGGCAAACTTAGACTTCGATATCGGCGATGTTAAAGTCACAGGTAACTTAGGTGTACGTGTCGTACACACAGATCAAAGCAGTACGGGTCTGCAACAGGTGGGTTATGGTTTAGGTGAAGCCATTACCGATGAACAAGGCGTCGTAAGCACGGATTATATCCGTAACAAGGTCGGCAAAACCTATACCGACTACTTACCGTCACTGAACTTAACTTTCCACCTGACTGAAAACGATCAACTGCGTTTTGCAGCGGCCTCTGTGATGTCACGCCCACCAATCGACAAGTTAAAGTCAGGTATGGGTTCTTGGTATGACGATTCTGCTACGCCAGGATACAAAAAGTACAATGCGTGGGGTAACACCAGTCCGTTATTAGATCCTTTCTATGCGGATCAATATGACTTGTCCTACGAGCACTACTTTGAAGAGTCTGAGGGTGCGGTCGTTGTGGCCTTGTTCTATAAAGATATTAAATCTTTCATCAACAACTTCACTATTCAACCATTTGATTTTGAAGCGAATGGCTTTATCGTGCCCGATACCATTATCGACAATGGCGTTGAGTTCCCAGTTGTTAAAGATGAAGGCCAATATCAAACAGCCATCAACAACGATAAAGGCGGTTATATCCGTGGTATCGAGTTAGGCTATACCCAAGTGTTTGATTTCCTGCCGTCACCTTTAGATGGTTTAGGTTTCACTGGTAGCTATTCCTATTCAGACAGTGAAGTGGAATTCACCACAGACTTAAGCGGTTCTAACCTGACCATTCCATTACCAGGTCTGTCTGAAAACGTGCTGAACACTACCCTGTTCTACACCTTAGATGGTTTCGATACCCGTGTGAGCATGAGATACCGTAGTAGTTATGTGTCAGAGCAAGTTGCGGTTGAATCTCAATTGGCGTTCTTTGATGCAGAAACGATTGTGGATTATCAGGCTTCTTATGCGCTGGACAACGGCCTTAAGTTCCTGTTCCAAATTAATAACCTCACCGATGAGCCTAATAAAACTTACTTTGGTGAAGAGCATCAAACCGGAACAATTCAATACTTCGGTAGACAATATTTCCTGGGTTTAACCTACTCTCTGTAAGTTGTCATCGTAAAAGCCTGCTTCACTGTGAAGCAGGCTTTTCTTTTTACCCATAATAATAGTGAGATGATACGCCGCTCTTTATTTCTAAAGTCACACTTAAAACCTACCCGATAAAAGGCCCATAGTATGATACGTCACAGTCTACTCTTCGCCCTTGTGTTAACCGCCTCTTCTCCCTTATCTATTTCGGCACAGACCAACAATAGCCCCGTCAGCAGTACAGCATCTTTTCATCTCGAGCCACTCTCTTGGTGGGCGGGCATGCATAATCCTAAGTTGCAACTGATGCTCCACAGCAATGCACTGCCCGCGGATGCTACGCAACTTAAGGTTGAGATTACTGGCCAAGATGTGGTGTTTGAAGGGGTTGAGCAAACGGATAATCCCCATTATTTGTTTATCAATTTAGACTTGCGCCAAGCCAAATCGCAGACCATTGATATCCGCATTGTCGCTGGCAACAAGCAGCTCTTCCAACTGCCCTACACTTTAGCTGATCGGGCAGATGGCAGCCGCGAACGCCAAGGTTTTAGCAATAAAGATGTTATTTACCTTATCACCCCAGACCGATTCGCCAATGGCAACCTAAGCAATGACAATCAGGCCGATATGCTCGAGCATGCGGCGCCTGATAATTCCGATGGTCGCCATGGCGGCGATATCGAAGGTATACGCCAGCACTTAGATTACTTAGCCAAATTAGGTGTCACTCAGCTGTGGATCAACCCACTGCTTGAAAATAACCAAGCCCAATACTCCTACCATGGTTACGCCATTACCAATCTCTATCGGGTCGACCCGCGTTTTGGCAGCAATCAGGATTACCAAAAGTTAGTCACAGAGGCCAAACAACATGGCCTTGGGGTGATTAAAGACGTAGTGCTTAACCATATTGGCTCAAACCATTGGTGGTTAAAGGATTTACCAAGCAGTGACTGGCTCAATTATCCACTAAAGCCCGATACAACTGACGCCCAAACGGCTCCTGCGGCCAGTTCTACCAGCCCTAGTTCTACCAGCCCGAACTTTACCAGTCATAGGCGCACCACAGTGCAAGATCCCTACGTCGACACACAGGATAAAAGTGACTTTGTCGACGGTTGGTTTGTCGATTCGATGCCCGATCTCAATCAGCGCAACCCAAAGCTTGCGACTTATCTTATTCAAAACAGCATTTGGTGGGTGGAATACGCAGGGCTTTCGGGCATTCGCGAAGACACCTATTCCTACGCCGATAAAACCTTTTTAGCCCAATGGTCAAAGGCCTTAATGACCGAATACCCACATTTTAATATTGTCGGCGAAGAGTGGACCGCCAACCCCATTACTGTCTCCTATTGGCAAAAAGGCAAAATCAATGCCGATGGCTATACCTCGGATTTACCAAGCCTGATGGACTTTCCACTCTATGAAAAGCTGGTTGAAAGCCTGAACGAGCCCGAAGGCTGGGATACTGGTTTTATCAAGCTTTACGAGATGTTAGCGAATGATGTGGTGTATGCTAACCCAAGCCAGTTAGTCCTCTTTGAAGGCAACCACGACACCAATCGGATTTATAGTCTGCTGAAAGAAAACCTGCCGCTGTACCAAATGGCCCTCACCTATGTGTTAACGGCCAAACGCATTCCACAGCTGTTTTACGGCACAGAAGTATTAATGACCAGCCCAACCGAAGGCCGCCACGACGGTGTAGTGCGTAGCGATTTTCCGGGTGGCTTTGCCAATAGCAAGGTCAACGGTTTTAGCGGTAAAGGACTAAACGCAAAACAGCAGCAAGCGCTTGCGTTTGTGCGCGCCCTACTCAATTACCGCAAACATTCAGCCGCGCTGCAAACGGGCGATTTACTGCACTTTGTGCCGCAAAACGGCATTTATGTTCAATTTCGCTGCGCGGCAAAACATGCCACAGCGGGAAATGCCTGCTACCAAGCCGATGCGGATAAAGTGATGGTGATTTACAACAAGAATGACCAAGCACAAACGCTGGAGTTAAGCCGCTTTAGTAAGGTATTGGCAGGCAATACTTCGGCAAACTCAGTCTTCACAGGTGATAAGTTCATGCTTAATCAATCAGTTACTCTGCCACATGCTGGCGTTATGTTGCTTGAGCTTAATCACCAATAACCCATACTCAATCAAACAGCTAAGCATGCTTAGCTAACAGCGCGGCCAAACCATAGTTTGGCCGCCAAGTCAGTAAAGGAATCTAGGTTGAATTTTCTATTATCTAACAGCAGCAAACGTCGCGCTTATCGCTGGCAACAGGGATTTAGCGTACTGGCCCTCAGTAGCATTAGCGCCTTTTGCACCATGGCCGCACCAGCAATCACCACTCAAGCAACGGCGTTACAAGCGGTGGCGGCTAAAACCATGGCTGCCAATCCAAATGTGGCCGAAGGCGAAATCCTGCCAGCCCATCATAATGGCGAGCAAGCAGACAAGTTTAAGCCCGTTGTTTATCAAATTTTTACCCGACTCTATGGCAATAAAAACACCACCAATAAACCTTGGGGCACGATTAGCGAAAACGGTGTGGGTAAATTTAATGATATTGATGACGCAGCGATCAAAAGTATCAAAGACTTAGGCGTTACCCATGTGTGGTATACGGGTGTGCCCCACCACGCCTTAATTGGCGATTACAGTGCGATTGGCGTCAGTCACGATGATCCCGATGTGGTTAAGGGCCGAGCCGGTTCGCCCTATGCGGTTAAAGATTATTACAACGTAAACCCCGATTTAGCAGTCTACCCCGCCAAGCGCTTACAGGAGTTTCAGGCACTTATCGAGCGCACCCACAAGCAAGGCTTAAAGGTGATTATCGATATAGTGCCCAACCATGTGGCGCGTAATTACCATTCCATCACTAAGCCCGAGGGCGTGCGCGATTTTGGTGAAGACGATAATCAAACCCTTGAATATGCAAAGCATAATAACTTTTACTATGTGACTGATAAAAAGCAATCCTCTGGCTTTCAAGTGCCCGATTTGCCTGATAGCCTCAAACCGTTAGGCGGCGAAGCGCATTCCCTAAGTGATGGTCAATTTAAGGAAATCCCCGCCAAATGGACGGGCAACGGCTCACGCCTTGCCAAGCCGGATATGAACGACTGGTATGAAACCGTTAAAATCAATTACGGTGTCCGCCCCGATGGCAGCCATGATTTCCCTACACTGCCGCCACGCTATGCCACACTCGGCGCCGAGCAGCACTATGCTTTTTGGCAGCAACATAGTCATGAATTACCTAACTCTTGGATCAAGTTCAATCAAATTGCCCAGTATTGGTTAGCGATGGGAGTCGATGGATTTCGTTACGATATGGCCGAAATGGTGCCCGTCGAATTTTGGAGTTATTTAAATAGCCATATAAAACATAGTCATCCAGAAGCTTTTATCTTAGCAGAGGTCTATAACCCAGCGCTGTATCGCGACTATATTCAGCTCGGCAAAATGGATTACCTCTACGACAAGGTCGATCTTTACGACACTCTCAAAGCCATTATGGCAGGGCAAAAAAGTACCGCGCAGATCGCCGCGGATCAGGCCAAAGTCCAAGATATCGACTCGCATATGCTGCACTTTTTAGAAAATCACGACGAGCAACGCATCGCCAATGCCGCCTTCTTAGGCGCCTTAACTGGTAACACCTCAACAGATGCGGTCGATCCCCGCTACGCCCAGCCTGCAATGGTGGTGTCTGCGACCTTAAGTACCTCACCCACCTTGATTTATTTCGGTCAAGAAGTGGGAGAAGCGGCGACGCAAAACCTAGGCTTTGGCCATGCTTCGCGCACCAGTATTTTTGATTATGTGGGTGTACCCGCCCATCAGCGCTGGATGAATCAAGGTAAGTTTGATGGCGGCCAATCAACTGCCACAGAAGTTGCGCTACGCACCTATTACCAAAAATTATTGAACCTCAGCACGGGGAAAAATGCGCCCGCGCTCTTAGGGAAATATGACTCGCTGGATGCAGCTAACCGCAGCGCGTTATCAGCTGCAAAGGCTAGCAATAAGGCTAACAATAAGACAAACAATGGCAGCGCAACGGGTTATGATGACTCAACCTTTGCCTTTGTCCGCTTTGAGGCCAATACCGCCGCTAACAAAGGTCAAAAGCTGATTATTGTCAGTAACTTTAGTCAAACCCAAGCCAAGTCATTCTCCCTTAAACTGCCCCAATCTCTGATTGCGCAATGGCAGTTAACCGATACAAACTATCCGCTTAAGGATTTACTGGAAGATCATACGGCGCAGTTAATCGTCGAGCGAGGTGAAGGACAAGTTCAGTTGCAGCTTGCACCTCTCTCCTCCGCGATATTTGAACTCGTCCATTAGCCCGTTAGCGAAGTAAGAAAAAATCTTAGGTTAGCGCCAGAGTCACACTTAGTTGTGACTCTGGCTTTTTTAAAACACACTAGCGTAAACATCAGTTAAACAGTACAGAGGCAAGCCATGTTACTCGGCATTCACCATGCAGCGATTATTTGCAGTGACTATCAAAAGTCCAAACACTTTTATGTGACGATTCTTGGCCTTAGCGTGCTTGCAGAGCATTATCGAGAGGCGCGCCAGTCTTACAAACTCGATTTACAACTGCCGGATATGAGTCAAATCGAGTTGTTTTCCTTCGATAATCCTCCCAAACGCCCAAGCTATCCCGAAGCCTGCGGTCTTAGGCACCTTGCCTTTCGCGTCGCATCGATTGAAACGGCGATCGAGCATCTTACGGCCCATGATATCGCCGTCGACCCCGTCCGCATCGACGAATACACTGGCAAAAAATTTACCTTCTTTAGCGATCCCGACGGCTTACCCCTAGAGTTATATGAGCTATAACCAGAATCCTCACTGTATTAAAAATATAAATAAAACAGCGCACTAAAATAGTGGATTCACGCAACGAATAAGATGAATAAAACTTAATAACACCAAGGGATATTTAGCAGTAGACTCAATTCATGGGCGCAGCACTAGTCCATCGTTTGACCAATATGACTGAGTTAAAGACCTGCGCTTACCAAGCGCTAATCATTGAGGAACTCAAGGTGTTTGATAATCCAGCATTATTGTTATGGAGTTTAGTCTTTGGCCTCTTTGGTCTTGGCTTTTTCACCTACGGCAAACGCCAAGCCGCCCCCATCCCACTGGCCGTCGGCCTCACCCTGATGATTTACCCTTATTTTGTCACCAATCTCGCACTACTTATCGCCATCGGCATCGCCCTTATCGCACTCCCCTATTTTGTAAAAATATGATTTTAATAAATGAAGATCTAAAAACTAGGAATACGTTGAGATAAGAAAAGAGAAAATTTTTGAGTGACGGGCAAACATGCTGCTCCTACCGAGAGTAAGCTATGCATTTGCTCGACGACGCGCAACAAGTCCATCCGCGGATGTAGGGCCGCCCGTCTGATATGAATGGATTCAAGAATGCCGCGATCGCATGGATGCCAAAAAGCGGCCATGGGGCGGACGGTCGTCTCGCAAATCACCATGGCTCACCTGTTTAGCAGCGGCATAATCTTTTGTTTTTAAAGAAATACAAAACAGTTTGAGGACAATTTCAATTTAGTTTTTTTGCTAACTTAGCAATTCATGAGTAACTTCACTTATGAAAAATCACCTAATTTATTGCCTAATTCCGATGATTCAGATCACTATTTAACGCTGAAGAATCCCCTGATGATTTACAAATAAATCATCAAATTAGGGTGGAAGCGCATCTTGTTGCATGATCAAATGGTTTCGCTAAAAACTACACTTGGACAACAAGATGCGCGAAGCCAATATCCTACAACATTCTTTACACCAATACTGCCCAGAACTTCACCTAAAACGATTAAACAGCTTGATGCTGGCCTCTAAGGCACTGATTGAATGTAAGACACTGACCTTGACTGAGTTAGGTCGAAATTTACCAACCACGGCCCGAACCAAGCACAACATCAAGCGCATTGATCGTTTGCTCGGCAACACGCATCTGCATCAAGAACGGTTAGCTGTCTACCAATGGCATGCCAGCCTCATCTGTTCTGGTAACCCTATGCCGATTGTGCTCGTCGATTGGTCAGACATCCGAGAGCATAAACGCATCATGGCTCTGCGCGCCTCAATAGCCTTCAATGGCCGCTCTATTACCCTGTATGAGAAGTCCTATCCCCTATCAGAACAATGCTCTAAGGCCTCCCACAACGGTTTTTTAGCGGACTTAGCCAAGATTTTACCTTTGCATGTTACCCCTCTCATCGTGACTGACGCGGGGTTCAAAGTGCCTTGGTACAAAGAGGTTGAGGCGCATGGTTGGTTTTGGCTAAGCCGTATTCGCGGTACAGTTCAATTTGCAGATATTGGCGCTGAAAATTGGCGTGCAGTTCGCAGTACACATGACTTGGCCAACGGTCAAGCGAAGAGCCTGGGTTGTAAGACCTTGACCAAAACTAACCCTATCAATTGCCATCTCACGCTTTATCGTAGCAAACCTAAGGGGCGTACAAATCAGCGTTCAACGAGGACTAATTGCCACCATCCATCGGCAAAAACGTACTCAACATCGGCGAAAGAGCCTTGGGTGTTAGCCAGCAATTTACCACCAGAATCTCGGAGCCCAAAGCAGCTGGTAAACCTGTACGCCAAACGTATGCAAATAGAGGAAACCTTTCGTGACCTCAAAAGCCCGGCATACGGCTTTGGCTTACGCCAAAGTCGTACCAACAGTCCAGAGCGATTCGACATCATCCTACTGATAGCGTTGATGGTTCAATGCCTGTTGTGGCTAGTTGGTTTACACGCACAGCAACAGGGCTGGGATAAGCATTTTCAGGCCAATACCATTGGGCATCGAACGGTACTCTCAACGATTCGCTTGGGATTGGAGGTACTCAGGCGCGGTGTTTTTCAAGATAGTTGTCACTCTTTGTTTAAATATTAAGCTGCATTTATTACGCCTTCTTCTGGTGCCTTATCTGGGTTGAGTGTTACAGCGCCAACCGCTTCACAATTTCTGATCTCTGTAGACCAACGCATCGGTTTTCTTTCCTTCGCCGCCTCAAGCACTTTCTTGCGCTTCGCTAAAATAGCGCCATCTTGCAGTGCATGACGTTGCCCTGGTGAGACAAAATTTAGCTGGCTGTGTTTATGCTCATCGTTGTACCAGGTTACAAACTTTTCCACCCATTCTCTTGCTGTTGCTAAGCAGCTAAAACCTGATGCCGGCCACTGTGGGCGGTATTTCAACGTTTTAAATAACGACTCTGAAAAGGGGTTGTCATTACTCACCCGCGGCCGACTTAATGATGCCGTAATACCAAGCTCTTCCAGCTTGGCTTTCATGGTCAGTGACTTCATCGGCGCCCCATTATCAGAATGCAGCACTAATGGCGTGTTAAAGCATTGCTCGCGTAACAGACAGCGTTGGATTAGCGCAGCGGCATATTCCCCACTTTCTTGCTCATGAACTTCGTAACCCACTATTTTTCTACTGTAAATATCTTCAAACAGGTACAAATAGTAGAACTGGCCTTTGACGATTGAGGCTAAATAAGTGATGTCCCATGACCACACTTGATTCGGCCCATCTGCCCGATAACTCAACGGTTTGCTTCGATTGACCGCAGCCTGAGTGCGGCCACGATGGTTAAGTTGACCATGAGCATTTAACACTCTGTAGAAGCTGGATTCCGAGGCGATATAAATCCCGTTATCTAATAATGTTGGCACAATTTGCGACGGGGGTAAGCTGGCGTACTCCGCTTGATTGCACACACTTAATATCTGTTGTCGCTCATGTTCTTCGAGTTTATTTGCTGGCTCTGGTCGAGCTGCTGTTGGCCTTAAATCAGCTTGCACTTGACCTTCTCGATACCAACGTCGATAGGTACGCTTACTGAGGCCCGTTTCAGCACAAGCCTTATAAAGGCGAGCACCATTGGTATAGGCCTCTTGGATTAAGGCAATCAATGCTATGCGCTCAGGCAAGGGGGTTAGCTCTCCTCGCTGTCGTCCCCCCAGAGCGCATTGAGCTTTTTTCTGAGCACCAGTAACGCAGCAGCTTCAGCCAGCGCTTTCTCCTTATAGCGCAATTCCCGTTGCAGCGATTTGATTTCGGCTTTGTCAGCCTTAGCCTGCTGTTTAATGGTTTTAGTTTGTACTTCTGAGGTTTGAAAACCAGCTAAACAATCCTGTTTCCACTGCTGTACTTGCTCGCGGAACAAGCCCTTTTCACGGCAATACTGGTTTATCTCCGCTTCCGACAGCGGCGCTGTTTCAATAATCACGGCAAGTTTTGCTTCAGCCGACCAATCATCGGCTGTTAATGTTTTACCTGGCACGGGGCGACCTTCTTTTCTGGCAATATCTCGCCAATGATACAAGGTTTGCACCGCGATGCCTTCTTCCCGAGCGACCTCTGCGACCGTTAAGTTGTGAGGAGGTAATAATTTTTTAAGGATCGCTTCTTTACGTTCTGGTGAATACCGAGCCATATCGTTCTCTTTTGCCGCACCCTGTCTTTAAACATAATGATTATTTAGGGGTGACAACAATCCTGACACAGGGGGGGCGGCCTGATTATCAAATCACGGAGAAAGAATTGCTGGCGGCCTGGGTATTACGGTGTTTTTCAAGATAGTTGTCACTCTTTGTTTAAATATTAAGCTGCATTTATTACGCCTTCTTCTGGTGCCTTATCTGGGTTGAGTGTTACAGCGCCAACCGCTTCACAATTTCTGATCTCTGTAGACCAACGCATCGGTTTTCTTTCCTTCGCCGCCTCAAGCACTTTCTTGCGCTTCGCTAAAATAGCGCCATCTTGCAGTGCATGACGTTGCCCTGGTGAGACAAAATTTAGCTGGCTGTGTTTATGCTCATCGTTGTACCAGGTTACAAACTTTTCCACCCATTCTCTTGCTGTTGCTAAGCAGCTAAAACCTGATGCCGGCCACTGTGGGCGGTATTTCAACGTTTTAAATAACGACTCTGAAAAGGGGTTGTCATTACTCACCCGCGGCCGACTTAATGATGCCGTAATACCAAGCTCTTCCAGCTTGGCTTTCATGGTCAGTGACTTCATCGGCGCCCCATTATCAGAATGCAGCACTAATGGCGTGTTAAAGCATTGCTCGCGTAACAGACAGCGTTGGATTAGCGCAGCGGCATATTCCCCACTTTCTTGCTCATGAACTTCGTAACCCACTATTTTTCTACTGTAAATATCTTCAAACAGGTACAAATAGTAGAACTGGCCTTTGACGATTGAGGCTAAATAAGTGATGTCCCATGACCACACTTGATTCGGCCCATCTGCCCGATAACTCAACGGTTTGCTTCGATTGACCGCAGCCTGAGTGCGGCCACGATGGTTAAGTTGACCATGAGCATTTAACACTCTGTAGAAGCTGGATTCCGAGGCGATATAAATCCCGTTATCTAATAATGTTGGCACAATTTGCGACGGGGGTAAGCTGGCGTACTCCGCTTGATTGCACACACTTAATATCTGTTGTCGCTCATGTTCTTCGAGTTTATTTGCTGGCTCTGGTCGAGCTGCTGTTGGCCTTAAATCAGCTTGCACTTGACCTTCTCGATACCAACGTCGATAGGTACGCTTACTGAGGCCCGTTTCAGCACAAGCCTTATAAAGGCGAGCACCATTGGTATAGGCCTCTTGGATTAAGGCAATCAATGCTATGCGCTCAGGCAAGGGGGTTAGCTCTCCTCGCTGTCGTCCCCCCAGAGCGCATTGAGCTTTTTTCTGAGCACCAGTAACGCAGCAGCTTCAGCCAGCGCTTTCTCCTTATAGCGCAATTCCCGTTGCAGCGATTTGATTTCGGCTTTGTCAGCCTTAGCCTGCTGTTTAATGGTTTTAGTTTGTACTTCTGAGGTTTGAAAACCAGCTAAACAATCCTGTTTCCACTGCTGTACTTGCTCGCGGAACAAGCCCTTTTCACGGCAATACTGGTTTATCTCCGCTTCCGACAGCGGCGCTGTTTCAATAATCACGGCAAGTTTTGCTTCAGCCGACCAATCATCGGCTGTTAATGTTTTACCTGGCACGGGGCGACCTTCTTTTCTGGCAATATCTCGCCAATGATACAAGGTTTGCACCGCGATGCCTTCTTCCCGAGCGACCTCTGCGACCGTTAAGTTGTGAGGAGGTAATAATTTTTTAAGGATCGCTTCTTTACGTTCTGGTGAATACCGAGCCATATCGTTCTCTTTTGCCGCACCCTGTCTTTAAACATAATGATTATTTAGGGGTGACAACAATCCTGACACAGGGGGATTATTCGCCAATCAGTTGCTCAAATATGGCTATGCTATGGCTGATTTATGAGGGGATCCTTCAGTATTTAACGTATCTATATCTGAGACATTTTCTGATAGTGTTCAGGATAACCCGTGATTTCAAATAATAACCTTAAACCTTCTCTAAACGCCCCATAATCAAACTCTTTAAAATCAATAATATTCTGACCAAGTGAGTGTGATTCTCGGTTTATATATCGAATGAAAGCCTGATACTTCACTTCTTGAAGCTCTTGTTTTTGCATTACGTTGCTCAAATCTGATTTCTGCACAAAGTTAAAGAAGTATTCAACTACGTTTCTCATACAGTTTGCGATCAAAGCAGCAGGTTGATCTTTGTCATTAATCACAGACCAGTAAGATTGATAGTCATTCTGTACTTCTTCATACTTCATCTTTTCAATCGTTGTACCTTTCGTATTTTTAGATAATCGATACAGAGATTGGTTTTTTGCTCTGCGGTCGTGCTTTGAATCAACAAGTTCATAAAAGAAGTAAAGACTGTGCGTGAGGATAAAAACTTGCTCCACCCCATCACTATTGAAGAAATCGTTCTTTATTAGCTGCCCGATATTGTAAACAAAGATATGAGACAAGCTTGAAACTGGATCGTCAATTACCGCAATTTTTTTAACGTGTGCCTCATCAGCCGTTTGTTTACCTTTAAACAATTCTCGGAAGTACAAAAAGCTAATTATCATCTTTTCACCCTCGGACAGCGACAAAAAGATTGGTCCCTCTGTTCCAGTTCTTACAAGTCGATATAGGGCTTTTTCGTGCTTCTCAATATGAAAATCAGTAATCCCAATATCAACAAGGCCTTTATTGATATTTTTAATCGAATCGTCAATGTTAACTGTTTGTTTTTGTTGCTCGGTTCGTTCAGCTTCGAGTTGAACTATCTCAGTATCGACATTTTCCTTATCTGCTTTCCACTTGATTATTTTGTCATTACTGTCTTTTTTACTTGATTCATACCCTTTGATGGTCTGATCGTATTCCCAGCGAACGATTTTCCAAAACTCGTCTTTAATACGTTTCAATTCTTGCGTTGAATTAGCAATTTTTTGGTTGTGAATACCGATGCTGGCATTAACAGCATCTACATGTTTATTAAAAGAGGCAACGTGCTCACTAAGTTCTTCCAACTCAACTTTCAGGCTTGGCGTTTGCTCTTTTTTCTGAACTTTGAGTAAATTGGATTTTAATGTTCCAGCAATTGACGCATAAGACTCTGTCATTTCTGCAAGGAACTCGATAGAAAAAGGCGATGTCTTGTAGATTTCTAAATCAGTAAGAGAATCAACCATCTTTTGGTATTTGGTAAGTATTTTGCCTATATTCTGCTTACTTTCTTCATACATCTCATCAAAGTAGTCTTTGATCTGCGCGATTAACTCAGGCGTAATCGTCTTAGACTGGCAAAACGGACACGTTTCATCTTCAATATCATCAAGGTACTGCAAACCATCACTAACCCAGTCAGAGTTTTTCAACTGATTAATCAGTTTTGCGATTGGGCTATCTTCATTACCAATCACTATTTCTTTGAGTAGTTCTAATTCCTCTGGTAAAAGCTCTGACAATGAAATCTTAGGTAAGACGGTGTAAGTAGTGGCTTTATCACCATCAATTGCAGTAACTTCCTCTTTAAGCTGTTCAATCGTTTTAACTGGTTTAACGGTTGGCAAAGGGACAGAAACAAGATGATCGAATAGAACGGTTTTGTCCCCCATTAACCGTTCAAGGCAAAATTTCAGAACGCGATCACCACCAGAGTAGTTCGTCTTTATTTCCCAGGCCTTTTTTTCTGCCGTATCTTTCGCTTTCTTCAAAGCACCAATTTCTTTGTCAATGTCAGCTTGGTAGCCCTTGCTTTTTTCACTCAGTTGATCAATATCTTTCCCAAGCTGCTCTACCTTTTCCTTAGCTTCTTTGTTCTCTTTGGATAGGCTAAAAATACCATTAATAGAATCTTTGGAATAAAAGTTATCTTGAATAAACCTCTGATTATAAACAAGAACCTTACACCCATCGTTTGTGTAAGAACAGTCTTTATATTTAGGATCATCGGGCGCATAAAAGTAGTTTGAGAATGTACTTTTTCCAGTACCATTTAAGCCATAAATGATGTTTACTTTTTTATCTGTATTGAGAGTTGTTGTGTTTCGATAACTTGCTACATCACCAAGGTTTATTTGTGTAATCATATTCTGCCTTTACCAACTGGAAATTGAACTTATTAGTTATGTTGATTTGAACCAACCATTGATGCGCCACAAATATTACATCCACTTTTAGATTGAGAAAAAGTATGTCAAATCACGGCTCAGTAATTCGGTAAATTAATTATGTGTAAATTAAAAATGAAAAAAGCTTTTCGCGGAATTAACCGTGTCATGGTTAGTTAAGAATGCCATCAATACAGCAGTGTTCTTAATGGCATAAATATCATCTTAACTAACCTCCCCTATCTCAGTAAATAAGCCAAAACCAATGAACTTAATTATTCTCTGCAGATAGTTAAACGGCGAAGCGCAAATATGCCCAGTAGCGAAAGGATTAATAGGGATAAACTGCCACCGCCGCTATAACCTTGTTTATGTTCAATGGTCGCAATATGTTCTTCTTTTACGCGGGTTTTAAAGCGGGCTAATTCGGCGTCTAAGTTAGTGATCATATCGTTTACCGCTAGCTCAAAGCCTTCGGCGGATTTTTCACGTAGCACGTTGGTGACGCTCACCGCGGTTGACGTGTCGGTAAGTTGGTTGATGCCTGGCGCCCTAAACAACATTTTTGGCTGCGCATATCAAATACTGCGGTATCGACAAAGGTTTGGATCGCGTTTTCATTGCCGGGCACCATATACATGCCAACTATGGTCCAATACAGCAGTGACGCCTTATTCTCGCTGCTTTGTAACAGTTGATCGTAAGACACTAGCGCCATCACATCGACATCGTGCAAGCGGGCGACCTGCTGCAAGGTGCTAAAGCCTTTACCATTTTTAAGGTAAGTGCTGGGGATTAATTCGATACGGTCAATAAAGTCATATTTAACAAAGGATTGTTTTACTTTATCCAGCAAGGCAATTTGCGAGCTGCTGTCGAGGGCTTCGGATTGCCAATGGGTGGAAGGTAAAAAGGCGATGCCAACCGTGATGGGAAGACGCAATACCGGAATACTAGGCTGTTGCGCCTCACGTTGTTTATCGTCGGGATAGAGATATTCAACCAGACTGCTGGAAACTACGTTTTTTTCGGTGGTGTTACCGTTAAAAAAAGCACTGCAACCACCAAGCAAGATGCTAATCGATGCCAGCGCACCCACAAGCGCTATGAATTTTGTCTTCATCTGTTTCCCTACCGTATCCTTACTGCGCACAGGCCATGCAACCCGTGCATATTGCCGCTACCTTAGCGAGTCATTGCTGTAAAAACAAGCCGTTAACTTCACATATCACGCATTTGTATGGGCTTTTAAATGCTTATAAACAACAAAGCCGCATCGGAATGCGGCTTTGACTTAGATAATGACGACAATCAGTTGCGCAAATTCATCTGCTTAGGCGTATTTACGCACTTTTTTCAACGCGATTTGCTGCTTTAAGGTCGATAAATGTTCGATAAACACTTTACCGTGTAAATGGTCGATTTCGTGTTGCAAAACAATGGCTAAAAAGTCATCGGTTTCGATTTCAATCGCTTTGCCCTGTCTGTCTAAGGCGGTGACTTTGACCTTTTCAAAACGGCTCACTTTAGCGCGATAGCCAGGGATAGAAAGACAGCCTTCTTCACCCACATATTCGCCAGACTTTTCAACAATCTCTGGATTAATCAGCACTAAGGGTTGATCGCGATTTTCGGATAAATCGATCACAATCACCGCATCTGTGCTGCCCACTTGGGTAGAGGCCAGACCGATACCATCGTCGGTGTGGTACATGGTTTCGATTAAATCATCGATAAATCCCTGAATCGCTTCAATGTCTTTTACGGGTTGTGCTTTGCGCTTTAGACGCTCATCGGGAATTGTCAGAATATCGAGTACAGCCATGCCTGTTTCATCTCTTAGTGAGTCAAAAAATTTGGCGCTATTATGAACTATTCCTGTGTTTTCTCAATATTCAAAACTAAATAGTTTAATAAAAATCATTACAATCGATTTTTTAGATTTAAATTGCAACAGTATCACGCGTCCTCTGTTTCACTTAGGCGCTATTTAACGCTACACTGGCTCACCTCATTCATGGTTTTATTTGGCATCAAAAATGCGGTTCGCAAAAGATAAATCCCCACTTTATCGCTACTTAGAGCAAGATAAGGCCATTACACCAGACGAAACGAACAGCACACAAGAGACACAAAACACCCTCTCGCCGATGGCGAAGATTTGGCATATTGTCGCGATGATCCCGCCTGGCAAAGTCAGCAGTTATGGCAAGGTGGCCGATTTTGCTGGTTTACCTGGGCGTGCCCGCTATGTGTCGAAGGCGCTCAAATCGGCCCCCGAACATTTGTCACTTCCTTGGCATAGAGTACTCAACAGCCAAGGGAAAATCTCCTTCGAAAAGCATTCAGTCTCCTTTCAGGAACAGATGGAATTATTGCGTATTGAAGGCGTTACAGTGAACTGTGGCAAAGTAGACTTGTCTGAGTTTGAGTGGCAACCGGATATGGCAACCTTAGTGATGTCAATCCCCTTCTAGTTTAATATATTGATCTATAAACTGTTTACACCCGATATGACCTCAGCTATAAACAATTAAGCTTGGCAGTTCAGCCAATGGGATAAACAGTGTTTGCCGCAATCTGTTTGCGATATAAAGGAGCATTACTTGCGCACAATTCCAACGTTATTCGTGAGTCTCGCACTCACCCACAGCGTATTTGCGATGGCGGCGCCAACGCCTTTAACGCCTCAAACTGCTGAATATCAAGTTAATTATGGTGATATTGAGTTGGGTAAGGCCAAATATCAACTGCCCGCCATGGAGGATGGGATCTACAAATATCGCTTCGACAGCGATCTTAGCCTGTTATTACTGACCGATGTGCGCCATGTACTGAGTGAATTTGGCCAAGAGGGTAATCAATTATTACCAATGCGCTATTTGCATGAGCGTAAAGGTGTTGGCCCGAATTTTATCGAGCAAACCGCCTTTGCCAAGGCTCAGGGGATGATCCACACCCGTTATAAAGATGAAAAAGGTAAATTCCCCTTCGAAGGCGATATTTTCGATCCGTTAATGGTGCAGCTGCAGTTTCGTCTCGATATCAGCGCAGGTAAAGAAGTTCTTGATTATAAGATGATTAAATCTAACGAACTCGATGAGTATAAGTTCCATGTGATAGGTAAGGAGCGAATGACAATTGAGAGCGGCAGTTACGATACAGTCAAAATTGAGGTCGTGCGGGACAATAATAAACGCCAAACCTTCTTCTGGATGGCACCGGATTTAGCCTACCTCCCCGTTCGTCTAACGCACTTTGAAAAAGGCAGTAAACAGCTGGATATCAAACTACTGAATTATCATTTCGACGATGTGCCAGTTGAAGTCGTACCCGCAGCCGTTGAAGCCGCTACCGTTGAAACAGATGTTGCGACGGAGCAGAAAGTCCCTAAACTCCTAGGCACAGGCGCGAATTAAGCCTGATATACCGTAATCGCTGGTGTAAGACGGATTGAGTGCTGTCGCTGACATGCCGTAACAACGCTGCACAAAACACAAAAGGCCAAACGTGAGTGACTCCGTTTGGCCTTTTTGTTTCTGATTTAATTCCGTCAAAGTGGAATGACTACGCCCCAATTACAAGTCGATAAGCAGTTCACCTAAGCGGAACAACTTCCAATTGCCAGGTTGCATCACCTGCCAGTCTTCATTTTCGGTGAGCGGCCGAGTGGCGATGACAGTCACTACATCGTGTGGCGTGGTTTCTTTATCAAAATCAATCACGACATCGGTATCAATTAATTTTGCCTTGCCAAACGGCGCCCTGCGGGTGATGTAACACAGATTATTACTGCAATAGCTCATCAAGTATTCACCATCACTGAGGATCATATTAAACACCCCAAGGGCGCAGATTTGTTCGGCAAGCGTAGCCACAAATCGAAACACCGCTTGCATGTCCTCTGGACGACGGTCACCAAACTTGGCCGCGACTTGCTCCAGTATCCAGCAAAAAGCCAGCTCGCTGTCGGTATCGCCGACACTCTGATAACGGGACACCTGAAACTTCGCCTGATAGTCGCTTAACTGACCATTATGGGCATAGGTCCAATAACGACCCCACAACTCACGGGTAAAAGGATGAGTATTTTCAAGGGAAACACAGCCGCGATTGGCCTGACGAATATGGCTTATCACCACCTCGCTTTTAATCGGATAGGATTTGATTAATTTTGCAATGTGCGACTCACTACTCGGGCAGGCATCTTTAAACGTACGGCTGCCACGGCCCTCATAGAAAGTGATCCCCCAACCGTCGACATGGGGCCCAGTGACGCCACCACGCTGTGCTAATCCCGTAAAACTAAACACAATATCGGTCGGCACATTGGCGCTCATCGCCAGTAACTCACACATATTTCTCGCCTTTCTCAATCCAAATATCCACGGTTTTGCATTGTAACTAGTTGATGACATTTGTGGAATGATCAAAGGTGACAAAAAATTTAAACAATTGTTTGAAAAATACTTGTATTAAAACTGCCTTAGGTTTAACTTTTATGCGACACAGGTCAGACCACAAACTATAATTGTGATCGCAATCAACAAAACTCGTTATGACCTGTGATTGGCACTCGGTCATACTTAAGGAGAAATACAGTGACTACCCTACTTTGGATCATCGCCATGATCTTAGTGCTAGGAGCCCTAGCTTACCTTCGGGTATCTTTGCTCACTGCCACTATTGCAGCCGCTGTTGTGATGACAGCCGGATGGACACTCGATGTTGTTGGCCCTATCTCTTGGATTATCTTCCTGGTGATCGCGCTGCCCCTCAATATCAGTGCATTTAGACAAAATGTTATCAGTCGCCCACTGATGAAGATGTACCGTGGCATCATGCCCGAAATGTCTTCTACCGAAAAAGAAGCGATTGAAGCCGGTACCACATGGTGGGAAGCCGATCTGTTTGCGGGTAACCCGAACTGGAAAAAACTCCACAACTACCCTGTCGCTCGTTTAAGTGCCGATGAGCAAGCCTTCTTAGACGGTCCAGTTGAAGAAGTGTGCCGCATGGTGAACCAACACCAAGTATCACATCAACTGGCTGATTTGCCTGCTGAAGTATGGCAATACCTGAAAGATCACGGCTTCTTCGCCATGATCATCAAGAAAAAATACGGCGGTTTAGAGTACTCAGCCTACGCCCAATCACGCGTGCTACAAAAGCTTGCGGGTTTAAGCAGCGAGCTGGCATCCACTGTAGGTGTACCTAACTCCTTAGGCCCTGGCGAACTGTTACAACACTATGGTACGCCTGAGCAACAAAACCATTACCTGCCACGTTTAGCCAAAGGTTTAGAAGTCCCTTGTTTCGCATTAACTAGCCCTGAGGCTGGTAGCGACGCGGGTTCTATTCCTGACTTTGGTATCGTGTGTAAAGGTCAATGGGAAGGCGAAGAAGTCTTAGGTATGCGCTTAACTTGGAACAAGCGTTATATCACCCTAGCGCCAGTTGCGACTGTATTAGGTCTGGCGTTTAAACTGCGTGACCCTGATCACCTGTTAGGCGATAAAGAAGAGCTGGGCATTACCTGTGCGCTGATCCCAACTGACGTTGAAGGCGTTGAAACAGGCCGTCGTCACTTCCCGCTGAACTGTATGTTCCAAAACGGTCCAACTCGCGGTAAAGACGTATTCGTACCATTAAGCTTTATCATCGGTGGTCCAAAAATGGCTGGCCAAGGCTGGCGTATGCTGGTTGAGTGTTTGTCTGTTGGCCGTGGTATCACGCTGCCATCAAACTCTGCCGGTGGCGTAAAAACCGCAGCGCTTGCAACGGGAGCCTATGCGCGTATTCGTCGTCAATTCAAACTGCCGATTGGTAAGTTAGAAGGGATTGAAGAGCCAATGGCACGCATCGGTGGTAACGCCTACCTGATGGATGCAGTGACCTCATTAACCACCACTGGTATCGACTTAGGTGAAAAACCTTCGGTTATCTCGGCTATCGTGAAATATCACCTGACCGATCGTATGCAGAAATGCGTTATCGACGCCATGGATATCCACGGTGGTAAAGGTGTGTGTTTAGGCCCTAACAACTACCTAGGTCGTGGCTATCAAGCTGCTCCGATTGCGATTACTGTTGAAGGTGCAAACATCCTGACACGTTCGATGATCATCTATGGTCAAGGTGCAATCCGTTGTCATCCTTATGTATTGGCCGAAATGGAGTCAGCGTTTGACACAGAGTCTGGCCAAGGCTTAGCCAACTTCGATGCGGCCATCTTCGGTCACATTGGTTTTGCGACCAGTAACTTTGTCCGTAGCTTCTGGTTAGGTCTGACATCAAGCCGTTTCTCTAACGCGCCATACTCAGATAAAACCAAGCGTTATTATCAACATATGAACCGTTTCAGTGCCAACTTAGCCCTGCTGTCAGACTTAGCCATGGCAACCTTAGGCGGTAACTTAAAACGTAAAGAGCGTATTTCTGCCCGCTTAGGCGATCTGTTAAGCCAGTTATACCTCGCTTCTGCGACCTTAAAACGTTACCAAGATGAAGGCCGTCAAACCGATGATCTGCCACTGGTACAATGGGCGGTTGAAGATGCACTGTACAAGTTACAGGCTTCATTAGACGATTTACTGGATAACTTCCCTATGGGTCTAGGCGGCGTATTACGCGCCATCATGTTCCCATTCGGCCGTCCACTGAAACGTCCAAGCGATGTGTTAGACCATAAAGTGGCTAAGATCATGCAAACCCCTTGTGAAAGCCGTGATCGTTTAGGTAAAGGCCAGTTCTGGACTAACTCTGAGCACAATGCTGTGGGCATCCAAGAGCAAACGCTGAAGGATATTCTGGCTGCCGAACCTTTATTCGACAAAGTCTGTAAGGCCAGTGGCAAGCGTTTACCTTTCATGTGGTTAGATAAAGTCGCCGCTGAAGGTAAAGCCTTAGGTGTATTGAGCGACAGCGAAGTACAACTGTTGGAACGTGCCGAAATCGGCCGAATGAAGTCAATCAATGTGGATGACTTTGACCCAGCAGAGCTACGCCCTGAAGTCGTCGCAACGACGTCACAGGAACGCGCCGCTTAATCGCTAAGCTGTACTGCTAAGCCCATTTTAATAAACAAAAAGGCACTACATAGTAGTGCCTTTTTTATTTTCGCCTAGCTTAACAGGCTTATCTCTTCGCAAATACCAAGCTCACCTTAGCTAACCTTAGCCTTGCCATTATCCCTTCGCCAACGTTTCTTCCGAGGTATTGATGTTATCTTGTGCTTCAACCTCAGATTGCGATGGCTCTTCGGCCTTGATTTTCGCTTGCTGCTCAAGCCGTTGGCGCTCAGCTTCAGCTTCCTCATCGGCCTTGGCTTTCACTAGGGCCGCTTCTTCCGCCGCTTTGGCCTGTGCAGCTATCGCCTCTTGCTCGGCAATCGCCTGCTGGATTTTTGCTTCTTCAAGCGCCTCAACGGGCAATAGGCTGATTAACTCTATGCCATTGGGGAATTGGGTATCATTGCCTGAAACAATCACCACTTTGCCCTCTTTGGTCAGATACACTAACGGCAATGCCGTTTCGCCATAACGTTTACGGAAATGCTCGAAGGTGAAGTTTTCAGTTAAGTTAGTGACTTTAAGCTGCGCCCCTTTCGCCATTTGACTAGCAATTTTGGCGTAGGACACCGCATCACCAAACAAACATAATCGCTGTTTGTAAGTCTCAGATAATTGATGGCGAGCGCTGCCCTGCTCGGCATTATTAAGGCCAAAGACCTTTTTAGAACCTAACACATCTTGAAAATAAAAGGTCACCAGCGGGTTTAACTGCTTATAAGGCGACATGATCAGCACTCGGCCAATCCCAGTTAAATCCATATAGGTTTCAGCATGTTCTGAGGCAGGATTACCAAAATAGACCGGAATATTATCCATACGCGCAAGGCGAATGTTATCCCAGTTGCTATCGGCCAGTAGCACTTTGACATCTTTGCTTTTTAAGATTTTTGCCAGTTCGCGGGAAAACTTCGAGGCTCCGAAAATTAATAATCCTTGCGCCGAACCCGATGTCACTCCAAGGTATTTCGCCCAGCGGCCCGCGGTTAAACTTTGGATAACGACAGTGCCGATAATGATTAAAAATACCAAGGGCACGATGGCATCGGCGCCCTGCACATTGGTTGCCTCTAACTTAATGGCGAATAAGGAAGATACGGCCGCCGCCACAATCCCCCGCGGGGCAATCCAACATAGGAACCATTTATCGGCTCTTGAGAGTGACGTCCCTATGCCTGATACCCAAATACTGAGCGGCCGTGCAATCAGCATGGTCACGGCGAGCACTCCTACGCCGCCCCAGCCTAAATCCATCATCGCACTCGAATCGAGTCTTGCGGCTAACAAGATAAACAATGCTGAAATCAACAGCACTGTTAGCGTTTCTTTAAATTCAAGGATTTCAGCAATATCCACACCGCGCATATTCGCTAGCCAAATCCCCATCACAGTCACTGTGAGTAATCCGGACTCTTCCTGCAGTAGATTGGAGCCGACAAAAATCCCCAGCATAAGGGTTAATACTGCGGTATTACGTAAATAATGCGGCAATAAATTGCGGCGGATCACTTGGCCAATGAGGTAACCTGACGCCGCGCCTAAGCCTAAACCAAGCGTGAGCATGGAGCCTAGTGCATAGAGCACATGGCTAGTGGGGTCACCAGATACCGTAATGTATTCAAACACTAATACAGCAAGTAGCGCACCGATAGGGTCAATCACAATCCCTTCCCAGCGTAAAATGCTCGCCAGTTGCGACTTTGGCCGTACGCTGCGCAGCATAGGGACAATCACGGTCGGCCCCGTGACCACCACGAGGGCGCCAAATAACAATGCGACCTCCCAGCTAAAATTGAGCAAATAAAAGGTAGCGACACTGATACAGCCCCAGGTGATCACCATGCCGATGCTCACTAAGTGGGTCACCATGCGGCCGTGGTCTTTAATCTCTTTAAAATTGAGGGTCAATGCGCCCTCAAACAGGATCACGGCTACACCGAGTGAAATGATAGGAAACAATAAATCCCCAAAGATCTCATCGGGATTGAGCACCCCAAATGCTGGGCCTAACATCAAACCACAGAGCAATAACGGTAAAATTGCAGGTAACCTAAGCTTCCAACCAACCCATTGACAAAATAACGAAAGCACCCCGATAAGTGCTAACATCCCAGTGATTTTTTCAACCATATAACTTCCTTTAGTTGGCATGGAGTGGTCAGTATTAACCCAACCTAACACGCTTTTTTCATACAGAAAAATGAACTATTGGTGATAACAATAGCAGCAAAAAATGCAGTCCTGTAACTCGAATATGCCGATTGACAGCGAATATTCAGCTTTCAGTAGAAATAAAGGGGTAACAAGAAACAATACCTTAGGCATTAGGTAAAGGTATTAAGCAGAAATACAGAGGCAAATACTCTGAAAAGATAGATAGAAAAAAGCCCCATCTTCCGATGAGGCTTATTCTATTTGGCGGAGCGGACGGGACTCGAACCCGCGACCCCCGGCGTGACAGGCCGGTATTCTAACCAACTGAACTACCGCTCCAAACTTTTATTATACCGCTACTAGAGCACTATAATTTTAACTTTCAATAACTTGACTGGCGGAGCGGACGGGACTCGAACCCGCGACCCCCGGCGTGACAGGCCGGTATTCTAACCAACTGAACTACCGCTCCACTCAAGTTGCGGTGAATGATACGGTTGAGCGTTCGAAGCGTCAACCGTTTTTTTCACTCAATTGCATCGTTTAGTTAAAATTTCGCCAAACTTAACAAAACCCCATGATAAATGAACAAAATATCTTCAAACTGGCGTCTAAAACGCCTGACTGTTGACCGTTGATTTAGCGGCGATGATCCGGCTCATCTGGCATGGTCAAATCAATCTCATCGAGCGATGGCGCCTCTGGCTTATTCTGCCCTGCTTCATCTAACATCCGTTGCTCTGCGGCGGCCAGTGCCTGCGCAAGACTTTGACGCTTACGCCAGACTATCAGCCCCACAACCCCAAGCAGTAGTAACACAGCATTGATGGTAATGATCCAAAACAGTGCATCCTGTTTTGCCACTGCTTCTTCTTCAGCGGCCTTTTGCGCTGCAACCGCAGCTAACTCCTCGGCACTCGGTGGCGGTTCGGGTGGCTGCACTAAGTTAAAGAAGAGTTCTGGCAAATCGAGCAGGATTTCACGGCCTGTGACTGTGGTGGTCGCCACAGTACCTTTAATTCGATAACTGCCAAACTCAGTCACAGGCGGTATTGGCAGTTCAGTGTCGCTCTCTTTAAGCCCATGAACGACTAGGGGAAGTTGCAAACCTGCTGGTCCAACAAGCTCGAATGAAAAATGGGTTTCAGCCAGTTGCAGCACACTGCTATCAGCGTGCAGCATTATTTTCCATCGCCCCGTTAACGGATCATCAGGGGTGATCACCTCTGCATTCACAGGGCGTGGCGATAAGGTAAAGGGAAAAGAAACCTGTCGTTCAAACACATTATTACGGGCTTGGACCACAAAGTCGTACTCGCCCCAGGGCTGTTTTAGATTGATATCACTGGTAAACATGCCATCATCGGGTCTTTCATCGAACTTTTCGCCATTATCTTTGTAAGAGCCGACGATAATGTCACCGGCGGCAAAGTTTTCATCCCCGGCGCGATGTTTACTCACAAAATGCGCGGTCCACTCGACAAGATAATCGAGCCCCGGCATGCGCACACGCTCCGCATCCCCCATCAATTGAGCAACGACTTTGGTTTCTTCACCTTGGAATAACGGCTGTGGCAGTTGCTGTACTTCAATCTCAAGCTTAGAGACTCGCTTAAGTTGCGAGCCTGGCACTACCTTACCCACCAGCTGCCAAGGGCCAGGCTGAGGCGACTCGATATATATAATGTCGCCAGTAATGCCATCGACCCATTTAACCGTTTCAGGGTGACGATTGGCGTACCACTTGCTGCCATCGGGCAATACGATGACCACTGGCGCAGAGCCGTACTCCCGCTGGATCAACAGCGTCATGCTGCTGACCATATGATCCACCCGAAAGCGATTTTTAAGCTCAGAGGCGGTATCGACGGGGACTACTTTTCGAGTCACTGGCTTGGTCGGTTTGGCTTGATTCGGCTTAGCATCAACTGGCTTTTCGGCGCTCGCTTTCACGTCAGCGGGTTTATCTGTACTCGTTTTAGCCTCAGTGACTTTTGGCTCACTGACTTTGAGCTCACTAACCTTAGACGCACTGACTTGAGCATCATTGGGTTTAGCGGCACTGGGCTGCGCCTCTTGGGCCTTTGACGCCATATTGGCGGGCGACTGAGCGGTATTAACGGCAGGTTCGGCATCGGCCGCCAGCAAAGAGGTGCTCAAGCAGAGACCGCCGAGCACTAACGTGGTATTCAGTAGGGATTTTCGCAGCGACATCGTCATAGGCAATAAATTATCCTCTCCAGAGGCATTTTCCTGATTTTGCGACTAAATCAAGACGCTTTTCATGCATAACGAGTTCATCGGCCGATGCGCTGATCACTTTAAGATTAAGTGATGCGGGATCAAAGCGTTGGATGCCCCCCGCCTCTTGACCGACTTCATCGTTGGAGAGATTGAACTTGGTCTGTCCGCCTGTCATCGCCAAATACACATCGGCTAAGATCTCGGCGTCGAGTAATGCTCCGTGGTACAGGCGGCGGGAGTTATCGATACCGTAGCGCTTACACAGGGCGTCTAAGTTGTTCTTTTGGCCGGGATGCAAAAATTTTGCGATATCGAGGGAGTCTAAGATCTCACAGATTTCACTGGTCTTTGGCCCTAATGGCTGCAACAGCGAAAATTCATGGTCCATAAAGCTCACGTCGAAGTTTGCGTTATGGGCCACAATTTCGGCGCCACTGATAAAATCGATAAATTCCTGCGCTATCTGATGGAACCTAGGCTCATTGGCAACGCGCTCATCGGTGATGCCGTGAACCGCAATCGCTTCTGGGTCAATCGCTTGGCCGGGATTGATATATTGATGGAAATAACGGCCCGTTAAACGGCGGTTGATCACCTCAACGCACCCTATCTCAATAATTCTGTGGCCTAAATACACTGCACCACTGCCTTGGTTCATACCCGTGGTTTCAGTATCCAAAATAACCTGACGGCTTGCGTTTGAGATAATATTCATACTTTTATGCGCTTCTTATGACATTTTTTGGTTATACTCGGCCGGTATTTACGCTGCGGATAACCATTTGATGACTGAACTAAAACTGATCCACATCTTCACCGATGGCTCTTGCTTAGGCAACCCTGGCCCCGGTGGCTATGGCATTGTAATGAATTATAAGGGCCATACAAAGGAGATGTCCGATGGTTTTGCCTTGACGACCAATAATCGCATGGAATTATTAGCCCCCATCGTCGCCCTCGAGGCGTTAAAAGAGCCTTGCAAGGTCATTTTAACCAGCGATAGCCAATATATGCGCCAAGGGATCACCACCTGGATCCATGGCTGGAAGAAAAAAGGCTGGATGACCTCGAATCGTACGCCAGTGAAAAATGTTGATCTCTGGAAACGTTTAGACAAAGCCGCCCAACTCCATCAAATTGATTGGCGTTGGGTGAAAGGCCACGCCGGACACCCTGAAAACGAGCGCTGCGATCAACTCGCCCGCGCCGCCGCTGAAGCGAGCCCTACCCAAGTCGATGAAGGCTATCAGCCTGAGTCCTAAAACTGGCCCTCATTTCGGCGCTAAACGTTGCGCCGATCACTCCCGAGATAAATGGAAAAAATTACCGCAAAACTGCACAAAGGCTAGGCCTAATGACGTGGCTTGGCGGCTCTTGTGGGTAATCCGATAAAACTGTCGCTCTAGCACTAGGCCTTCAATGGTTACCAGTGCCAGCTCTTTTCGGCTGATGTCTTTATCCAGCGCCAACTCCGAGAGCACGCCCAGTCCAGCGCCTTGTTTTACTGCAAGCTTAATGGCATCGGGCGTGGTAAAGCAGAATTTCGCCTCAGGCTGCATGCCTAATTCATTGGCTGCATTGACAAAATATTCACGCGTGCCCGAGCCTTCCTCCCTTAATACCCAGGATTGGCCTTTGACCGCCGCGGGTTTAACCGTCTGCCCCGCAAGGGGATGCGCGGGATGACAAAAGACGAGTAGCCTGTCCTTATGCCAAGGCTCAATATTCAAGCGATTATCGGTGCAATGTCCTTCGATAAACCCCATTTCGGCGCGAAATTGCGCGACCGATTGGATCACTTCTTGGGTATTGGTAATGGCCACATCCACATGGGTCTGCGTATGTTGCTGACAAAAGGCCACCGCCGCTTTTGCTAACAAATAGTTACCAATAGTGGAACTAGCACTCACGCTTAAATGCCCGACTAAATCACCGTCTTGGCGCGTGAACGCTTGCTCGATTTGCTCGACTCGATGTAACAAGTCCGTCGCCAGTGGCAACAACAAATTCCCTTGGGAGTTGAGCTGTAATCGATTGCCAATCCGCTCAAATAAACGGGCATTGAGCTGTTTTTCTAATTCGGCCAAGGCCATGGAGGTCGCAGGCGGCGATAGATTAACTTGCTCTGCCGCTTTTGCCACTTGCCCACTGCGTGCAACGGCTTCAAATACCGCAAGTTGCCTTAAGGTTATTCGCATAACAGACTCATTAATGAATGAAATTATTTGGTATGTTCGGATAAATGCCCGGTTCGACCCGCGCTCGGGGCTGTGGTCCAATTCGGCTGTAATACTTTACGTTTGTCGCGGATGGGCGTTAATGGCGACTCTAATTTACGTGCCACAATCAAATATAAGCTGCCCGCACTGGGTAGCCATGAGGCCAAGGTTTGCTGCATAAAACGGCCATCATTAAACTCACCAATTAACGGGTGGTAGACTAAACGTTCATCGCTGACCACTTGATAGCCTAATAAGCCTAACCAGTCTCGCACTCGAGAGGGCATAAAAAAACGCCCGCACCAGGGTAGATTGTCCTGAAATTTTGGCCATAACTTACCGAGAAACACTGGGCTTAGGGGATTAAAGCCCACGATAAATAAGTAGCCGCCGGCGATCAGTACCCTGTCGGTTTCCCGCAGGATACGGTAAGGATCTGCCTCAAATTCAAGCAGCAGGCTCATCAGCACCGCATCGATCACCCCATTCTGTAGGGGTAAATGGCAAAAATCGCCAATTAACGAGGCATTGGGTTCTGAGCACAGTGAGAAATGGTGGGCAACGGGGGATGCCATGCTCGAGAGATCGGCGCTTAAGGGACCGAGTTTGAGTAGATGATAGCCAAACACCCTTGGCCACCAATCGGCAAGCTTATCGGAAACGGCTTGTTGGAGTGCAGGACCATTGGGCAAATCGTCCCATTGCTCGGGTTTGCGCATAGAACTGTTATACGACACAAGTCTCCTCCCTTCCCGTTACCCATGTGCTTAATGCAAATCATCCATCTTGCCCATTACCGCTTTGGCGTTTGCCATGAGCAATTGTCATGGGCAATCGCAACAGTCGCCAAGTGAGCCCCTCTTATGGATAATAACCTTATCTTCAAAACGAAATACAGCGATCGGCGGTGCTATGCTCACTATAACAGCGATTAATGCCTTTAATGACAATTATATCTGGGTGTTGCGACAAGACTCCCAGCAAGCCGTGTATGTGGTTGACCCAGGTGATGCCAATGTCGTGCTCGACTACTTGCACGCCCAGCGACTCTCGTTAGCGGGTATTTTGATCACCCATCACCATAGGGACCACACGGGTGGGATCGCCGCCCTAACGGACCACGTAAAACAGACCACAGGCCATGACTTAGCGGTTTATGGTCCACAAAGTGAAGATATTCAAGGCATCAATCAGCCAATTGAGCCAACGCTGAGTGATTCACTCACTCTGCCTTTTATTGACGCGCCAGTGCGTATCCTGTCCGTTCCTGGTCATACGGCTGGGCATATTGCCTATCTGGTTGATGACGCATTATTTTGCGGTGATACCCTCTTTAGCGCAGGTTGCGGCCGCTTATTTGAGGGCACACCAAGCCAAATGTGGCAATCCTTAAGTCTGCTCGCGGCGCTGCCCGATGAAACCCGAGTCTACTGCGCCCATGAATACACTTTATCAAATCTGAAGTTTGCCCAAACGGTCGATACTGATAATGAAGCGCTTAACGCCTATGTGGAGGAAGCAAGCACCCTTCGTGCCCAAGGCAAAGCCACCATTCCCTCCACGATCGGATTGGAGCGAGCCATTAATCCCTTTCTGCGCCCTTTGTCGCCCACCATAGTCAACAGCATAAAAAATCAGTTTTGTGATCAAGATCTGACTAAAGCAGATGAACTGACCTGTTTTACCCTACTCAGGCAGTGGAAAGATATTTTTTAGTAAAAAACGATCTATTTATGGCTGAAATTTATACAGTTTTTCCCACTTTTGATGATGTAAATCAAAAGTGACCCTACAAGATGTACGATAATTTAGGGACAAGATCAAAAAGATCCCATAGAATGGCTCGTTTTTGCGTGAATACTTTGCGCTCTGTGTTGCCACTATTTACATAATAATCAATTTGTTAGCTCAATGAGGCTCGATGAGATTGTGCAGTGGCAATGCACTAACAGAGGACTATCGTTTTCCATGAGAGTATCACTTTATGTTGTAGCAGGGGGATTTGCCCTGCTCACAGGTTGTCAGACTTTAGACAACCATCAGGTGACCAAACCTGAAGCTGAAACCGTCACAACTGAAAATACCGTCCCACAGTATTATCTCGCAACCGAACCTGAGTCGGCGCAAATTACTGATGTATGGGAGCGAATTCGTCAAGGAATGCAACTCCCCGTTCCTGACAAAAAATTAGTTAACTATTATCGCGATTGGTACATCAAGAACCCCAAACACCTCGAAGTGATTTCTGAGCGTGCGGCGCCTTACATGTATTTGATCGTCGAAGAGCTTGAAAAGCGCCATCTCCCCATTGAGATCGCGTTGCTGCCGATTATCGAAAGCGCCTTCGATCCCAGTGCATCCTCAGCCAGTGCCGCCTCAGGGCTTTGGCAATTTACAACCCCAATGGCCAGCCATTTTGGGTTAGAGATGAACTGGTGGTACGACGGCCGTCGCGATGTGCCCGCCTCCACGGTGGCCGCGTTGGACATGCTCGAATACCTGTATGACAAAACCAATAATAATTGGCTTTATGCGATTGCAGCTTACAACTCGGGCGAGTCTCGCGTCCTCAATGCGATTAAACGCAATGAAGATAAAGGCCTTAAAACCGATTTTTGGTCACTGGATCTGCCAAAAGAGACTGAGCGTTATGTGCCACAATTGTTGGCCCTCGCCGAAGTGATTAAACATGCCGACGAATACGGCATTACGCTAGCGCCAATTGACAACAGCCCTTCTATTGAAGTGGTTGATATCGATAGCCAAATTGACTTGGCCATGGCGGCTGGGCTCGCCAATATGACGACCCATGAGCTATTAAAACTCAATCCTGGATACAACCGCTGGGCCACTGCACCGACGGGACCCCATACGCTGGTATTGCCGATTGATAAGTCAGAAGAGTTTAAAAAAGCACTGGCCGAAACCGAGAGTGAAGCCCGTGTGAGTTGGCTCAGATACACCATTAAATCCGGTGACAGTATCGGTGCCATTGCCAAGAAACACCATACCACAGTCAATGCGATCCGTGCGGCTAATGGTATGAAAAATAACAATATCGTTGCGGGTAGACACCTAATTATTCCGGTCTCTGCCGACGATAAACAGCTGTATGCCATGTCAACCAGCCAGAAGTTACCTAAAAAAGCGGCAACTTCAACCTCTGGCAATAAGTTGACTTACCAAGTGAAATCCGGCGATACCCTATGGCAAATCGCGCAGAATCATAAGGTATCGGTGAAACAGCTCACCGCTTGGAACCATTTAAACAAAGACAGTAAATTGCAGATGGGCCAAAAACTGACCATCGTTGCGCCGCCAACCCAAGCGGAAGCGGAGCAGATTCGCACCGTCAGCTACAAGGTGAAATCTGGCGACTCCTTAGCGCGCATTGCCAGCAAGTTTAAAGTGACGGTTGCCGAGCTGCTCGAGTGGAATAGCTTAACCTCATCGCAATACATTCAACCCGGCCAAGTGTTAAAGCTGGTGGTGGATGAAAGCAATTTAAATGCGTGATGTTTAGTACTTAGCGACATAGCTGCTTAGATATTGAGTTAAGCCCATTAATCTGTACAAAAGCAGTGCAGGTTCGGCAAGCATTAAACACTTAAGCCTTTTAATAGGGCAAACAAAAAGGCAGTAACACTTGGTTACTGCCTTTTTTATTCGCAAGATCCGTCCAAAATCCCCTCGAGACTTGTACTTCGAGCCTGCTGTCTTTCAATCTGCAATGTTAAATACACAGTAGTTTGCAAGAATGGCGCTATGTTTAGCAACCGCTACTCGAGGGTGAGCAAGTACACCACGGGCGCCATTGCTGGCAATTCACTCTCCAGCGCCTTAGCGGCAAATTGCGCCTCAAGATGGGCTCCTTCATTTGGGATCCCAGCCAAGGCTTTTGCCGGGATCGCAAACCTGACCACCAGCTCCTCACCAGCCGCTAACTGAGTATCACGCAGGGCTTGAGTAAACATCATATCGTCAGACCAAGCCCAAAGACGCTTTCCTTGCACTGTGGTCAGTAGCAAATCGGCTGTCATGCCCGAGTGATAACGCAGTGCAACCGCCTGAGTCGAGGGATTGCGAACCGTTAATGTCGCCTTAAGGGGTTGTTTAAAATCCACAAAAGCATCGAGGGAAAGCGTACCAGTGAGCAAAGCCTGAGACTGATTGTTCGAAACCTGTTCCACTTTTAAGCTGGATTTTGCTTCAATTCCCTGTAGTTTGGCCGCTAAATCGGCGGTCTGTACCACTTCAGGTTGTTTCGCCGCCTCGGTACGAATATCCGTTTTTGGCGGATTAGGCTGGGCCTGCGGGGCAAAGCAGCCAAACAGCTGCCCCGCCACCAATGCCATCCCAAGTGGGCGCGCAATGCGTGTTAATGTCTGCTTAGGTCGACGCTTGCTAGCAGAAACATGCTTAGCGATGTGTTTTCCCATGCCTAAAAACCACCGAGTTTTTTCAGTAGGGAGTCCTTTAATTTATCCTTGGCTTTATCCGTTTCTTCCTTCAACTGATTGTTCAGCAGCGCTTGGGTATCTAAGGCATACTCAGGTTTTTGGAAGGTGCCGGTGATCGCCAGTGGAATATCAATGCCAGCCAATGCATCTTTCTCGCTACCGCCCTGACCTTTGAGGGAATTGACTAAGGTCGTGGTCAATCGGTAATCCAAGCCTTCGGTCAACAGGTTTGCACTGCCTTTACCCGCCACCCGTAATAGCGGTGATGACATGGCAAGATCAGGATTTGTCGCTACACCGTTTTCTAGGCTGAAGTTACCCGTCAAGCTCGAGAAGTCGGTTTTACGCTCTTCTTTGGTGTCGGCAGACATGTCACCTTTTAACTTGGCCTGAGCACTACGGATCATTTGTGGAATATTCACCCCGTAAAGGGCACCGTCGGTAATATCAAAACGGCCATTAGCAAGTAGGTTTTTCTTCAACTGCTCTGGAATTAAACTCTTACCTTTACCCTTAACGTTGAAATTGGCCGTACCTGCTAGGATTTCCAGCTCAGCGGCATCCTTAAGTAATGGACGAATTTGTACACCCGAGATTTGCTTATCAAATTGGTAACTGGCAACTTTTGAGCGGGCATCAACTTGCGCATTGAGCATCAATTTACCTTGGTAAAGATCCGCCGTCAGTTGCTTAAGATCAACCACACCATTCTTAATGCCTAAATCCATCAACCAGTTCTGCGTTGACAGGTTCGCCACCTTGATGGATTTCACAGCCAATGTCAGTTTGGCATCTAAGCCATTGAGCGCGGTAAGATCTGGCTCAACCGCCTGAGTCTGTGAAGGCGTGGCAGCGGCTTGTTTTTCCGCCGTATCCGATTTTGGCAATAAGGCATCGAGGTCAATGTCACCCACTTGCAAATCCGCGTTAATTTGCGGCACTTTACCGCCGTAATTCACCGCCAACTTTCCCGCTGCATTGATATCCATCGCCGTTAATTTACTGATGTCCGCCGACAACTGCTTTTTATCTAATGCGATTTGACTATTTAGACTAACCTCTGCGGTCAGTTTTTTATTGGGGATCCCCTCGCCTTCAACTTGAGTCTCAATATCCAACTTCTCAATCACCAGCTGATTAAAATCATGGCTTAACTTGATTTGTCCTTCGCCTTTACTGCTTACAGTCATATCAGGTAGGGTCGCGGCGAATTCGTAGGCCATAGGTGCAAATTTATCGAGTGAAAATGCCCCCAGTGTAAATTGCTTCAAGGTTAAGGTTTGGGTTTGTCCCTTGGCTTCATCAATCAAATTGATTTCGGTATTGGTAATCGAAACGCCGCCCACATCAATGCTGGTTAATTGTGCTTTGGCGCTTGGCTCGGCAGGCGTTGCGGTTTTTTCTGCGCCCTTGCCCGTTAAGCCATCGAGGCTCGAACTGCCATTTTTACGGGTGACCAGATTGATTTTTGCACCATCAAGGCTTAGCTGCGCGATTTCAATTTGCTTGCTAAACAGTGGCATAAGCTCGACTTCTGCCACAGCTTTATTCACTTCAAGCATAGATTTGGGTGTAAATCCCTCGGGATTAGAGAGTGAAATCCCCCCTAGATTAATCCCAACCGTCGGGAAAAATGTCCACGACAAATCATCACCGATGACAAGCTCACGCCCAGTCTGCTTTTTAACGGCGTTGACAATTTCTGGTTTAAAATCATTAGGGTCGAAAAATACGGTGAGATATAAGGTGACTGCAACCACTAAGGTCACCAGAAGAGCTAAAAGCCACTTAATGAATTTCATAGAAACATCCTTATCAATAACATCTTGAATTTTTGATAACACTTAACTTAGAAAGGCAAAATTTAATGACGCCTCGCTCACGGCAATGCCATTCTCATCGGCATAAAGCATCATGCCGGGTTTTACTGTCACAGCGCCAAACTCAATCGGCACATCGATTTGGCCTTGGTTTAATTTTTCGGTCTTGATGGGCATTGCCCCTAATGCATAGACGCCAAGATTAAAAGTAGAAAGCCTTGCCACATCACGGACATAGCCATTAATCACCACACCTTGCCAACCGTTATCAAGGGCACTTTGCGCGATCAAATCCCCTAGTAACGCTCGCCGGGGTGATCCGCCACCATCAACGACCAATACTTTTCCATGACCGGGCTGGGCCAGCACTTCTTTCACTTTGGAGTTATCTTCAAAACATTTGACCGTTACAACTTCACCCCAAAACAAACGCTTACCACCAAAACTGCAAAATTCGAGCGGTAACAGCGACAGTTTTGTAGGGTAGTGATCGAACAAATCAGGCAATAGATCAAGCATTTGGATCTCCGCGAAGTGAAAAGTTTAGACTAACCATTATTGTAGACCCCTACAAGCCCAATGCGAAACTCGACTTTTTAATGAGGTTTACACTTTAAATAGTTTATGAGCATTGGCATAAACATGATAATCTGCGATAGTTAACCTCCTATGACACCCGCTTGGGTACGTTAATTCATTATTTAGCTTCTCAACTTCTTGTAATAAAGTGAACACCAAATGACAACAGATCTTGATTTGCAAAGCGCTATTGCCGCGCTCGATGAATATGGATATGAGAAAAAAGCCTCAACGGATCTTGAGCAAGCCCGTAATAAACAACAAATGGGGAAATATATCAAATCCCTAGACTACAGTTTACGTCGATTATTGATATTGCAAGAAACTGTTAACGAATTAGTAGAAGAAAAGAAACATCAGCTCGCACAACAAGAAAACATTCAAACCTATAAAACCAAAATCATCAACCTCTCTCGCGAATTAAACCTTTCCTACGAAGAAGTTTTAGCCATCATGACAGAGTCTAGCACTAAGAAATAACCCTCTTCGATAATCAGCACTTCTTACCCTTTGTCTGCGAACATCTCGATTCAGTACGGCATCTCAGGATTGTTGCTTGAGTGATTTTGGCGGTTTAAGGACGTTATGAAAAACCATTCATGACCAATGCATGATTTTAGTGAATGGCGTTTAGCGAATAGATATAAGGCGCTCAGTTAGCGCCTTATATCTGGATGATGGATTACTGCTCTAACATTAATTGGCGAATATATTTCACCGGCGCACTACCATAGCTTAAGAACTTCTCATGGAATGCTTTTAGGTCAAAATCCTTGCCTTTAAGTTGCTTATATTCTTCGCGGAAATCGTAAATTTCACGGTAACCCGAGTAGTAACTGGTCAGCTGCACTTGGCTTAGGGTGGCACGACGCCATTTTCCTTCCGCCTCAGCACGTTGCTGGAACGCTTCATCCATCATCAGACTAATGGCTTGTTCTTCAGTCATGCCTTTAACATGAATGCTGTAGTCTAAGATGGTGTTACAGATAACACGTAAATTCCACTTGTAATACATCAACCACATTTCAGGCTCGAAATTACCATAACCCTCTTCAAGCATCATGCGTTCGGTATAAACGGCCCAACCTTCGACCATAGCGCCATTACCAAATAAGCTTTTCACTAAGCTTGGTGACTCATTGGAATAAACTAATTGGGTGTAGTGTCCAGGAATCGCCTCATGGATATTTAAAATCTGTAATATCCAGTGGTTATATTCGCGTAAATAGCTTTCTGCGGATTCATCACTCATTCCATCGAGTGGCGTCACGTTATAATAGGTATTGCCTAATTTATCATAGGGGCCAGGCGCACTAATCGAAGCTCCCGCATAACCCCGCATATACTCAGGGGTTTCACGCACGACTAATGGTTTTTTAGGATCTAAGGTCACTAAGTCTTTTTGATTTACAAATTCAATCAACTCAGGAATTTGTTTACGTACTTCGCTCACAAAGTCATCACGCTTAACGTGCTCTGTCGATAATTTATCAATCAATTGGCGAATCGCGATTTTATTGTCGGCAGGTTTTGGCGTAGTGAAATATTTTGGCCACAGCTTGTCGGTGATCTTCGCCATTTCACCTTGCACTCTTTCTTTATCCGCCATGGCTTTTTGATAAAGCTGTTTTGCTGTCATACCCGCTTGAATATCAAAGGCAAACTTTTGCTCGTATAATTCTTCACCAATTCTAAAACTGCGAGCGCCGTCTTTTTTCAGTTGGCTGACCTGTGCATTTAACCAAGTAATATGTTCGTTAATCGCTTGCGTTGCCGTGTCGAAACGGGATTTAAACAGCGATTTTTCCGCATCTGACAGACCAGAATCCGCCACTTGCTTCAATAAATCATCGGAGAAGACCGAAAACGCACCTTGGTTTTGCATCACAGCCAATTCAGTGTGTTCTAGGGTTGGCTGCTGAATATTGCTGCGCGCCGCGGCGTAATAAGCAGGGATATTTTCCATTCTGGCCAATACGGAACGTAATCTGTCATCCAGTGGCGCAAAGTTTTCATTGATGATTTGTGCAAAACCGCCCGCCACGTTATAGCTCGAGGGATCCCATTGCCAAGATTTAAAGTCGGTGATTTCCCACGCCATGCTGTTTAGCAGGTTATCAATCAAGTGATAATCGATGGTTTCGTTAGAGCTCAGTGACTTAAGTTCAAACTGTTTCAGCTTTGCCTGCTGGGCTTTTACAAAGGCAAGCGACTTAACACGGCTCGCTTCATTGGGGATTTCTAAATAGCCATCATTAACATGTTTGCCGCTGTAGAGCGCCCAGGTTGGCGCTAATTGCCACAGATCATCGATAAAGGTCTGGCTAAATTGTGCAAAGGCGCTGGTCTTGACATCAGCACTGACCGCGCTTGATTTGGCGATATCGGCTGACGCTTGAGTTGATTGCGATTGGCAACCCGCAAGGCCTGTGAGCGATAACAAGATCGCAAGAGAGATGGCGGTTTTCTTCATTCTTTTTCGTCCTTTTTATATTTATGCGTTAATTCCAGTGCCTCGAGGCGACCGTAAGCGTCTAAAACTTAACTCATCAGACGCCAATAAAAGGACTTAAGTTAATCATATCAGCCGCCTAATTGCAGCTGTGTTGCAAGCGAATACATGCCCAGTTACAAATTTGTAAGCCCAAGCGTCGATAGTGCTCAACTATCAGACTGCATGAGATAATCCCCTATTTCACTATCGCTACTGCTATAATAGCGACCTGCTTCGCTGTTCGCCTCAGGCCTACAGTTTGCCAATAAATCATTTAGTTGAGACTCTCAATGCCATTCTCCCAACTTGGATTACACAGCGCGCTTGTCAAAGCGGTGACTGAACTGGGTTACACGAACCCCACGCCGATACAGACAAAGGCCATTCCCAGCATTTTAGCGGGCAAGAATGTGCTTGCCGCGGCGCAAACGGGCACAGGTAAAACCGCCAGTTTTGTGCTGCCGCTACTGCACAGATTCGCTGACGCGCCCAAGATCCGCCCTAAGCGCGTGCGAGCCATCATACTCACCCCCACACGTGAATTGGCGCTTCAGGTCGAAGAAAATATCAACCAATACGCCAAGTATTTACCCTTAACGGCCATGGCGATGTATGGTGGTGTCGACGCCGCGCCGCAAAAGAAACGGCTGATTGAAGGCGTCGATTTACTGGTGGCCACGCCAGGTCGTTTGCTCGACATGTATACCCAAAGGGCCATTCGTTTCGATGAGGTCTCAGTATTGGTGCTCGACGAAGCCGACCGCATGCTCGATATGGGCTTTATCGAAGATATTAATAGCATCATCGAAAAGCTGCCCGAGCAGCGACAAAACCTCTTATTTTCAGCCACCTTATCGAAACAGGTGAAAGCGCTGGCGAAATCCGCGATTCCGGACGCCATCGAGATTGAAATCAGCCGTAAGAGCGCAGCATCGACTCATATTGACCAATGGTTGACCACGGTCGATAAAGATAAAAAGTCGGCGCTGTTGAGCCATTTGATCCAAGAACAAAACTGGTCACAGGCATTAATTTTTATCCAAACCAAACACGGCGCTGCCAAATTGGTTAGCCAGTTAGAAAAGCGTGGCATTGTTGCAGAAGCTTTTCACAGTGGGCGTAGCCAAGCGGTGCGCGAACAACTGCTTATCGATTTTAAAGCGGGTAAAGTCTCCTTCTTGGTCGCTACGGGTGTGGCCTCACGCGGTATTGATATCGATGCCTTAGCGCGGGTGATTAACTACGACTTACCCGATGAAGCCGACGACTATATTCACCGCATTGGCCGTACCGGACGTGCGGGTAACCAAGGGGAAGCGATTTCCTTTGTTTCTAAGGATGATTTCAGAAACCTATGCGCCATCGAACGTCGCTTAGGTCATGTTATCGTGCGCAGGGAGATTGCTGGCTTTGAGCCGAAAAAAGTCGTGCCGATTTCTATACTCGATTTTGTGCCTAAATCCGCGTCTAAAACAGAGCGTAAGCCTAATAGCCCCGCCGAGACCAACCTACAATCTCGCCCCTATTCGAGTGGCAAACCGGGCACCTTTGAGGCGACACAAGCCAAGAAGCATCGCAGTGCCAAGGCGGCTCCAGCGCCTAAAGCCCAAAAAACAGGGACTGATAGTCGCTCAGATACTCACTCAGGTGCTCGCTCAAATAGCCGCCCTGCGAATCCACTGCAAGGTAATCCATGGCAAAACAGCATCAAGCCACAGGGCGATAGCGAACCCCATGCAAATCCTTGGCACAAAAGCACTAAGTGAATTAGCAGCTTATCAACGAATTAACTCAAAAGAGCAGAAGCAAATATGACGATTATTTTTACAACCAACCTAGGTGATATCAGTATCGAACTCGATATGGAGCGTGCGCCCGTTACCGCCAAAAACTTTATCCGCTACTGCCAGGAAGGTTTTTATGAGCACACTATTTTCCATCGAGTGGTCAAAGGCTTTATGATCCAAGGCGGTGGTTTTACCGCCAAAATGAAGGAAAAACCCACCCACGAGCCGATTGTTAACGAAGCCAATAAAGGCCTATCGAATGTGTTTGCCACAATTGCCATGGCCCGCACCGATGCACCGCACTCGGCAACCGCGCAGTTTTTTATCAATACGGCCAACAACGAGTTCCTCGACCACACTGCAACCACGAACAACGGTTGGGGTTATGCGGTATTTGGTAAAGTCACCGCAGGACTCGAGGTCTTGCTGCAAATTGAAGGCGTAAAAACCACCCGTGTTGCAGGCCATGAGGACGTGCCCCGTGAGCCGATTATTATCGAAAAAGTGACTATTATTGAAAAATAGTAATTACCGTTGAAAAATAGTCATTATCGTTGAATAAGTACTTTATCTAATCGATGAATACAGTGGCATTACTTAGCTGTGGTACAGCAATAACGCATCCATTCCTTCATAGATAAGACTTTGGTTTTAACCCCTAGATAGAAAAAGGAGCAATCAACCCAATGGTTAGTTGCTCCTTTTTGTTTATTCACATCTGATTGTTTATTAACGTCAGTTATTAGAGACAAAAGCTGCTGTAATAGCGTTAATCTAGATCTTTCAGCGGCCACAGCACGATATGATCTTCAATATCTTTCACCCTGCGCTCATCCACCACCTTGCCTTGAATCGACATACCCGCAAGGTGCATGGCCTCTTTAGAGCCCGTGAGTAATAGATGCCAGCTTGGCAAGTCTCGACCAGCGGCTAAACGACGATAGGCGCAGCTATCGGGTAACCACGTCAGTTCATGGACGTTTTGCGGAGTGATCACAGTACATTGGGGAACATGGCTGAAACGGTCACTATAATGCTTACAGCTGGCACTTTGATGATCGAGCAGTAGGCAAGCCGCATTGGTGTAATACAGCTCTTCGGTTTCATCATCGATCAACTTGTTTAAACAACACTTACCACAACCATCGCAGAGGGACTCCCACTCCTGCGACGTCAACTCGGTTAACGCTTTATTCTGCCAAAATGCCATGTTTACGCTTATCTTCATATAAAAAACCCGCTTAATGCGGGCCATTTTACACCAATTTACTGGGGAGTCTTAATTCTCTCCGATAAATGCACCACAGAGATGCCAAAATAATCGCCCTCGCCTAAATAATTCACCGCTTGCCAGTGCATTAAGGCGCGGTAATTGCCATAGACCAGATATTTTCGGCCCTTAACACCGTCGGGCATGATAAGCGAAGCATGAATATCCTCACGATTCGGTAAATCCGTATTATCGAACCGCCTGACACCGAGCTGTTGCCACTTGGCTAGGGTCTGTGATTGATTGAGTCCGATAAACTCGGTCTTAATATCCGCCGGTGCTTGAACCTGACGTCCCCAAGTATCTTCACCATTCCAGCCCTGCTGCTTAAGCAGATTCGCGGCAGAGGCAAACGCATCGGCCACATTATGCCAAATGTCTTTTTTACCATCACCGTCGCCATCTTGGCCGTAGGCTAAATATTCACTCGGTAGCAATTGGGTTTGCCCCATAAAGCCTTTGTCATTGCTTTTAAGATCATCAAACTTAAGTTGCTCTTTATCCATGATGGAAAGCGCAGCCATAAACTCCCGTTGGTAACGCGCCGTATCTTCGCCAGTAAAGGCTAACGACGCCATCACAGACAGTACAGGATAATCCCCCGACGCATCCCCAAAGTTAGACACTAAGCCCCAGAGCGCCACTAAAAACCGCGGCTGCACTTGATACTTGTCGGCAATATTGCTCAATAGCACTTCATGCTCGTTAAAGAGTACGCGCGCCGTATCCACCTTCCATTCCGGCACCACTTCTGGCAAATAGGTTTCAAGGGTTTTAGATTGGCTTGGCGCTGCGGCCACATTGGCTTTTTTAAAGCGTTTTATCTGCGGAAAAGCCGTATTGATCGTCGCTTGGCTAATGCCTTGGGCACTCGCCTCTTGCTTAAGCTTAAGGAGGTAATCGTTGAAGGAGGCGTCTTGCCCTAGCGCGCTATGGCTTATCAAGGGCAAGAAAATCAATGTACATGCTGCAACGCGTTGAAGGAGGGTCTTTGGCATATACCTTTGTCCGCAGTTTATGGGCTAGTCTTTAATCCCAAGGCTTTCTCTGTGTTCGGCCAATAAATTAACCTGCGGTGGCGGAATTTGTAAATAAAAACCCTTTTCCTCGAGCGCTGCTCTGACCTTTTGAATATCGGCGATACCGAGGGATTCACGCTTAGCGATGGGGAACACCATCACTAACTGAGGCACACCAAACATCTCCAACAACGCTTGGGGAACATCATCAAAACAGTCCCTTTTGTTCACAAATAAGTAAGTGTCAGCCTTTCGACTACTTTTATAAACCGCACATAGCATAAGAGTATAAATATCCAATAGTTCAAACTTGCCAGTCAATGGGGCACACTATAACATGGTCGCCTAGTAATTTAATTGTAAAATCAGCGAACCGACTGATGATTTCTGGAGAATAGTGCCGGGATGTCAAAACCTAGCTTAGAGTTAAAAGGCGCTTCTTTTACTCTTTCAGTGCTTCATATCAATAGCAGCGACTTAAATGCTGTCATGGCTGAATTAGATAGCAAATTGGCACAAGCCCCTCAATTTTTTCTGGGTGCCCCTTTAGTCGTCAATCTCAGCGCCATCCAAGATAATGATTTCAATTTACATGGCTTAAAAGAGTTATTACTTTCCCGCCAGCTCGTTATCGTGGGGATCACCGGGGCAACGACCGCCCTCAGCAATCAAGCCAAGACCCTAGGCCTTGCTATCGTCAAAGCGGGCAAACAAAGCGTGACGCCCCCGCCTGCACCGCGTCAAACGAAGGTTTTGAAGCAAAATATCCGCTCAGGCCAGCAGGTCTATGCAAAAAATGGTGATTTAATCATATTTGGTGCCGTAGGTAATGGCGCTGAAGTCATTGCCGATGGTAGCATTCATATCTATGGCGCATTACGGGGAAAAGCCATGGCGGGCGCGGCCGGCGACAGCAGCGCGGTAATCATCGCCCATTCCCTCGAGGCCGAATTAGTTTCAATAGCAGGGCAATATTGGCTCGCTGAAAATCTACAACAACATAGCTCAGATAAAAGCGGCTGCATTCGCTTAAATGGCGAGTCGCTTATCGTTGAATCATTGCCCCTCTAAATGGCATAAAGAAGGATAGAGAGAAACATGGCACAAATTATTGTTGTCACTTCAGGTAAAGGTGGTGTTGGTAAGACCACATCCAGTGCGGCGATTGCAACTGGACTTGCAATACAAGGGCATAAAACTGTTGTTATCGATTTCGATATAGGCTTACGTAACTTAGATTTGATCATGGGCTGCGAGCGCCGCGTTGTCTATGATTTTGTCAATGTGATCAACGGTGAAGCCAATTTAAATCAGGCACTGATTAAAGACAAACGCTGTGAAAAACTGTTTGTACTGCCTGCATCGCAAACCCGCGATAAAGATGCACTGACCAAAGAAGGCGTGGGTCGTGTACTCGATGATTTAGCCAAAGAATTTGATTTTATTATTTGTGACTCTCCTGCAGGGATTGAGCAAGGCGCAATGATGGCACTGTACTTTGCCGATATCGCTATTGTGACCACCAACCCTGAAGTGAGCTCGGTTCGTGACTCTGACCGTATTCTGGGCATGCTGCAAAGCAAGTCACGCCGCGCCGAACTGAATTTAGAGCCAATAAAAGAGTACTTACTGCTGACTCGTTATTCGCCGAGTCGGGTAAAATCGGGCGAAATGTTAAGTGTTGACGATGTAAAAGAAATCCTTGCCATTGAATTACTTGGTGTTATCCCTGAATCACAATCTGTACTCAAGGCCTCTAACTCGGGTGTGCCTGTGATTATCGATCAAGAGAGTGATGCAGGTGCGGCTTACAGTGATACGGTCGCGCGTTTACTGGGTGAAGATGTGCCAGTACGCTTCATTACGGAAGAGAAAAAAGGTTTCTTACAACGGATATTTGGTAGCTAATTATGTCTTTACTCGACTATTTCAAAAGCAAGAAAAAGCCTAGCACTGCGGTAATGGCAAAAGAGCGACTACAAATTATTGTGGCCCATCAACGTGGACAACGGGATACACCCGATTATTTTCCACAGATGAAACAAGAAATTATCGCCGTTATCCGCAAATATGTGCATATTTCTGATGATCAAGTTTCTGTGCAGTTAGATCAGAACGACGATAACCTGTCGGTACTCGAACTTAACGTCACATTGCCTGACAGATAAGTCGAGCGTTGGCGTCATCCTCATCGCGGGGATGACGCTTTCTGCTGCGCTTTTGTAGAGTCTTAGGCGAAATAAGCTAAGCCTTGATATACGCGATAAAGGTCTTAACAACACGCCAAGACCTCTATGTTACTGCAGATTATGTATTAATCAGCCCTAAAATTAGACGTCAAGCTTTGCCAACGATTCGGCGGCGATTTGTCCACGCCAGCCACTTAAGACTGTCGGTAACTCACCCTGCTGTTTATCCCAACGCCATTGTAAATACTCATGAATATGACGTTTCGAGCCCAGCATCTCCATCGGGATGGCATGCTGCTCGCACAGTTCAGATAAGCAGGTTTTAATGTTTTTAAAGGCCGATTTATAACCTGGTTTTAGCGCTAAGACATCCACTAATTCTGGTGGATTGCTTAAATCCGCAGTCTGCATCACCCGTAAAATATCTTTACCGTGAATGCGTTTCTCTTGCTCGGTCAAATCGTTCAATTTGAGCAAATCGCCCATGCTCTTTGGCTGCTTTTTCGCTAGCGCGATCAGGCCGTGATCCTTAATCACAAAGCCCAAGGCTAAATCCCGCGCTAAGGCTTTTTCTAAACGCCACTTAGCCAATACTTTAAGATAAGCCAATTGATGCTCGGTGAGCTGAAAAGCGTTTTTGACTCTCAGGTACGCAGTATCCATATCTGGCGTTGCTAAGCGCCCTTCTGTCATCCGTTCACCTTCTTCATACAACCAGCCTAAGCGATCTTGTGCCTTAAGCTTGTCGGCGAGTTGCGGATAGAGTTGATACAGATACAACACATCGTTGGCGGCGTAGCTCAGCTGCGCCTCAGTCAAAGGACGGCGCATCCAGTCGGTGCGCGACTCACCTTTATCAATCACTTCACCTAAGCAGGTTTCCACTAACTTGGCATAACCTAGGCCATGGCCCATGCCACATAAAGAGGCTGCGATTTGGCTATCGAACAAAGGCGTAGGTTGACGCTGACCATAGTGGGCGAAGACTTCTAAGTCCTCGCTGCACGAATGCACCAGTTTGATGATGTTGGGATTATCCAGCAAAGACCAAAATGCACTGAGATCTGGCAGCGCAACCGGGTCAATTAAGGCTAAGGTTTTGCCATCATAGGCTTGAATGAGGCCAAGCTTAGCGTAATAGGTACGTGTGCGCACAAACTCGGTATCTAACACGAGCAGCGGACTCTGTTGATATTGAGCGACGAGGGCATTGAGGCTCGCTTCGTCGCTCACATACTGAAACACTGACAAATTCTTCTCCAGTTCCTGTGGGTTAAGCACCGTCCATAAAAACAAAAGCCGGCTCATTGCCGGCTTCAATCTTACGCGCGCTTCACTTCGTCTCGAAGTTCTCGTCGCAAGATCTTACCCACGTTGGTTTTAGGTAACTCGTCCCTAAATTCTACCAGCTTCGGTACTTTATATCCCGTTAAATGCGCGCGGCAATGCTTAATGATGTCGTCAGCGGTTAAAGATTTATCTTTTGCAACCACAAACACCTTCACTAATTCACCACTGGCGTCATTTGGTACGCCAACGGCGGCCACTTCAATCACTTTAGGATGTAACGCGACCACTTCTTCAACTTCATTGGGGAAGACGTTGAAGCCCGACACTAAAATCATGTCTTTCTTACGATCGACAATATAGAAGAAACCTTGTTCATCCATATTGCCGATATCACCAGTGGCAAGCCAGCCATCTTTATCGATCACTTTGGCCGTTTCCTCTGGACGCTGCCAGTAGCCTTTCATGATCTGCGGACCTTTACCAAACAGCTCCCCAGTCTCACCCTGCGGCAACACATTACCCGCATCATCACGCACTTGAATTAAGGTTGATGGCGCAGGGAAACCGATAGAACCGTTGTAACCGTCTAAATTATAGGGGCAGCAAGTGAGTAGCGGCGACGCTTCGGTTAAACCATAACCTTCGAGTAAACGGGTTTTTGTGATGCTTTGCCATTTATCGGCTACGGCTTTTTGTACCGCCATCCCGCCACCAATGGATAATTTTAGGCGAGAAAAATCCAGTTCCGCAAAATCGCTACTGTTCACTAACGCATTAAACAGGGTGTTGACACCTGTCAGCGCCGTAAAAGGATATTTTTTCAGTTCGGCCACAAAGCCTGGAATATCCCGAGGATTGGTGATTAACAGATTTTGACTGCCCTTATGTAAGAACAGTAAGCAGTTCACTGTTAAGGCAAAAATATGGTAAAGCGGCAAGGCTGTTACCACAAATTCGTTGCCATCACGCAGTGCAGGTGAATAGGCACCATTGGCCTGTAAAACGTTTGCGACCACGTTTCTGTGGGTCAACATGGCGCCCTTTGACACCCCTGTCGTTCCACCTGTGTATTGCAAAAAGGCTAAGTCATCACCCGTGATAACGGGTTTGACATACTGCATTCTGCGCCCTCTTGAGAGGGTTTCGCGCATTGAAAGTGCATGGGGTAAATCGTATTTAGGCACCAGTTTTTTGATGTACTTGACCACAAAGTTAACTAAGGTGCGTTTTGGCGCGCTCAGCAGATCCCCAAGCCCGGTGATAATCACGCTTTTAACTGGCGTCTGGTCGACAACCTCTTCCAAGGTACGGGCAAAGTTTGATACGACAACAATGGCCTTAGCGCCAGAGTCGACTAATTGGTGCTTTAATTCGCGGGGAGTGTAAAGCGGGTTAACGTTCACCACCACCATGCCCGCACGTAAAATACCAAACAGCGCAATGGGATATTGCAGCAGGTTCGGCATCATCAGGGCGACACGGTCACCCTTTTGTAGCTTTAATTCATTTTGCAGATAAGCGGCAAACGCACGGCTGCGTTCTTCAAGTTTACGGTAAGTTAGCGTGGCACCCATGTTGATAAATGCCGGTTGATCTGCATATTTGGCCACCGCCGTCTCGAACATATCGACGAGCGATGAATACTGATCCGCATTAATCTCAGCAGGTACATCTTTTGGCAAATGATTAATCCAAGGCTGATCCACTACTTTCTCCTAAATCCCCACAACTGCGGACACGGTATCCCTACTACCGTCAATACTCGACAAATACCGAGTTAAAATACCGACTTACATTTTATTGTTATTGATTGACCCGCATAAATCATACGGGCGTTTTAATTTTGATCATCATCACATAAAAAAAACAAAAAACCTAGCGTCTTTTTTATGTAAGCAAAAGCGATTATTCGACAAACTGCTGGATCAAGTGCGCGACCCCTTTGGCGTTATCCATGTGCACATGATGGTCGCCCTCGAGCATATGTTCAGACAAGTGTGTGAACCATTTCCTCGCCTTAGGCAGCGCCGCCTGCAACTGGCTAAAACCCTGTTTACCGCAGATTAATAAGGTCGAGACCGAAATATGCTGCATCAATGCATCGACCTGCTCAAAGGTCAGCCGCATGGGCGAGTCGAGCCTTAATCTTGGATCACTGCGCCACGCAACACCATCGGTGGTAGGTTGCATATTGCGCTCGAGTAACAATCGGCACCAAGGCTCGGCCAGCCCCGTTAAGTGCACTCTGGCTTTTACTGCGGTGTCCATGTTGTCGTAGACTTTTAGCTGTTTATGCTTTTGCGCTAAAAACTTCTCGTGCTGATAAAAACTCTTTCGCAGCCGCGTTTTCGCTTGAGTCGCCGACTCAAACAATGGGCTTAACGCCTCAATCAAAATCAGTTTGTTGACCTTTTCAGGAAAGGTTGCGGTGTATGCCGAGGCAATAATGCCCCCTAACGAATGCCCTATGATGGCCAACGGCTTTTGCGGCAACATCGCCAGTAACGCATCGAGATCGTATAAATAGTCAATCCAATGCAATGGATAATGTCCCGGCCGATGCGCTGAAAAGCCATGACCGGGCCAATCTATGGCAAGTATCTGATAATGAGGCAAATACTCAGCGATAGGCTCAAAGCTGTTCGCATTGTCTAACCAGCCATGCAACGCGAGCAATAACGGCTTATCTTTCGCTCCCCACAATCGACCACTCAGCTTGATATGGGGTAACACAAACTCGACTTGATTTTTGGGGGCGAAAGATTGCCACATATTGCCTCTAATGTCAGGTGATTAGCGCGATTTTTTGATAAATTTGAGCGTCATGCGATCGCTCTCACCAATTGCTTGGTATTTTTCCTTATCGGTATCGCCCAAGGCAAACGAAGGTGGCAGCGTCCAGACGCCCTTGGCGTAGTCCTTAGTGTCTTTCGGATTGGCGTTGATTTCTGAGCTTTCGGCTAAGGTAAAACCCACTTTTTTGGCCAGCGCGATCATCTCGTCTTGGTCCATGTAGCCCGTGCTCATATTCATGCCTTTATTGGCTCTATGTTCGACCACGCCAAACACGCCGCCATCTTTCAGCACTTTATAGGAGGCGGCAAACACGTTTTCGAGCTGATCGCTTGAGGCCCAGTTATGTAAGTTACGGAAGGTTAATACCAAGTCCGCACTGCCATCAGCGCCTAAATTCATCTTGGCCGGAGGGTCGAGAACCACCATTTTTGCATTACCAAATAAAGCTTTATTGGCCGTCATCCAAGTATCGAATTTCACGCCCGCATTGGCGCGATAGCGATTACCCGGAGTGTCCGTGCTGGGGGTAGTTTCGAAACTGGCGGCAATATACTGCCCCTTAGGCGCAAGGTAAGGGGCAAGAATTTCAGTGTACCAGCCATTGCCGGGCCAGAGTTCAATGACGGTTTGCGTCGGGGTGATACCAAAAAATGTGAGGGTTTCTGCGGGATGACGATAAATATCGCGGCTGGCGTTTTTCGCTTGGCGAAATTCGCTCTTAATGGCCTTATCCAAGCCTTCATCGGCATAGGCCATACCTGAACATAAACCAGCAATCAGCATACTGGCGACGAGTGTGACTTTTTTCATAATAATTCTCCTTGGATACCGAAGACTTAAGCTAGCAGTCTATATAAAAAAATCCAAGAATTAGCCGCACAAGTTGACTATTTAGGCTGTAAATATTTGTGAAGTCATAGCGGCATGATGCCGCCATAGATTAGCGAGAGATGGCTGAGTCCACCCGGCGCCACGCCATAAACAAGGCGCAGATACTGCAAAATAGCCAAATGGCGACCCAAATCCATGCCGGGATCCATGAACGCTCGGCCAACAGTACCGCATCGCCCTGCCCTTCGAGCCCGAGCAACACCGTCGGGCTTGCCAGCGCATTGAGCATGATCATCAGGCCAATAATGCGTAAAAATTGCGTGAGGAGTTTATTTTTGCTGAGTTTTAGCGGCAGTAATAACACTATCGTCAGCACTGCTAAAATGGCTAAAGTCAGTAAATCTCGCCCCCACAGCAGGCCACTTAACACCACTAAACCGCCTAAAAACGCAAAGCTTAGGCGAATGCCCTTAGGCCACGTTGCTAGCAGATAAATAAGGTATCCCCAACAGGCTGCGCCAAAATAGCCCGCAAATCCAATCACCAGTGGCGAGCCACCTTGGCTAAAGCAAAACCCTGCACCATTGGGAAAGAGTTGTATATGACTCACTATGCCGCCACTGAGCACTGTCGCTATCCCATGGGACAACTCGTGGAAATAGCTCTCTAACCACTTAAAAGGCACGCTCAGATAAGGAATGCGCGTCAATATGAGTGCCAGCATCAGTTCGATGATAAACAAACCGCGGCTAGGAAGACCGCCAGTTAGACGAGGAGTAAAACGGGATTGAGAAGACACGGGCGCACTATCAGGCATAAATATCCACGCCGACCATCTGCTGAATTTCTTCACGTTTGGCAGCATGTTGCGTTTGTAGGTATTGGGCAATAGCCCCTTGATGACCTCGGGTGCTTTGTTCGTATTCGAGCTGGGCACCGAGTCTGGATTGTAGGTTTTGTGATGAACCATCCGCGTTATCATCAAAGGCTAAGGCAGAAACCGCATCGAGCTCAATCACAGGGCGCGGCGCTTCCGTGGGCGACATTCCCTGTATGACTGCGGGGCGATTACTCGCAACCGCTTGTGTCAAACTCGTTTGAAGCGAATTTACCTGCATCGAAATGCCCAGTTTATATCCTATAAGCCTAGTTAACCTTGTTAGGCGGTTGTGACGAGTGCCTAACTAGGAATTAATGTCTGCATCGAGAATCCATGCAGACAGTTTGATTCTAACGTATCATAGGCGAGAATGAACAGTTTATTCACGTCCCGGTAACTTTTTCCATGTCACAGTATCACGTAGGTACACAGGTTCGAGTTCATCGACACTGGTGGTTAATCCCGCTTTGATACCCGCTTCGGCTAACGCTAACATGGCACGGGCATCGGGATACTTCACCGCCGCTAAGGAGGTCATGCCGCTGCCTAACGCTAATAACTCGGGATAGGCATCAAACCCAGTGCCACAGCCGACAATGGCTTTATTAAGATCGAATGCTAGTTCAACCTGCTCTGGCGCACTCACTACCTCTTTACCGACTAAGGTGGCAATGCCATCGACGGCAACGAATTGACCCCAGTACACTTCTCCCATGCGCGCATCGATACAACAGAGCACTTGCTCGGCAGAGTGCTCAGCAATCGCCATTTGTGCCATGGCCGCTAAGGTGGAAATGCCGATAACGGGTAAGTCTAACCCTAGGGCTAAACCTTGTGTCATGCTGGTGCAAATACGGATCCCCGTAAAACTGCCTGGCCCACGGCCGTAAGCAATGGCATCCAGTTTATCTAAGCCGACATTGGCTTGTTTTAATACACCTTCCACCATAGGCAATAAACGCTGACTATGCTCCCGAGGCGCATCGGCTAACTCAGCAAAAACCTGTCCTTGATAATACAGGGCAGCCGAACAAGCTTCGGTACAAGTGTCGAGGGCGAGAATACAAACAGAGTCTTGGGGTGTTGTCATATAAAAACCGCGCTGTGGGTATAGTTGGACAGACGAAAAGTGACTTATTAGGTCCTGCACTATACCAAGTGTAAATTGGCGCAAATGATAACATCAAATAATCGAAAGCAAAGGCTTAAAAGCGGCGGCTAATAGATCGATTAGCTTAGCGCTGGGTTTGTGATCGCCATCACTAACTCAAAAACCTCTTAGGCCTTTGTCCAAATATTGGGAAACTTTTCCTCCATTTTGGGTCTGAGCAAACAGTGCTGAAGCTTTTGTCTCACGTCACTTAGCACCTCTATGCAACTGCAAAACACCAGCTAAGCAGGTCCTAAGCATCGTTTTTACTCTCTCCCACTTACACGAAGCTTCGCGTGATGCTTTCACACCGTTAATAAGGAAATTCAATGAGCAGTACACAAGAAAATACCCTTAAACCCCTTCGCCGTTTAAGACGCCTGCGCCGCACCAAAGCCATGCGTGACCTAGTGCGTGAAACCCAGATTTCCCTAAGCGACTTAGTTCACCCGCTCTTCATTGAGGAGCACATCACACAAGCCGTGCCCATTTCAACCTTACCGGGGATCAGCCGTCTGCCCGAGAGTGCGCTTGCCGATGAAATTCAAAGGCTTTACGCCCTAGGCATCCGTTATGTGATGCCCTTTGGAATTTCCCACACCAAAGATGCACAGGGCAGCGACACTTGGGATGACAATGGCTTACTCGCACGGATGATCCGTACTATCAAAACCGCCGCGCCAGAGATGATGGTGATCCCCGATATTTGTTTTTGCGAATATACCGACCACGGACACTGCGGCGTATTGCACCATGACGAAGTCTGTAACGATCAAACCGTGGCTAACTTAGTTAAACAATCCATTACCGCCGCCAAAGCCGGAGCCGATATGCTGGCACCATCGGCCATGATGGACGGCCAAATTAAAGCCATTCGCCAAGGGCTGGATGAAGCAGGCTTTGAGCACATTGCCATTTTGGCCCATGCAGCCAAGTTCGCCTCTTCCTTCTATGGGCCTTTTAGGGCCGCGGTGGATTGTGAACTTAGCGGAAACCGTAAAGGCTACCAGCTCGATTACGCCAATGGTCGCCAAGCCTTGCTCGAAGCACTGCTCGATGAAGAGGAAGGCGCGGATATTTTGATGGTCAAACCCGGCACGCCCTATTTGGATGTGTTAAGTCGACTAAGACAGGAAACCCACCTGCCCTTAGCGGCTTATCAGGTTGGCGGCGAATATGCCGGCATTAAGTTTGCCGCTCTGGCTGGCGCCCTCGATGAGCGCGCCGTCGTCACCGAAACCTTTATCGGATTAAAGCGTGCGGGCGCCGATTTAATTGTCAGCTATTACGCGAAACAATATGCCGAGTGGTTAGCGCAATCCCGCTAATGCGCTGAGTATTCTGCCTATCAGCCAAGCATTAACGAAAACGCCACCCTCTCGGTGGCGTTTTTATCCATCAATTTGCCCGCACATTAAGCCTATGCTTGTAGCTCGGCAAATAGGGCTCTTACCTTTTCAACCTTTGGCCGCACCACAATCTGGCAATAGGGCTGCTCTCCATGCAGGGCGAAGTAATCATTGTGGTAATCCTCAGCGGGATAAAAAGACTCAAAGGCCACCACTTGGGTGACGATAGGCGCATCAAATACCCTTGCCTCGGTTAACTTTGCAATCATGGCGTTAGTCTCTTCAATCTGAGCCGCATCATGGGCAAAGACGACTGAGCGGTACTGCGGCCCTTTATCGTTGCCTTGGCGATTAAGCGTGGTCGGATCGTGACTCTCAAATAACACCTGCAGCAGCGTTGTAAAGCTGATTTGCGCGGGGTCAAACTCGATGTGCACCACTTCAGCATGCCCAGTTAATCCCGAACACACCGACTTATAATCGGCATCGCTCGCCTCGCCGCCCGAGTAACCGGATCTGACATTCAGCACGCCCTTCAAACTCTTAAAAATCGCTTCAACACACCAAAAACAGCCCGCACCAAAGGTCGCAAAGGCCGTTTTATGCGTCGATGCAGCCGCCTCATCGGCCACTTGAAACACCATGGAGACAGAATTAACGCAGTGACGAATATTCTTCGGCGTTAAATATTCCCCTTCAAACACATGGCCAAGATGACCGCCACACTGGCTACAAACGATTTCGGTACGACGACCATCGGCGTCAACATGACGACTCACCGCCCCCGGAATTTCATCATCGAAGGCTGGCCAACCACAGTGGGCATTAAACTTATCTTCAGAGCGATACAAAGGCGCATGGCATTTTTTGCACAAATACACGCCTTTGGCGTCATGTTTATAATACTCACCGCTAAAGGGACGTTCAGTGCCCTTTTCTTCTATGACATAGCGTTCAAAATCAGTCAGTTTGTTCATAAAAGTCTCCTTTAGCTCCTAAAGTGTTCGCCTGCATAAGACCGTTTATTCCTCAGGTTTATTCCGCCTCGGCCTGAATTGGCTTTTTGGCATAGTAGCCGCTTTAGTCGATAAAATCCTGTTGATTGAGCCATTGCTTAAATAACTGGAGGAAAATTCAGCAATAATCTCAGTCCATCGTCTTGAGTGTTTGCACCAAACAGAGTGCAAAGCTACACTTGCTGCGGGTCAATTCTCTACCCAAATGCTTTCTATTTTGGCCGCTTTGCACTAGGGCTTAGCGCACCATACCGATAATGAGATAAGTGGCAATGACTCCTTACCTTTATCCTTAGAAAGTGTTTGGTTAACAACCATATATAACAAGTAGAAACAATATGAAATTAGAAACCATTGATTATCGCGCAGCCGATAGCGCCAAACGCTTTGTCGAATCCCTACGTGAAACGGGCTTTGGTGTGCTCTCTAACCACCCTATCGATAAAGAGCTGGTCGAAAGTATTTACGCTGAGTGGCAAGCCTTTTTCAATTCTGACGCTAAGAACGAGTTTATGTTCAATCGTGAAACCCACGATGGCTTCTTCCCCGCGTCGATTTCTGAAACCGCAAAAGGCCACACGGTTAAAGACATCAAAGAGTATTACCACGTGTACCCATGGGGTCGTATTCCAGATTCTTTGCGTACCAATATTCTGGCCTACTATGAAAAAGCCAATGCGCTGGCCTCTGAACTGTTAGAGTGGATTGAAACCTACTCGCCAGACGAGGTTAAAGCCAAATTCTCTATCCCGCTGCCAGAAATGATTGCCGACAGCCACAAAACCCTGCTGCGCATTCTGCATTACCCACCGATGACGGGCGATGAGGAAATGGGCGCAATCCGCGCTGCCGCCCACGAAGATATTAACCTTATCACTGTACTGCCCGCGGCCAACGAACCAGGGCTGCAAGTCAAAGCCAAAGACGGCTCTTGGTTAGATGTGCCAAGCGATTTTGGCAACATTATCATCAACATTGGTGATATGTTGCAGGAAGCCTCGGGCGGATACTTCCCATCAACCTCACACCGCGTGATTAACCCAGAAGGCACGGATAAGACTAAGTCGCGTATTTCTCTGCCCTTATTCTTACACCCGAATCCTTCGGTCGTGCTGTCTGAGCGTTACACCGCCGACAGCTACTTAATGGAAAGATTGCGCGAACTGGGCGTACTTTAACTCAGCCCCAAGCAATAGATGCTCAAATTCGCATCAAGATTAAGCAATTAAGCGCCTTCGGGCGCTTTTTTTATGACATTCGCCGCCTTCAAGGTAGAATAAGCGTCTTTAGGTCATTCAGAACAAGGCGCTATCATGGCAATTCAATGGTATCCGGGGCACATGCACAAGGCACGCAAAGAGATCGAAGAGGCTATGCCTCAAGTCGATCTGGTGATTGAGGTGCTGGACGCCCGTATTCCCTACAGTAGTGAAAACCCCATGGTGTCAAAGCTTCGCGGCGACAAACCTTGTATCAAGCTACTGAATAAATCTGACTTAGCCGATCCTGACATCACCGCCCAATGGATTGAATACCTTGAGCGTGAACAAGGGGTAAAAGCGACTGCGATTACCACACTGCAACCGGGTATGTTGAAAATGCTGCCGGATCTTTGCCGTAAGTTAGTGCCGAGTCGCGATAAGACCCAAAAGGACATTCGTACTATGATCATGGGGATCCCTAACGTGGGAAAGTCCACTATTATCAACACCTTAGCCGGTCGAGTTATCGCCAAAACCGGTAACGAACCCGCCGTCACTAAAAGCCAGCAACGTATTAACCTACGCAACGGCATTGTGCTCTCGGACACGCCAGGGATTTTATGGCCTAAAGTCGATAACGAAGCCAGTAGCTATCGCCTCGCCGTCACGGGTGCCATTAAAGATACCGCCATGGAATACGAAGATGTGGCATTGTTTGCCGCAGGTTATTTCTTAAAGGCGTACCCGAAGGAAATTTGCGAGCGTTATAACATCAGCGAGTTACCTCAGGATGATATGGCGCTACTCGAAGAAATCGGCCGTAAACGCGGTGCCCTGCGTCCCGGTGGTCGCATCGATTTACATAAAGCTTCGGAAGTCGTGTTACACGACTATCGCTCTGGTCGAATTGGCCTATTATCCCTAGAAACTCCAGCGATGGCCGAAATCGAGAAAGCCGAAGTGGAACGCATTCTGGCTGAAAAAGCTGCCGAGAAAGCCGCTAAGCTAGAAGCGGAAAAACTGAAACGCTCAGGTAAACGACATAACGTTTAAGCGCTGTTTTTAATCATTTTAGCCCGTTAATAGCGGGCTAAGGTCACTCATTAAAGTGATGATTTAGATTAAAAGTGATGATTTAGATTAAAAGTGATGATTTAGATTAAAAGTCATTATTTATATTAATAATTATCGCACAGCAGAATGTATTCACAGCCCTCAGTTTGATGTATCAGCCAGCGCCATCTCAGCGCTGGCTTTTTATTTGCTCCCACGTATTCATGGTTGGCTGAACAATCTCACTCAATCTACAGCAAAATTAACTGCGACGTAGGCATTCATCGATTCGCGACAATATAAGCCTTAAGCGATTTATGCTTAGGGGCGATTCCATCAGTACAAACCAGAAGCACTATTGGCTTCGAACACTGGGGCTTGGCCCGCCGCTATCATGTTGTAACTCAACATAAATGGTACTCCCCCCTCCGAGGCCATAATATTATCCATCCAGCCAATCGGATTATTGAACAAGGAGTTATCCTGATTTAATACCCCAATGGCGCCGTTGGCTTCATCAAAGTCCCAAACAACTGAGCCCCAGTGCCAGTTGAGCCCTCTCACATATTGCCAGCCAAGCAAGGTACCGAGTGCGTACAGTACATCATCATCCATCATTCGTTGATTTGCCCGATAGTCACGCGTCAATTCCGTAATGGCAGCAACTATCTCCTGCGGCGGAGTCGTCTCCGTCAAACTGAGTAATGCGAGTCCTTTTTCGGCTAAGTGTTCGAGTTCTTTGTGTATTTCCTCAGATATTGCATTAATTTCGGCCATAATACCTCCCTTAGAATGGGCCAAATGTCCATGGCAAGATACGGATAAACCCCGTTGGTGCCCATACCACCTAGGGATGAAATACTAAAAGTGGAAATAGTTGGGATAAAAAATTAAAACATCTCCCGATACAGCGACATCTATCCGCAGCCGATTTATCCGTCTGACATCACGCATGTTGTTAATTGCGCCTCTCCAACAAACTCGGTAGAACCATAAAGCGCAGCCTTAATCCGAACAAAAGCCCTTGGATTAACGTGTTCCACGTTAGGAAACTTGCCTGCGATTGAGTGCCTTTATTGTGCAACTTACGTTAGGCCGCGGTTATCTTCTGACTCAGTGAACTTTTGATTAATGCTATAACCCTCACACTTTAATAATGAAATAAACTCAAATTCTTCATAAAGTTGAACTAATATGTAACATGCATAATGGCAGGAATGGGAGTCAACACAGGGAAAGCGAATGCCTCAAACATTAAATAAGGTGTCGGCTATCCTGTCGCGATGAAGTAGTTACCCTCCTAACCAACACTGTAACATTAGGGATCTGCCGTTCTGTATTCATGCAGGTGATTCAAGTTATCGGCTTATAACTCGTTGAGGTAACAACGGAATCGAAAACAACGAATTAATCGCGGTTGAAAATCGTATCGTCACTAAGTTTTTGGACATGTTCATTAAATTTGGCATGCTCCTCGCGCTAGCATCCTTCTGCTATACCATCTTCTCCCCATTTTTAAATATCATGCTCTGGGCCGTGATCCTCGCGGTTGTGATTTACCCCTTTCACCAGCGAATTGCTAAGCGGCTCAATGATAAACAAGGCCGCGCCGCCACTCTGTTGATTGTTTTAGGATTAATGCTACTGGTGTTACCAACTATTATGATGGTCAGTTCCATGACCGATAATATGGGCAGCCTAGTAGAAAGTGTTAATCAAAACACCCTTGAAGTCCCTGCACCAAAGGAAAGCATTGCCAATATTCCCTTTGTTGGAGCAAAAATTTATGACGTTTGGCAGAAAGCATCGACCGATTTGCCCTCGTTAGTCAAAAGTTTACAACCGCACTTAGGCGAAGTAACAAAGCAAGTCATTCATGCATTGGCAAGCATCAGTGGCAGTCTGTTGATGAGTATGTTTTCCTTCATCATCGCTGGCATCATGATGGCGTATGGCCGCGCCGGTGAACAAAGTTCGACTCGTATTGCCACTCGAATAGCAGGCCCTGAACGCGGCGCAAAATTGGTCAATATCTGCTCTTCTACCATTCGTGCAGTGGCGCTTGGAGTTATAGGTGTAGCCTTTATTCAGGCATTGCTGATCGGTATTGTTATGACCCTTGCGGGTATCCCTTTGGTGGGTATCTTCTTTATCTTGGTCTTGGTATTAGGGATTGCACAAGTTCCCGCGCTATTAGTGACTCTTCCAGCGATAGCTTATATCTGGATGACTGGCGACAACGGCACGGTAGGCAGCATTATCTATACAGTGTTGCTGATTCTTGCGGGTGCGGTGGATAACGTGCTCAAACCTATTTTCCTAGGTCGAGGAGTCGATGCCCCAATGCCTGTGGTACTGATAGGCGCGTTAGGCGGCATGGCCACCAGCGGTATTCTGGGAATGTTTATTGGCGCCACACTCTTATCGATCGGCTACCGTATCTTTATGGCATGGGTGGATGAAGGTCTCGAAGAGCCGTTGAGAGAGCAAGATGACAATTGACCATTTCATTCCCCGCTTAATCTTGGGCGGGGTTTGCGCTCTGCTCGGCGGTTGTACTGTGCTTGGCCCTGACTATCAACGGCCCGACGTGCCAGAAATCCAAACATGGCAAAGCGCCAGTTCGAAGCTGTTTAGCACGGTTCCTGCTGCTAGCGATTATCGGCAATGGTGGTCCAAGCTTAACGATCCCGTGCTCAGCCGTTTGATTGACGAAGCCTTGCTGAAAAATCCGGATGTGCGGATCGCAGGCTTGCGGATACTCGAAGCGCAAGCACAGCTTGGTATCGCCGAAAGCCTGCGTAATCCCCAATTAACCCAAGCCACGGCCCAGTGGCTCGGTGCGGGCCAAACCCAAAGCGGCAACAGCACCTCGGGCAGCAGTTACGGCGCGGCATTTAATCTGGGCTGGGAACTCGATTTTTGGGGTAAATTTCAGCGCAGTATCGAGTCTGCCGATGCCAATTACTTTGCCACTATCGCCCAATACGATGATGTGCAAGTGTTGATGATTGCTCAAGTGGCGCAGCTGTATGTCACCATTCGCACCTTGGAGGCTAGGCTGCAAATTGCCCATGAGAATGCGCAAATCCAAAAACGCAGTTTAGAAATCACCCAGCACCAGTTTCACAGCGGCAATACGGCTGAGCTCGATGTGCAACAAGCCAAAACCCAGTACTTGAGCACGCTGTCAACCATTCCAACCTTAGAGACGAATCTGCGCCAAAGCCAAAATGCCCTTAGTACTCTGCTGGCCAGAGCGCCCGGCCCCTTAGCCGAAATGGCAAGCAATACCGGCGTGATCCCAGAAGGGCAATTAACCTTAGTCACTGAGATGCCTGCCGATTTATTACGTCGGCGCCCTGATGTACGCACCGCCGAGCGCCAGCTTGCGACCCAATCAGGGCAGATTGGCATTGCCGAGAGCGATTTGTATCCCTCTATCACTTTGGCTGGGACTCTGGGATTAAATGCCACGGGCAGCGGCCACAGTATTTTCTCTTGGGGTATGGGGCCATCGATTAGCTGGAATATCCTCGACAGCGGTCGGTTGAGCAATCAAATCCTAGTGCAAGATGCACGCTTTGAGCAATTACACGAAGTCTACCGTGAAACCGTGTTCAAAGCGGCGCGTGAAGTCGATGATGCCGCCATTGCCTACGCCAACAGCGCGACGGAAATCACCTTACTGACACAAACTGGTGAAGCCGCGAGTCGCTCACTTGAGATAGCCAACACTCAATACCGTGAAGGCATGGCAGATTTCCAACGGGTACTCGACTCTCAACGCGCCCTCTTCAGCCAACAAGAACGTCTGGTTAACAGTCGTGGCGCCCATATCGGCAACCTCATCACCCTCTACAAAGCCTTGGGAGGCGGATGGGAGCAAGGCCGACAACGCCCACTCGTGAGCCCCGAGGTAGATAAAAAGCTTCGCGCCCGTGATGAATGGGTGCCGCTATTGGATGCGAACCCGCCCCAAGCCGGCACAGCACCAACTCCCCAGCCACCAACGACTACTCAAAAGGGAATTGTGAATGACTGACAGTACACCCACACCAGGAAAGGCCAGCAAATATGCCACGCTTGGCCTGCTGGCACTCATCGTTATCTTACTGTTCTGGTATCTGTTGGCCGACAGAATGACGCCCTATAGCTCACAGGCAAGGGTTCAAGCCTTTGTCGTGCCGATAGCCGCCGAAGTCACGGGGCAGATTTTGAAGGTCTATGTACAGGATAATCAGGATGTGACTGAGGGCTCTCCCCTATTCGATATCGACCCTGAGCCCTATGATATTGCGCTCGCCAAAGCCAAGTCTGATTATGAAACCATGCTCAATAGCGTCAAAGCTAATAACGAGGGCGTAAAAGCGGCCGAGGCGAAACTACAAGCCATGCGGGCGTCTTACAGTAATTCGGTAAAAGATGCCGAACGGCAAGAGCGCCTCTATCGCCAAGACCCAGGCGCCATTTCAGTGCGTCGACTCGAAATTGCTCAGGCATCACGGGAAACCGCCAGCAGCCAAGTCACCGCCGCCGAAGCCGATGTTAGACGCGCCATTGAGGCTGCTGGCGTAAATGGTGAAAATAACTCACAGCTATTAAGCGCCCGTTCGGCAGTGAATAAAGCCGAGCGCGACAGACAAAATACCCATGTTGTTGCTCCTAGCCGTGGGGTTATCACGGATTTACATACTGATGTAGGGCAATTTATCAATGCGGGCGCCCCGGCGATGACCCTCATCGCCATTCACGATGTGTGGATTTCGGCAGATCTCACTGAAAACAACCTCGGCAATATTCAAGTAGGTGACCGCGTCGCTATCTTACTCGACAGCATGCCAGGGCGGCTCTTTAGCGGACAAATACGCAGTGTCGGCTACGGGGTGGACGATGGTAAAAAACAGGCAGTTGGGTCACTCCCCACCGTCAGCAATAATCGCGATTGGTTAAGACAGGCGCAGCGCTTTCCAGTCAAAGTGTCGTTCTCTGCGGATGATATGCCACCCGCGGCCAACTTACGGGTGGGTGGTCAGGCGGATATCTTAGTGTATACCGAAGAACACAGCCTGATGAACCCGCTCGGCGCCCTCTATATTCGGATCATGAGTCTCTTCTCATACCTGTATTGAGGCCAGACATGCATCACGCCGATAGCACAGTATTCAGAATTGGCCTTGGCACTGCTCTTGCGGTGTTCGTGTGTTTTGGTCTCGCACTACCGATGCCGCACCTTGGCTGTATCATGGCGTGGGTCATCCTATGTCGCCCCGGTGAGGCGTTGAGTTTAAAAAAGGGCATTATCGGTGGCGTGATGTTATCGCTCATTATGACCGCCGGCGTATTGTTAGTCCCGCTATTGAACTATTACACCTTTGCGGCCGTGCTGCTGGTCGTGTTGTTTCTCTATATCTTGATGCTGATGTCGGTCACAGGCAAAGGCGTGTTAGCCATGTTGCTGACAATGGCGATTACCCTGATCCCGGTGGCGGGATTAATCGAACAAGCATTGGCGCTGGCCATCGCCCAGTTGATTGCCATCGGAGTGTTGATTGGCACGTTAGTCAATGGCATCGCCCACGCGTTGTTTCCGCCCTCACCCATCGCCGCCGCAGAGCAACCAACACTATTACCGCCTGAACGTCCAAAGCGCTTGGCCCTTCGCGCCACCATTATTGTTATCCCTGTGTGGCTACTGGCACTGAGCGATCCATCATTTTACATTCCCGCCGTGATGAAAACGGTGATGCTCGCGCAGCAAAGTACGCTACTCAATGCCAAACAAGCGGGCAAAGAACTGGTGCTCTCGACCCTTATGGGCGCCCTGTTGGCATTCGCCCTATGGATGGGGTTAAGTATTTGGCCCTCGCTCTTGATGTTGGTATTGCTGCTGACGCTAATGACGATATGGCTGGCACAACGGCTGATTCAAGTCGTGCCTACGCGCTTTCCACCCTCGTTTTGGAGCAATAGTTGGATCACTGCCCTCATCCTATTTGGCCCAGCCATTGCCGACAGTGCGAATGGTAAGGATGTGTGGCTAGCCGCCGCGATGCGTTGTAGCCTGTATTTATTAGTCGCGGGCTATGGTTGGTTGTGTTTTATGGTACTCGAGCAGCGCTGGCCCGCGGGTCGGCCCGCATCAGAAACCCCGGTTGGAGAATAAAATGTTATCAGCATTAGTGGTTGGCTTACCCATCATCCTAATCAATATGTTGTTGCAATCGCTCGCTACCATGTGGTGTATCCGCTTCTACAACAAGCGGGTATTGGACCGCGATAGCTTAGTCGCAGGGGTTTTAGGCCTATTTGGCATTACCACCATTGTGATACTGGGCAATCTGTTACAGATAGTGACCTGGGGCGGCTTGTTTGTTTTTTTAGGCGAGTTCGATAATCTGCACGATGCCATTTATCACTCAGGAGTTAACTTCGCCACCTTAGGGTATGGCGATATTGTGATGAGCGAAAAATGGAAACTACTGGGGCCAATCGAAGCCGTGAATGGCGCGCTAATGATAGGTTTATCAGGTGCTTCTATGCTGGCAGTATTACAGCAATACGTGCAGAAAAAATAACACAAAGGGGCGCTTGGTAGAGCCCCTTTGTCATCCCAATTCAAGTGCTTAGGTAGGATTTTTTACGCGCAAGAGACTTTGTATCGCCCTCACCCGCAAAATTAACAACCCGCATTCCCTTGGTTAGCTCACCTTAATGAGCCTCAAATCCACAGTGACCTCAAGTTCAATCATTCACTTTCAGGAACGCTTTAACACTGTGGCTTTACGCAAACTTATCGGCGAATGATTTACGCTCGACAGCCCATTTTTCTGTACAGATTAACAAAAGTCGCGATGGCATAGATGCCACAAAGTGACCATAGGGCGGACAATCAACTCCCGAAGACCATGGTTCACCTTCTTAGCACCTGCGTAATCTGTACGTTTTAAAGAAAATATATAACTCGTTTGGGGACATTTTCTAGTTAAAGCCTTAACTCAAACGCGTTTGCTTCAGATAAAAATATCTATGGGTAACGCTGCGCTCTGCGGCAAATTTGGAGCGCAGCGGAAACTTGTCCGATAGTAGCGCTTTGTTACACGGCGGCTTAACCACTAAAATATGATGGGAACTCGCCAATACACTCACTTACAACCTGATGGTAGGTCTTTAATATATCGGAATCGAACACATCAGAATCTACTCCTTGGCCATTAAGAACAGAACCAAGGCGCTTGCAAACCTCTCTATCAACATAGCCCTGAGAATAGAGCCACATTTCAAGGCGATTTGACAGTCCAAGTTTTAAACGTGTTTGCAAGCTCCTAAGATGCTCCAATACATCGTCGGCCAATCCCTTACCCTCAGCCACATCAGCAATAGCCCCGACATACAACATAGAATCAAAAGAGATTGCACCGTCAGCCAAGTCTACTACGTGGTCCATTTTAATAGTTCTTTGCTGCGCCCCTGCTTGATAATAAACGCCTGATTGAACCAAGTGACCATGCAGATCAGCATAGCTAGTTCCTGAAATCCATAATTTGGCAAATTCTAGTATTACGTCTTTAGGCTTTATTTTGAGAAACATCTTGTTGTTATTGAGCTGAGATAGCAAAGGCCAGCAAATCAAAAGAACTTCACCAGAGCTTTGCGCTTGTGCTATTTCCTCCCAATTTTCATCAAGCCAATTTTCGATTAAGAATAGATTTTTCAACCCCAGCAATGATTTTCCGAAGAATGCTCTTTTCTCTTCGGGCACGGAAAGAACTCTACCTGCGACAAGTGAAAATGCTGCCCGTAGCTGGTGTTTCTGATTTTCGTCTGACAAAAAGTAAGCCAGTGTTCCTTGGGCCAACTCATCAAAGAACGTTTGAGACGCACCTGGATTGTCTTTCAAATAGGACAAAAAATAGCTTTCTATTGCTTCGATTAAAGCTTCCTTATAATCCATCTGATCCAGTAGCGAACTGATATCAATAGCGTTTTGATTTCCTACATCTATACAGATTTGTCTATAGTCGCCGGGATTTGCGATGAACTGGATAACATCAACATTAAGTGCTGCAAAATCAAAAGACGAGATCAAGTCCAGTAGGCTACTAGCGCAGTCCTCCGCATTAGTAAAATCGAGCAAATGCATCGCTCTTTGCCATCGCCACCTTTCACGAAAATCATTGCGCTTATCAAAAACATCTGTATCCGCAAAAATGACACTCCCTTCGGTATGGTATCCAGCTCTGCCTGCTCGCCCGATGAGATTGTGGAAGTCTCGCGTGGTGATTTCTTGTCCTGCTTGAAATGTACTTGAAACAACTAAATATCTAATTGGAAGATTCACACCCTGGGCAAGGGTTGAGGTACATACTACCAATACTGACTTATTGGATTCCATTGCCCACTCTACAGAAACGCGGATACCATTGGGAATGTTTGAGCTATGCGGCAATATTCCAAGGGAAATCGAACGAGTAAGTATAAACTCATCTCCAAAATGCAAACTGGAAAGGTAAGCAATTTTGTCTAATTCGCTTTGTTCGCTAGAAGTGCTAGGTGGCGGTAAAGGAAGCCCTCTTTCGTAGTAATCAACTAAAAGCTCGCATATTGACGTAACAGTACTCTTTACACCGCAGAAGATAGCAACAGGTCCTTGATGGCATAATTTTACCCCTAAATAAGCTGCGACGCTGGGGTTGTCGTTTTTGGCGGGAAAAAGCCGAGCGTTCCTCTCTCGGCCTCTCGTTCCAAGGTTTATTTGCTCAATCACTCTAGGAACGAAAAAATCTCTATCTGCCTCACGATCTTGATCGATATATTGAAGTTGACCTATTGCTGTTTGCCAGCTTGCGAAGGCTGTACTTCGTACTGTTGGTAAACATCCTGCTCCTTGAATCTCAATACCAGTCTCTCCATTAAGCCATTCACCAATTGAGTTTGCGTTCGCCATTACAGCGGAGATCAATACCTTCTGAACATCATCACCTACGCGAGATTTGAGGTAGGCCATCAATAGCTCGTAGGTGACACCTCTCCTTCCAGTGTCAAACTGATGCCCTTCGTCAAAAATAAGCAAGCCGATTGAGTCTGCTAAAGCGGGTTCATGTCTAAGAAGATAAACAAGTTTCTCCGGTGTGGTAACAACTATAGACTTGGTAGCTAATCCATCCTGATCAGTTTCTCCGATTAAAAGTCTTATAAGCTCGTCATCACTTGCGGAAATATCCAGAACATCTTGCAATTCATTGATATTTACATCTTCACTTTCGAATGCCAGTTCAAATGTCGCTGTAATCTCCCGACATAAGGCTCTGAATGGCGCCACTATTACAGCAACGTCAGAGCGCCCAGACAAAAACGAGCTTCTAATTATTAATTCTGTAGATTTTGTCTTTCCTGCACTCGTAGGCATTTGCACAACAGCAGATACACCAGAAAAAACTCCTTGCTCGCCCAGCAACCTCTGAGCAGGCCAAAACTCTTGAACAAATGTCGGTTTAACAATTAAATTAAACCATTGTTTTATTGGAATTTGTGTGTATTTCGGCAAACAGACTATTGACGAGTTTTCTAGTTTTCGTAGCAAGATAGAAGAAATAATGTCGGCAAATAGAAGCTCTCTATCAGAACCTTTCTCGTACACTTCATTCCTCAAGGTCTGTATTTTCTGTTTAAAGCTCTGGGCATCAAGTGTTAAACCAAAGAAACTACGAGTGGCGTAGCCGACATCATCTATTGCCTGAGTTAAATAGGTTTCTTTAACGCGATACCAATCCTCTTCGAAGTTAGACTTCAATATCCATATCAGAATTCCCTCAAGATTAGTATCAGTGAGCAGTTCTGTCTTATAGGCCAAACTTTTGGCCAGAACGATGGAGCTACCGGGCATGTTCGCTAAATAGTAAGCCGCCGAACCTATAATCTTTAGATAAATAGTCATCTCATCAGCCAGATGAGACTGAATCAAAGCATCAAAATATTGCCCAACTGAGATTAGCTCAGACTTTAGCTCTTCATGCTCATCCGTCTCTTCAACCTGTTGTTCTCCACGAGCTTCGAGAGCTGACAGGTCGCCCAATATCCCTATAGTCGTAATCAATAATTTACGCGGGTCAACAGGTAACTCAATATGAGATGCTTCATCAATAGCAAATTCATACATCTTTGCTTTCGACTTTGTAATTGCCAGCATTTTCTTTGAGGACGACTCAAGCTTCATTTGCTGCCCTCTCGTATAGAGCATGAACCAAAGACATCAATACAGGGCCTCTAATCACAATCATCTCCAAATGCTTTGGGTATGAATGCTCATTAGTTGAAGCTTCAGCTAAAGTTTCGACGCAACATGAACTATCAGTTAAAACCGCTGCGGCCCCAAATTTTGTTTTATATGGGTGGTCAACATTTTTTTGGAATCTTGAGATGATAGCCATTCCAGCTAAATCTCTCTGATCATACAGCCTTTGCTTTGCACCGTTTAATGACTCCGCAAGTCTAGCCTCATCCTTTGAACTGTCGTCAATTGCGGTTTGCAAAGTGTTTTTGACATTGTTCTCAGAAAGACGAGCCTTGACCTCGTATATTAATAATTCGTCTTTTCTGGATGGGGTTTCATTCTTTTGCTTAAAACCCAAAACATCTGAACCCTTGGATGACTCATTACCAATTATTTTCCGGTCGTAGCGAGTTCTTGGAACATAGTAATCGTGGAGAAACATCAAATAGTCAGCAACCAAAATTTCAGCAAAATCTCCAGCACGGATACTTGGTCCAGGGCTTTTAGTTTTATGCGGAAACTTTAGATTTAACAAATAGTCTTTTTTTGTCTGCCCTTCAGGTTTGAGTATCTCTATTTCATCATCACTACAATAGTGATTCCTGAAATGCCTTGCCCAGTGTGACATGACCTCTTTATTGGCTACATCGTAAGCGAACTCATATACAGGGACGTTCTCACCTGTTGAAATAGCGATTACTTCACCAGTATCGTGAAGCCACTGAATATGTTCTTTAGTCCATGGCATTTGCAGTATACCGAGCCCTTCTACGTTTAATTATTCGTGTTGACCAGAGTGCCAATCTCGATAGGTGCCGTGTAACATTTTATTAGTGCGCATGCGCGTTTATCACGTTAGACCAGTGAAAACGCGCACAGTTAACTATCTGTATGCAAAGAACTTATCAGCTTTCTACCAAATACTCCATCTGGAAAAACGCGCATGCGCATTTTCCAAACCTATTATCTAATCCATACTGTTTATATATGCATGATTTTAAAAAAATTTATTTGTAGTCAAATGTGAAAATGCTCACAAAGTTAGGATAAAAATTATCATTTTTTAAATATGACTGTATACCTATCCAGCCTTTAGTCATCGGTATGAATTGCAATAGTTGAGTTATTAAGGATGAAAATTTTTCGGCAAGAAAGCCTGCTTTTGACTGCACCACAGACAACTTGTTAACTCACTTTGAGGCATTAAAGCTTTTAGCCAGATGAACAGTTCAATGGTTATTAAAATAGCCATTGTTGCAACAGTGACCGTTGGCGACATGGCCGCTGTGAACGCGGCATTTACACTTCCATGTGTTGCAGATGCCGCCGCCGAGCCTATAGGGATACTTCTTGTAAAATAAAAGGACGGCGTGTCACTGGGGAAACAATGACAATTCATCCTACACACCTGACGACAAACTTATCTCGCTTTGGAACAAATGCTTTTTAGCCAGACAAAAACAGTTTAATAGTCGACAAACTGACATTGTTGGCACAGTGACCTTATAAAACGAGGATGTTTAAGTAGAAGCCTCAGGGATGCTTCTACTTAAAAAAACGGCGGCGTGTCACAGGAGAAACACAGCCATGCCTATCACGCGATAAAGAATTACGCTTTCTGGCTTCGATTAATTGCACCGCATCCAACCGTACTTAAGCCTTAAATCCTTCCCAACGCATTTGTTGCTGGCTAATTTGTTTTTCCAGCTAACTGATCTAATAAGGCATCCATACTCTGTTCGAGTAGATCGAGGACTAATTCGAATCCTTGCGTACCACCGTAATAGGGATCCGGTACTTCATCCGTGTCGCAATCACCGTAGGACAACATCAGCTTTAATTTGTATTGATATTCGGGTGGGCAACGGCGGCGTAAATCCGCGAGGTTGCTATTATCTGCCGCTAAAATAAGATCGAAATGCTCAAAATCGGCATCAATCACTTGTCTTGCGCGCATGCCGTCGAAACTCAAACCGCGTTTTTTACCTGCCGCCATCGAGCGACTGTCGGGGTTATCCCCTTGGTGATAACCAATAGTACCCGCCGAATCGACTTCGATATTAAGACGGCGTTCGCGAATTTTAGCGCGGCAAACGGCCTCGGCGGTGGGCGAACGACAAATATTGCCCATGCAGACCATTAAGATACGTCGTACATGCTGCTCTTTTGCTAACGCTTTATCTTCTAACAACTTAACATCCTCTCGTGTTACTACTTAGCTGTTGATGCCATCTGTCCAAAGGCGGGGGAAATACATTTTTTGACTTCAAAATGGTAACCATACTGCTCATGGGCAGACTCGGTGATTTCCAATATTTCATAGTCATTTAGCTCAATCACCACTGAGTCGGCCAATTTATCACAACGACTGCGACCATCGGCTTCAAATTTATAGGCAAATAAGGCAATTAAATCTCGGATCCCTTTGTAATAACTATGACCAAAGGCCTTAAGTGTCTCGGTGGTGTCGGTTTGATTGGGTTGCTGCGAGAGTTCAGTTCCCGCTTGTTCAATACTATCCTCGGCTTTGAGAATAGTTTCGCCTTCATTAACCACCCGTTTATCGAGCGAATCATGTTTTAACGCTTGGGTTTTCTTAGCTAAATCCCCTACCCAGTTTTCACCATCGGTAATCGCAACTAGGTTTAATAACAACACCACAGACAGAATCATCCGCACCAGCGCGGTTGTCACCACAAATCGTTTTTTACTGCCTTGCTGCTTGGCTTCGAGTCCTAAAATCCGCAATCCGATATGGAAAAACAAATAGCAAGGGATCACCAATTGCAGCAGGAGTAAGGCAAGGATGGAGATACACACAAACCAAATCGGCAGATACAGCAGAATGGCAAAGTTATGGGTGTAGGACAAATGCGAGGCCGATACACCGGTGATTTCGTTCACGACACTGCCGCTGGCCGCGAGGGCGAAGTTTGCAATAACCGCATAAAACAGCAGGAAAATAGCTTTGCCCGCTAGCGTATGCCAAGCCATGGCAAATCTGGGCCAAAACTCAATAATCAAGGCAACAGCGGTGATGATGGCGGCTATCCAAATTTCGGGCTGGAATAGCATTAACGCCAGTAACGCTAACAGGTAACAACGCTGGGCAAGATTTAAGCTCAGCCAAAATTGCTTAAGTGTCACGAATGGATGTTTAAGCCATTTAGGCACAGTCAAGGCTTGCTGCACACGCTGCTTCCAAAGGGTTAATCCATGTTGACTGTCGACCAAAACTCACTCCTTGATTTGATTGCCCATTAATAATCAATACGATACTCGGCAAAACGATTGTTAAGCATTCGATCTTTATCAAAATTCAACAATTTCGCAACCTATTCTTTATCCTCTGGCGGTATGTCGCTTCTTATCCGCAAGAAGCTCGCAAAGCGCGGTAAGCCATTGACGGTTAATCCAAGATATTTGTAAGTGATAAGCGTGCCAATTGCGGGCGGATGCTGACGCTCGGCCAAGCTAAAACCCGTGCCAATACTAAAGACACGGCCATCTGCGGTTTGCACTCTCAATGACCCCAGTTGCCCAGCAAATTGCCCTTTACCCGCAATATGCCCAATCACTTTGGCCTCGGCATCTAAATAGGGCTTTAACTTCATCACGTTAGGATTACGACCCGGCATATATAACGCCGTGCGTCGATGCAAGATTAAGCCTTCACCGCCTTGCGCCACTATAGTGTCTAATGTCTGGTAGAGCGCCTCGACACTTTCTATGCTCACTTGCTTAATCACTTGCAGGTAAACCGATTTACCTGCAAGCAAAGTTTGCATCTGCTGATACCGCGCTTCAAAGCTTCCTTTTGCCTTGGGTAAATCAAACACCATAAAACGCACATTCTGCCACTCGCTCTCATTCGCTGATGCTTGGCGGATAAGGCCAGATATGGCTTCAAATCGCCCTCGCCCGATCCATAACTCACCGTCCATTGGGCTGGTCGGAAAATCCGCAGTAAACCAACGTGGCGCTAAGATGGGATTCCCCTGACGAGTCACTAAACGTTTTCCATCCCAATAACCGCGCACACCATCGAGTTTTTCGCTGACGAGAAAATCACTGATATGGGCACTATTCTCCTTTGAAAACTCAGTCGCTAATTGAATATTCGGCGCTTGGGGATTGGCGTAACTCACGGCCATGAATAAAGCGCAAATTCCGCAGTAATTTCCGAATAAAACAGCGAAACGCAGCACAAATGCAAATGTTAAAAAAGGTAAGCGAGTTGTAAGAGTCATTCCTTTGCCTCTTCAATAAAGCGGTATGGAATTTCAAGCTTAGCCGTAAGCCTGAGCGACGGCGAATCCTGCAATGCCCCACTAACACCCTAGCAGGACTGCGAATTTGTCGGCTTAGCTATTTATACGCTGGGGTTATCGGGCTATACTGCGGCCTCTTTTTTAAGCTCGTTCAAATGTTAACACGCGAGTCGTAGGCGATTTGAATGGGTAAAAGCTTCGCGAACAATCGCCCAAGTCGATGGAATTATTATGAAACCAGCAAACAACCACGGTATTAAACGCATCTTTAGAGCGACGGGATTTTCGATGAAGGGCTTAAAAGCCGCTTGGATCCACGAAGCCGCTTTTAGACAGGAATTGATGCTGGCCGTAGTCATGCTACCAATCGCCCTGTTGGTCGATATCAGTACCATGGAACGACTAATGCTGATCTTAACCTTGTTTATCGTGTTGATTGTGGAGCTATTGAACTCGGCGATTGAAGCCGTGGTTGACCGTGTTGGCAGTGAAATCCATCACCTCAGTGGGCAAGCAAAAGATATCGCCTCCGCCGCTGTGTTTATGAGCCTAGCGCTCTGCGGTATTACTTGGCTTGTCGTACTGCTACCGCTAGTTATTTAATACGCTGTTGATTTTATGCCTGTTATGTAGCGCAGTCTTTAACGAGCGCTTTTATCTGGCAAAGCCAAGTATCACTTATTAGCCGTTTGTTCTGCTGCAAAAAACGCCTTTGGATTAGCATCTAAAGGCGTTTTTTATGCGGCATTTTTTATGTATCGCTTTAACTGATTAGCGATTTTCCGCTGACTTATCGGCTAAAAAGCCAATCGCTTGTTTGATTTGTTCTAAGCGGTCATTCTCGGCCCAATAGGCAACATACACGCTGCGTGAAATGGGGCTCGCTCCTGAAACTAAATGTAACTCGCCGCGATTCAACAATGGCTGAACCAAATGCTCGGGTAAAAACGCGCAGCCACCGTTATTCAAGATAAAATCCAAGGCGATACGTGCCGAACTGGTATGTAAAGTCGGCACGGGTAAGGCGGCGTATTCCTGCGCATGCAGGATATTAAAGGCCGTCCCCCAATCCACTTTGACATATTGTCCGGCCTGCACCGCATTCACCCCCACATCCATGGTCTTGGACACCAATAGAAGATTAATTTGGCCTAATTGCACCAGCTCGAATTGGTCGAGTTTGGGTGGGTCGAAGGAAATCGCCAAATCAAGGGTGCGGTCCATCAATTGCCGTGTCATCACAGTTAATGGCAACACTTCGGTCCGCAGGGCAACGCCGGGTAATCCCACATGCAAATGCTGTAAATGCCCTTGCAAATAGGCATCCCAAATATTTGGTCCCGCGCCAATGGCGAGTTGAGTCGATTGTAACTGACTGAGGGAGACATCCTGCTTGGCGCGCTCCCAAGCGGTTAATACCGCTTCAGCATGTCCAAGCATACGTTCGCCCGCTGGCGTGGGCTGAATATTGTTGCGTTGGCGCTCAAACAAAGCGACGCCAAGAATGCTTTCAAGCTGCTTGACCCGAAAGCTCACCGCACTGCGGGTAAGGTATAGATTTTCCGCGGCCTTGCCAAAATGACGGGTACGGGAGACTTCCAAAAAGGTCTTAAGTAAATCGGTATCCATAAAAATTCTTGACCAACATTGGCAAATTTTTTTGATTTATAAATCAATAATACTAGCCAATACTCCAGTTGCAAATCTTTGTATATCAAAAACTAGAAGGTAACAGCCATGTCTGAACAGTCTTTTTCAAACGCTAACAAGGGTTCTGAGACGGTGAACGGCTCAGCTGCCAGCTTTGTATCCCATAAACGTTTTTATGATGATACAAATTTCCCGAAAGGTTTTAAGCGCAGTGGCGACTTCACCAGTAAAGAAGCCGAACTACTTGAAATACATGGTCATGCCATGAAAAATCTCGACGAAGGCAAGACACTCCCCGTCACCGCCGATGAAGCGCAATTTGTCGAAGTCATCAAAGGAAACATCGCTCCCAGTAGCTTGTTAGAGCAGATCTGGTTAAAGTACCGCAAACTCGCCCTAGGTAAACCCTTTTATGCCGTGGTTGGCACAGTACATTTGCCCCCCACTAAGCCTGAGGCCGAGCCCGAAGCGGCATTCGATGTGGATGTCGAAATTGACGATGATGTTCAGGATGAAGCTGAACCCGAGGATAAAGAATGAAAATGAAGGTTTGCGATTAAATGCGTGGGTGGATTTTATATAAAGAAACCGCGACTCAGCTAAAACCTGAATTGTATGAAATTGAACGTCTATTGGCAGCAGCCAAGGCCGACAATATTGAGTTAGAAGTGTATGCTCCGGATGAGTTCGATCTCACCGTGACGAGAGAAGACAACAAGAGTATTTTGTTAAACGGTCAACCCGTTGAATTACCCGATTTTATCATCCCGAGAATGGGCTCCGGCACCACTTACTTTGCGTTGGCGATCATTCGCCATTTAGAACGCTTAGGGGTGTACTGCTTAAATCCATCAAAAGCCATTGAAATCGTTAAAGATAAACTCTTTTCCCAGCAATTACTGGCCGAGAAGAATTTACCCACGCCCAAAACCATGTTGGTGAAGTTCCCCGTCGATATCGAACTGGTTGAACGCCATTTAGGTTTTCCCGTGGTGATTAAAACCCTCTCGGGCTCTCAGGGTAGCGGCGTATTTTTGTCCCATAAGGCCCGCGAATTTGATGATTTAATGCAATTAATCGAAGCGACCAATAAAAACGCCAACATTATTTTGCAGGAGTTTATCGCCAACAGCCACGGCCGCGATCTCAGGGTATTTACCATTGGTGGACGCGTAGCCGGCTGCTATGAGCGCCGTGGGCAAGAAGACAGCTTTAAAGCCAATGTCAGCGCGGGAGGTTCGGCGCGCCCCTTCGAGATCACACCTGAAATCGAATGGCTGGCGACACAAACCGCTAATATTCTGGATTTAGATGTTGCGGGTATCGATTTGTTATTCGATAACGGCCACTACAAAATCTGTGAAGCCAACTCATCCCCTGGTTTCGAGGGTCTAGAATCTTGCTTAAACGTGGATATTGCTGCACAAATCCTGCATTTTATCCGCATCCGTTTAGGCATGTTTAACAAGGACGAGAAAAGCAGCGAGTCAACACCCGCTCAAATGGCAGAGCCAGAAGTGAACACCGCGACGAATACCAGCGCCTCGACACCTACCGCTAACACGCATAGCAAGTGATGCTGCATCCTTAAGCTCTTATCTGCGGCCCAGTCTTTACTGGGCCGCATTTTTTGGCCTGATTATACATTTTCGTCACAAATCACTGGGATGCAAATTACCGTGATCCGCCCCACAAGCTCATCATACCAAGCTTATTAGCCGTACTACTTTTGTTTTAAATCACAAAACACGGCAATTTATAAAACATTTTATTCACATTTTGAAATTTGCTGTTACACTCCAAATGTCCATGGCTTATGGCACAAAAGTCTGATGTTATCGCTGGATATAATAAGAAGAATACTGGAGTAACGTTGATTTCTACTCGTCTAACACCCCTATTGATCGCTCTACTCGGCAGCAGTCCTGTGCTGGCGGGGGAATTGAGCCTTGAGTTAGGGGGATTTTATTCACAGTCTGATACCAATATGGAGGTGACGAACCCGACCACGGGCAATAACTTCACCTTAGACTATGAATCCGATCTGCAACTGGCCGAGAATGAGTTTTTACCCTTTGTTGAAGTCAATTATCACTTTAACGAGCGGCATAATATTTACCTCGACTGGAAACAACTTCACCGCAGCGCCGAAACCCAAGCCTTATCCAAACCCTTTCAAATCGAAATAAACGACACCATTTACGACATTAAAGCTGGCGGCAAGCTCAACTCCACCTTAAATATTGATATTCTGCGCCTCGGTTACGGTTACGATGCCATCCAAGGCAGCGACTACGATGTGGGCATTTCCCTTGGTTTGCACACCATGTTTATCAAGACAGGCTTTGAAGGCGTCATCGGTGTCTGCCATGCCTCTGAGCTGCTGAACAATGTTTGTGGTAGCCAAGCCATCCCCCGCATCGTCGATGAAAATGTCACCGCACCTTTGCCGGATTTTGGCATCTATGCCAACTATGAATTTATCCCCGGCTGGAAGCTGACGACCCATGCCCAGTATTTCTACATCAAACTCAATGATGTAAAGGGCGAACTGGTAGATGTTAAACTCGGCATCGATGCCAATATCACCGATAACTGGCGCATGAGCGTGGCCTACAACTACTACAAGGTCGATGTGGATATCGCCCAAAAATCACCGAATAAAGATACTCAAATCGCCGACTACAACATTTACTACAGTTTTATCGGCCCGATGCTTTCGGTCAGCTATACCTTCTAATAGATTGATAAGCATAAAAAAAGGACGCCTAGGCGTCCTTTTTTATGCTTAATATGATTACTTTTTACGACCGTCTTGCTCACGCTTGGTCTTAAAGTCTGATGCCTCTACCCAATGTGGCCAATCGGTGCCATTGGCTAAGGTGGTTAGCATGCTCGCCATCAGCTCTAAATCCTGCTTTACCCCTTCGAGGGTCCAGTTAGGATCATAATCATCGGCGCCCTTGTGGTATTTGTGGGCAATATAGTCAGGATCCGTATCCCCAAGGCTCATAAATAACAAGCCGGGCACGCCTTGTTGGGCCAGCGCGAAGTGATCCGATCTAAACATCAAACCATTTTGTGGTCTTGGATCGCCCTTCACCACCCGTCCCTGCGCCTTAGCGGCCTTATCCAAATACGTTTCTAACTCAGATACCCCCTCACCATAGCGCAGAATATAATCCACACCTTGGTTCATATTCATGCCGTCGATATTCAAAAACGACACGATATTTTTGGTCGGCACACTCGGATGCTGAGCGAAATGCTGGGCGCCAATTAAGCCGGTTTCCTCGGCAGTAAAGGCACTAAACAGAATCGAACGCTCAAGCGGCGCACTTTGCGCTTGTTTGGCAAAGTAACGTGCCAGCGCCAACACACCCGCCACGCCACTGGCGTTATCCACGGCGCCATTGATGATCTCAGGCTTACCATCTTCAATGACTGTACCCAGATGATCCCAATGGGCATGCATCATCACCACTTCATCGGGGCGACTCTTGCCGGGCAACAGTGCCGCCACATTGTGGGATTCGGCGCGCTCAATCGTATTATTTAAACTCACATTCGCCTTTAACTTTAAGGGAATGGCCTTAAAGTTTGGCTTGGCGGCTTGTTGCTTTAAGGTATCGAAGTCCATGCCGGCCTTAGCAAAAATCTTATTGGCGACATCATGTTGCACCCAGCCCATCACGCCCACCGGCCCTTGATTATTATTGGCATCGATCAAGGTGAATTTAGTGCCGGTATTGGAGTTTTGCACCACGCCCCAGCCATAGGCGGCAGGTGCCGTCTCATGGACGATAAATACCGCTTCGGCGCCTTGACGCGCGGCCTCTTCGTATTTGTAAGTCCAGCGACCATAGTAGGTCATGGCATTACCTTTAAATACCTTGGGATCTTGAGTAGCAAAACCTGGGTCATTGACGAGCACAATCACGGTTTTGCCTTTGACATCTAGGCCCTGATAGTCATTCCAACCATATTCAGGCGCATTAATGCCATAACCGACAAACACCACATCGCTATTACTGAGGTTGACTTTATCGCTAATTCTCTGGGTTCTAGCCGTAAATTCACTGCCATTGGCAAACTTGAGTCCGCCGATATCCAGTTGCATGTTTTGATCGGCGGTGATTTTCGCTAGCGGTACCGCCTGCAAATAGCTGTCGCCAAACCCCGGCTTAAGCCCCATCTCTTTAAAGGCTTTCTCAAGGTAATCAATCGTCAGCTGCTCGCCTTCAGATAAGGGCGCGCGACCGCCGAAGGCATCACTGGCTAAGGTTTTAACGTCGGTGCGATACTGGCCGAGATCCAAGCTGTCACTGAAGGAAGATGCGGCCATAGCAGGCAGTGACAGTAAGGAACCTAGGGCACCGGCAAGGATGAAATTTTTCAAGACTTTCTCCCAAGTTATTATCATTATTTAATTTTAGCGATAAACTCTATCATATCCCCCAACGCTTTTGGCAGGTAATTCAGCCTGCATTTGGGCATTAGTTGTAACGGGATTTAACGAGCAAAACTTTTTACCCAAATGTGGTATACCAAGTTTATCGAGTTATTTTTATTGGGATGTATCCATGTCACGAGATTTATTACAAACCGCAGCCTTAAATCTTAAAAAAGCGGTTCCCTTAATGCTCAAGCATCAAATTCCCACCACTCCAATCAATTATGCCCTGTGGTATACCTACGTGGGCGAACAAAACCCAGCGTTAAACGCACAGCTTGATACGGTTATCGCCCACTACAACACTTGCCCGCCAGTCAGTAGCGAGTTGTTGTTTCGCCAGTATGTCGCCGATCCGGTTGAGTTGGATGTTCGCGATATGCGGCTCAACCTTGAGGCCATGGCCACTGAGCTGTCGCAATCGATTCGGGATACCAATCTCGATGCAACTGAGTTCCAGACCTGTATTAACAACAACTTTGCCAAACTCAATGGCATTGAAGAAGGCGCGCTTAGCGTCGAGCAAGTGCTGGATTTAGTGCGTAATTTGGTGAAAGAGTCCGAGAATATTCGCTCGAGCACTGAGTATTTCACTTCCCAGTTACAAAAAGCGCAGACTGAGATTGATGCGTTAAAACAAAAGCTTGAAAAATCAGAGAAAGATGTACTTTACGATGCACTCACGGGCTGTTTAAACCGCCGCGCCTTCGACGCCGACCTCGCCGGCATGTTGGCACAGGCCCCCGAGGGCACCTGTCTTATCTTGGTCGATATCGATCACTTTAAAGCCTTTAACGACAACTATGGCCACCAGCTGGGCGATCAAGTATTAAGAGCTGTATCAAAGCGTTTGCAGGAAGCCTGTCGGGATGGCTGTAAGTTGTACCGCTTCGGCGGCGAGGAGTTTGCGATTATCGTGCCGAAAAGCCAACTGCGTATTGCGCGGCAACTGGCCGAGGCCATGCGCCGTGGGCTCGAGAAACTCAGCCTCAAGGATAGGCGCAAAGACCAACGTATCGACAATATCACCGCCTCCTTCGGTGTCGCCCAGTGGCAGGAAAAACAAGTCGCTATTCACCTCATCGAAAGAGCGGATATGCTACTTTACGAAGCCAAACGCTTAGGTCGAAATCGGGTGATGCCGATGAGCAACTAGCTCGAACAAAAAGGCAGAACTCTGGTTCTGCCTTTTTGTTCATCACGCCGGTTTTCACGCCATGCCCATCACACCATGGTTATCATGCTTTGATTGTCGTGAGCTTTAGCAGCTTAGCTCCCTCCCCTTATCTCACCGACTTATTTACATGCTTATCTTCATGTTAGAACTTGCACAAAGCTGTCAACTCAACGCTTTTAAATAATTTTTTGGATAAAAGCGTTGCCGCTAGGCCACCTTTTGAACCATCGCCTGAGTGGCCATCGTTTCAGCGGATTGTACTGCAGCGGGCTCGGGTTCGATCGGAATAGCCTGCACCACAAAACGCAGTTCAGCCCCGCCTTGCAGCGCATCGAAGGGATAGCAAGTGATCAGGGTTAAACGATTATCCTCACTTGGCGCCATCAATTCAGTTTGTGATTCGTGCACTACTTCGGTCGCCACCACTTGGTAAACAATTTCTTTGCCCGTCGCGGTTTGCAGCGCCAAACGGCGTCCAACACTGATGCCATTTAACATCGCAAAATGCGTATCCCTGTGCCCTGCAATCACAGTGTTACCTTGCGCGCCAGCGGGCGCACTCGATAGCACTAAAGCTGGCCCGAAGGCCAAATTACGACCAGATGCGCCCGCCAGCACATATAAGCTGTCGTTGGATGCCGGACCATCGAAGTGATTCGGTCTTTTAGCCTGCTCGATGGAGAGCTTAGCCACGGGATAGGTATCGGCCCAGGACCAAGGTTTATGGGATTGACCATCGATTAAGGTTTTAGCCCAGGCTTGTTCAATCAAATATTGGGCAAAGTGTGCTTTCGCTTGCATATAGAATCCTTTTCCAAACAACGTGATGCCGAGTAATACCAATCCCACCAGCAACCCTATTTGTATCTGTTGAGTCATGCGCCTACTCATGGACATGACTCAGCCGTTCAGCGCTAATGACAGCGCGCGTTGCTGCCGCTGCTGGCGACGAATCGACAGTGCCAACATCAAGGCAAGCAGTAACACGCTGCCCCCTAAGAGCATGTCGAAACGGCTCGAGGTCGATGTTTGTGGCAAAACGCCCATTGGCTGCCACCCCAAAGGTAAATGCTGGCGCACCACAGCATCGCGGCTCATGGCATTGCTGGTGATGGGGGTTAAATCCACCGCAACCAAGCTGGTATAGGGGCTGACTAAGTGATAGTTCATCGACAACGCCGTGACCTGTTGTTTGACCTTGTCATCGTTAGCGCCGTTTTTACTCAGCTCTAAGGCCGCAATCTGTTTGCGGGCCCAGAGTAAATCGAGTCCCGCAGCTGGCTGCGCTACATCAGTTGCAGAATGACTTGTGTCATTGGCTTGCAAAGATAACGACTGTTGCCAGTTTTTATGGCCCTGACGACCGGAGATCACCAGTTCCTGAGGCTCACGAGGGTGGCGCTTTAGGCTGATCAATACCGGCTCACCACGGTAAAGATCGGGTATAGGTGCGGGCCAGTAATCAGGCACAGAACCATCGTCAAAGCGCACCTGCAAATCGGTCAGTACCGGATACTGGATTTTGGCTAGCAACTGGCTGATCTTTTGCTCCACTTCATCCACATCACCAATGTAAGTAAAAGTACCGCGCCCAAGTTCAGCCGCACGCTGCATAAAATGGGAGTTCGGCGCCGAGCCAATGCCAACGGTGAAAAGACGATTGTCGCCGATTTGATTGCGGATTAACTCAAATAGCGCCGACTCATTGCCGACGGAGCCATCAGTCATAAAGATCACTTGTCTTAGCGACTTATCCTCAGCCGACGCTGTGTTAAACGCCTGTCTTGGCAGCGCGGCATTTAAAGCCTGCGCCATTTCGGTGCCGCCATCGGCCTGCAAACGATTCACAAACTGACGTGCCATGGCGAGATTAGTCGTGGTCGCGGGCAGTGGTGTTGTCGATAATAAAGACACATCGGAATTAAATTCGATAATGTTAAAACTATCCTGTGGCCTTAAACCGCGCAGCGCATAACGCAGGGCATTTTTCGCCTGAATGATGGAATCTCCCGCCATCGACCCCGAAGTATCAATCACTAAAATAAGCTCACGGGGCAAGTTCAGTTGTTCACTTGCATCGACTTTGGGCGGCAGGACCATCACTAAGCTGTAGTTATCTGTGTTGTTGCTATTGCTATTCCCATCGACACTGGCAGTTGAATGACTATCCGCACTCGCATTATCGTCCTGCGAAACATGGGTTTTGCCCGCTTGGTTGAATACCCAAGCCATGGGACTGGTGCCCTGCTTAAGACGCCATTGCAGCACAAAGTCACGATTAGCGGGCACGCGATTAGCCAAGGCCGCCGTCAGTTGGCCCTGTTTTTCATCAATCGTAATGGGATGATACGGACTCACTACGGCGGATTTATCCACGCCTTCACCGAGCTTGACCTTAATATCGGCTTTAAGCACGGGATCGGCCTCACTATTGGCATCGCGGATCGGGGCAATAATTCGGTCAGCATCGAAGACTTGGCTGCTGGTCACGCGCTCACCATTGTTTCCGCCTAGCGTTAACCCAGGGATATAGCGCGGCGCCACCACCAACGGAAAACGTAGGCTAAAGAGACCATCTTCATAATGAATGGTTTCTTGATAGCTGATTTCGACCACCAACTCCTCATCGGGAGCGAGGTTAGCGACTTCGGTCGTGAACATATTGGGCCGTTCTTGGCTGACTAGACTGGCGCGTTTCCCTTCGGCTTTGGCCTGCTCGAAAATCTGTTTTGCTTGCTGTTTTGGGTGAATTTGACCTTCGATGATCCGCTCACCAATGTGCAAACGCAGTGAGTCCACAGCCGCCTCATTGGGTAAAGGGAACAGATAACGACCATTGAGGACAAATCCCGTTTGATTACTGAAAACCTGCTTTACGCTCACCCTATTGGTCAGCCCCGAGACCAGCATCGACACTTGCGTGTCCACGGGTAAGGACGGCATTAAACGGCCGCTGGCGGTTTGATACACCAGCATCCCTTGGGTGACATCGTCGAAACTAAACGCTGGCAATGTGCTCGCCGTGTGTTCATCAAAGGTTGCGGCAATATTTTGCGACGCCGATAAGGTGCCCACACTGTTCGGTGAGGCTAACACCGCAAATGGTAGCCCCCAACAAATGGAGGCGCCGATCACTAGCATCGCCAGTGTTTGACAAACTTCTTTTACCCTTTTCCCTGTGATCATCACGAAGGCTCCTGATCTTGATTGAATACGATTGATATTGTTGAATTATTCGGTCACACGGCTCGCCATCAGCCCTTGGTTAGGCTGCATAGTCAGAGTGACTCGGCGATCGAACACATCGGATTCACTATCTTGCTGATCATTGAGTGGCATTCTGGCGCCGAAGGCTTGGGTGGTGATCCGCTCAGGGGCTACGCCTTGCTTAATCAAATATCCCCGCACTTCTAACAAACGTTGCTCCGAGAGCGCTTGGTTGTAGGCCAGATCACCGCGACGGTCGGCATAACCTTTCAGCTCGAGATTGGACTCGCTCGAGCGCTTCATCATCTTGGCGACATTGTCTAATTGGGGCAAAAAATGGCTTTCAAGCTCCGACGAACCTGTACGAAACTGCACATTCATACCCAGCGCCAACTCACTTAACAGTTGTTGTTGCTCGGCGAGCAGTTCATCCAGTTGCTTTTGGGTTGAGGCGTATTCGGCGGCGCGTTGCTCGCTGGCCTGTTGTTTGGCCGATAAGCTCGCCAGTTGTTGGCGCTGCAGGGCAATATGCTGTTGCTGGGTTTTAACCGTGTCGGTATCGGAGACCGATTGGCCAATTAAGGTGCCGGTAAATCCACCGATAATGGCGCCAACGGGCCCGCCCACTAGGGCGCCAAGTAACGCTCCGCCGCCAAGACCTATCAGCGCTTCGCCATCATCCTCATCTTGCTCAAGCATCTCAGTCTGTGGCTCGGAGAGCACAGGTTGATTTTGCAAGGAAACCCTTGCCGATACGCTAGCGATGGGCGCGGCGAATACACTCAGTACCAAGATATTAATCAGCGTCTTTTTCATCATCTCATTCCTTTTGATTTGTGCTGCGCTTACCCGCCTAAGTCATTAGCGCGGCGGGTAAAACGGAATGAGCTTATTAAACACAAGCGCCATGGCATAAGCGGGGATGGAAAATGGCAATGCGACTATCAATTGTGGCAACAAAATGGCAATTGCATTTGGGAGCTTTTCTCAGAAATAAATTCCTGTATAGTCACGAAAACTTATCCCCAGACACTTAGTCCCAGCAGTCAATAGGAAGATGGCTAATGAAACGTATCGCCATTGTGGAAGATGAAGCGGCCATTCGCGAAAATTACAAGGATGTGTTGCAGCAACACGGTTACAGTGTGCAAACCTATGCCGACAGGCCATCTGCCATGTTGGCGTTTAATACCCGTCTGCCGGATCTAGCCATTATCGATATCGGCCTTGGCAATGAGATTGACGGCGGTTTTATGCTGTGTCAGTCCCTGCGTGCCATGTCGAACACATTGCCAATCATCTTCTTAACCGCGCGGGATAGCGATTTTGATACTGTGTGCGGCCTGCGTTTAGGCGCCGATGATTACCTGAGCAAAGAAGTGAGCTTCCCCCATTTGACCGCGCGTTTAGCCGCGCTGTTTCGCCGCTCTGAGTTAGCCACCAGCCAAACGCCGCAGGAAAATTTACTGGAGCGCGGACCGCTTACTATCGACGCCAATCGGATGCAGGTTTCTTGGAACCAGATCCCGATTGAGTTAACCGTTACCGAGTTTTGGATGGTGCACGCCCTTGCCAAGCACCCGGGGCACGTCCGTAGTCGCCATGAGCTGATGCAAGAGGCGAAGATTTTTGTCGATGACAGCACTATTACTTCCCATGTGAAGCGCATCCGTAAGAAGTTTATGGCCGCCGCGCCCGAATTTGATTGTATTGATACCGTTTATGGCATGGGCTATCGCTGGGACAGCCTAGCCTAAACCATGCCAAGTAGCAGATTAGCCAGCATTCTATGACACGTTTTCCCTTCGGCCTTCGCACTAAAGTTATTGGCCTCAGCCTGTTTTTACTCTGCCTACCTTGGCTGGGGTACCAATATGTGTGGGAGATGGAAAAATACCTGCGCCACGGTCAGGAGCGCACCTTAGAGGGCACCACCCAAGCCTTAGCGACCGCCTTGCACGAGCGGCCCAAGCTGTTCGACGGTCAGGCGAGCTTTTTAAAGCAGGTTGAAAAGAGTCGCGATCTCTATGCTTACCCCTTAGCGGGCGCGATTCTGCTCGATGGCAAACTCAATGAATGGCAGGAATATCAGCACAGATTTATCCAGTACGGCGAGGCGAATCTCATCATGCGCGCCGATCCCAGCACGCCGCTCACCTTGAGTTTTACCCATATGGTGGGTCAGTACGATGGTTATCTGTATGCCTTTTTTCAGGTGGTCGATCCCAATGTGGTGTTTCGCGGCAAGAATGCCTTAAGCGTTGATAGAAACGATCACCTGTCGATTGCGACCCTTGCCCCCGACAATAAATTTAAACGCTATATCGTTGCCACGACCCAGCCCGGCTGGATCAGTGCCTTCGAGCTGCCCGCCAACCCTAAGCAAACCGTGCCAGTGACACCCGAAGTCCGGATTCAAGGACAATGGGCCACCACGGATGTGGGTTACAATATCGAGCTGCGTATCCCCTTAGATATGGTGGGCAGCAAACTGGGATTTGCGATTTCCGATGTCAACGACAGCAAATACCGCGATGTGACCGCGGTTGTCGGCACCTCCGCCTTAGATACCGTAGATAAACTCGGTACAGTCCTAGTGCCATCACCCGAAATTGAGAATATTATCAAAGGGATGAGCCACTACAGCTCACGAATTTGGGTGGTCGATAAACACGGCCGTGTGCTCGCGAAGTCTGGCGATATCCGTGACAGCAACAGTGTGTGGACGCGCACCCTCGATGATGAAAACAGCAACTCGATGTGGCAGCGTTTTCAGCGCGACTACCTGCACCCGCTCTACTATAAAATCCTCACCAAACCACCGAAGGATTTTATCGATTCCCTGCAAGACTCAACCGAACTCGACGGCAGCCATATTCAAAAGGCGCTCGCGGGACAACAAAGCTCGACCTGGCGACTTACGCCGGACAATAAAGCAGTGGTGCTTGCGGCCGCGAGCCCCATTTGGATTGATAACAATGTGATGGGCGCCGTGGTGGCCGAAGAAACCACCCACGGTATTCGCACCCTGCGTAACCGTGCGCTGGAAAAACTGTTTAACGTGATCTTGACCATTATGAGCATGGGCACCTTAGCATTGTTTTTCTTCGCCTCGAGTATTTCCAATCGTATCCGCAAACTGCGCGATGAGGCCGAGAATGCCATCGACAGCCAAGGCCGCGTGCGTAACCATTTAAAACCCTCTAAGGCGCGGGACGAGATTGGCGACTTATCCCGCAGTTTTGCCAGCATTGTTGGCCGTTTGGGCCAATACACCCATTATTTAGAGAATATGTCGTCGCGCCTGTCCCATGAGTTACGTACGCCGGTGGCCGTGGTGCGCTCCTCTTTAGAGCATTTAAATCTGCAAACCTTAGATAAAGACACGCAAAAGTACGTCGACCGTGCCCAAGAAGGGGTGAGCCGATTAAGCATGATTTTAAACAACATGAGTGAGGCAACGCGCCTTGAGCAGAGCCTTACTCAGGCCGATGTGGCTAAGTTCCCGCTATCCCAAGTGGTGAGCGGTTGTATGCAGGGCTATCAAATGACCTACCCTGAGCAGCAATTTAGCGTCAAAGTGCCCGAGCAACCTTTGATGATGCAGGGCGTGCCCGAATACATCGCCCAATTGATGGACAAGCTTATCGCCAACGCCATCGAGTTTTGTCATCAAGGCAGTGCGATCGAAGTCACCCTCACCCAAGTTGGCAAACAAGCCACTTTGCTTATCAGCAACTTAGGACCACAGTTGCCAGTGGATATGTCGGAGCAGATCTTCGACTCCATGGTTTCGGTGCGGATCAATCAAGCCCAAGACAAACCTCACCTAGGCTTAGGTTTGTATATTGCGCGGCTCGTGACTGAGTTCCATCAGGGTAAAATTTTGGCTCGCAACCGCAGCGAAAACGATGGGGTCGATATTCTGGTCACCCTACCGCTGAGCTAATCCACGCTCTGCAACTTGAGGCAAACTCATCTGTTTGCCTCCTGCCATTTTCACGGGCAGATGCTAAGATGACGGCCATCACAATGGATAACAACATAAAAACTGACTCGCCAAGGTAAGCCCTATGACAGATAAACATCAGCTAGCCACCCAAATCGTCAGCGTCGGTCGAGATAAAAAATGGACCAAGGGTGTGATTAACCCACCCGTATTTCGCGCATCGACTATCGTCTTCGACACAATGGAAGATATGCGTCACGCCGCCAAAAACAAAACCAATGGCGAAATGTTTTATGGCCGCCGTGGCACCCCGACCCATTTTGCGTTTCAGGCGGCGATCAGTGAGCTCGAAGGTGGCGCAGGTACGGCGCTGTATCCCTCGGGTGCGGCGGCGATTAGCGCGGCTTTGTTATCGTTTTTACAGGCGGGCGATCACCTGCTGATGGTCGACAGTGTGTACGAGCCAACCCGCGATCTCTGTAGCCATATTCTGGCGGGCTTTAATATTGAGACCACCTATTACGATCCCCTGATTGGTGAAGGTATTCGCGAGCTTATCCGCCCCAATACTAAGGTGCTGTTTTTAGAGTCTCCCGGCTCCATCACCATGGAAGTGCAGGATGTCCCGACCCTGTGCCGTATCGCCCATGAACATGGATTAGTGACCATTCTCGACAACACTTGGGCCTCGCCAATCAATAGCAAGCCCTTCGAGATGGGCGTCGATGTGTCGATTCAAGCCGCGACCAAATATATCGTCGGTCACTCTGATGTGATGATTGGCACCGCGACTGCCAACGAAAAGCACTGGCCGCAGCTGCGTGAGCGCAGTTATTTATTGGGGCAAACGACTTCCCCCGACGATGTCTATCTCGCCACGCGCGGATTACGCACCCTAGGCGTGCGCATGGCGCAGCATGAGAAAAATGCCCTTAAAGTGGCTAACTGGTTGAAAACTCGCCCCGAGGTTGACCATTTACGTCACCCCGCCTTTGATACCTGCCCAGGACATGAGTTCTTTAAACGCGACTTTAGTGCCGCCAATGGCCTGTTCTCCTTTGTGTTAAAGCAAGGGGACCAGGAGGCGGTGACCGCGCTCGTTGAAAATATGCAGCATTTTAAAATGGGGTTTTCTTGGGGCGGTTATGAGAGTCTGATCCTAGGGATTTTCGGGATTGAAAAAATCCGCAGCGCCACTCAGTGGGATGCAAGCAAGCCGTTGATCCGTGTGCATATTGGCCTCGAAGATCCCGATGATTTAATTGCCGATCTCAGCGCAGGCTTCGATCGCTTTAATGCCGTACTCGCCGCCAAGGCCAAATAAAGCTTACACAAATTATGTGAAAACAACGAAGGCGGGAGCTTACCCGCCTTCATTTTGCCCCGCCTTCGTTTTGTTCTACGTTCGTCGTTAGTAAACCTTCAATTCACCTTTACTATTTGGGCTGCGCCACACTTATTGCGGGGTCAATCCACGCCTGAGAACCGTATAGAGGCACGGTCGATAAGGCATGTTTGTGGCTGCCATTGGTCTCTTTGGTCGAATAGGATAAATACAGCAGGGTTTGATTAGGCGCATCGTAAATTCGGCGCACTTTTAAGCTCTTAAATAAGATACTTAAGGATTCGGTAAAGACCACTTCACCGTGTTTGCTCTTATCGATGTTAGCAATATCGGCGGCGGAAATCGGCCCCGTTTGACGACAACTAATGCCCATATCCGAAGGATCGGCAAAATCGAGGTTCGCTTCAATACGGCTAATATGGCAAGTGACCCCAGGGATTTTTGGGTCCTGCTTGGCATCGATAATCACATCTTTAGTGGTAAATAACCCAAGGCTCACTTTACCTACGTCATCGCCGCAGCCTGTGAGTAGCGTCCCCGCCAGCGTCACGGCCAGCAAAGACATTAAAGCCTTATTGACTCTTTTCATCTGTTTATCCTTATTCATCATCCTTCCCTATTGAGCAAAACACTTTTGTGCCCAGCGCGTTAATCCCGCCGTCACCGAACCAAAGTGGTCCCCGACGACCACTGGGGTTTCGGGATAAAGGCTAGTGATTTTAGCGTAAATCGCGGGGCTGCGCGCGGTGCCGCCCGTCACATAAATCACATCGGGTTTGCACTCTAGACTATCGGCATCCACGGACAGCTCCTCTGGCGCTAAACCATTACCCGCAAGACTCTTTGCCGCCTGAGTCAGCGCTTGGTGCATCAACGCCTCAACCTTGGTGAGCGAAGGCTCAATCGCCGTTTCAAACCCCGTGCGGCTCACTTCTGCCTGAAGTGATGCTTCAATAAAGTCCAGCGCACTCTCAGTCGTTTGCACCTCCGACAAGGCAATTTTGGCGCGCTCAGCGAGTCGTACAATTTGGTAGCTTAACTGTTGTTGCTGCACTTTGAGCAATCTTTTTAGCAGCTGCGGCTGCTCGGCCTCTTTAATGAGTTCATCAATCAACTTGCGAGTGCTTAGGGTGGCAAACTCACGCTGAGCGCTAATATCGTTGACGGCGACCGCATTCCAAAAGGGATTGCTCGGCATAGGCTTACCGTTACTCATTAGCGAGCCTAAACCAAAGTGCGGCATAAAGGCATTCATCGCCAGCGCAATATCCAAATCATTCCCGCCAATCCGCTGGCCGCTGTGGCCGAGGCAATCGGCACTGCGATCGAAACTCCCCTGATGCTTTGGCCCCATTTTGACCACGGAGCAGTCGGTCGTACCGCCACCCACGTCGACCACCAGCACGGTTTGGTCGGCACTGAGGCTGGCTTCATAGTCCATCCCAGCTGCCAGTGGTTCGAACAGAAATGCCACATCGACAAACCCTGCCCGTTTCGCGGCTAAGGTTAAAATGGCCTCGGCTTGGCGGTTGCTCTCTTCCCCACCAATGCCTTGAAAGTTCACAGGGCGACCAATCACCGCATGGGTAATGCTTGTCTCTCCCTCTGATGTGACGTCCTTTTCAGCGAGTACGGCTTCGGCGCGCACTTTAATATGCTGCATCATTAAGGTGACTATGTCTTCAAACAGGGCGACTTGTTCGGGTCTCAGGCCCGTTGCCCCTAAGAAGGATTTTGGCGAACGGACATAAAAACCTTCTTCCGGCATTTCAAGATAAGCTGCCACGGCCTGCTCACCCACAAACACCGCTTGGGTTTCAGCATCGAGATCTAATTCATGGCGCACCATACGGGCGCGGCTCAATTGCGCGGCGCGCTTCTTGGCATAATCCGCTTTCAACGCCTGCGGCAAGCCACGGTAAACGGCCTCGGCAATAAGCTCTCTATCCATTGCATACACAGTGGAAGGTAAATAAGCTGAATCGCTCGATAAGGGTAACAGTGAAACTTCATCTCCCTGCATGATCCCAACGGCACAGTTGGCACTGCCATAATCAAATCCGACAAACATCCGCTTACCCCTACAGTCAAACCACAATCAAAAAGCCGAGCAAGGTAACACAGTTTGCCCCAATCCCAAAGGAAGCCCCGCACAGTTCCCCTGCTTTACCTTGTAAATTTGCGGCTAAATGCAAGTTCATTTTAAAGTCACATTTCTGTCACACTTGTCATCAATCTGACATATTCAGCTCGTATCTTTGAGCGCATATCACTTTCGCCTGAAGGGGAAATGGTCTGTAAATCCCTTCATTTTTCAGTAGCAAATCTGATTGCACTCCGATGGATGAATGCTATTGTATATTGCGCCATGACGCTTGCTTAAAGGAGCTGTGCAGTGTCCCCGAATACCGATAAACTGTCGATCGATAAAGAAATCTCTTGGTTGTCATTCAACGAGCGGGTGCTGCAGGAGGCCTGTGATCCCAATGTGCCTATCGTGGAGCGGGTGCGCTTTTTAGGCATATTCTCCAATAATATGGATGAGTTCTTCCGAGTGCGGGTGGCCGCGGTCAGACGCTCAATTCTGCTCTCCGCGCTGCAGGAAGGTCGCAGCAATAGCCGCCACCTAATGGCCAAAATTCAGACCAAAGTGATGGCATTGCAGGAACGTTTCGACAGCATTTACGTCGAGCTGATGCGTGAGTTAGTCCGCCGCAATATTTTATTAATCAACGAGAAACAATTAAGCGAGTTCCACAGTAACTGGCTTAAAAAACATTTTCGCGATCACTTTAAACGCCATATCGCGCCGCTTATCGTCAACAACAATCGCGACCTAGTGAAGCATATCAACGACGACGCCACCTATCTGTGCGTGTGTTTATTCACTAAATCCCGCAGACAATATGCCCTCGTGGAAGTGCCCACTAAAAATGTGCCGCGTTTCATCGAGTTACCCGCCGAAAAATCGAAGGCGAAAAAATACTTGATCCTGCTGGATAACATTATTCGCCACTGTGTGGACGACCTCTTTGGTCCCTTCTTCGAGTACGAAGCCATTGAAGTCTATTCGATGAAGCTGACCCGCGACGCCGAGTTCGATATTACCGACGAACTTGAACAAACCCAGCTCGAGAAAATGACTAAGGGTTTGAAAAAACGCCTGACCGCCGAACCAGTGCGTTTGGTGTACGACAAAGAAATGCCCGAGCACATGCTCGAAATGCTAAAAGAAAATTTAAACATCAGCTCGACAGAGTGTTTGATCCCGGGCGGGCGTTACCATAGCTTTAAGGACTTTATCGGTTTCCCTAACCCTAGCCGTGATTACCTCGAAAATGAAAAATTGCCCGCGCTTAATAGCTCGGGCTTTGGCCGCAGCGCCAACAGTTTCGATGCGATCAAGATGGGCGATATTATGGTTAACTACCCGTACCATAAGTTCTCCCACTTTACCGAAATGGTGCGTCAGGCCGCCTACGATCCTGCGGTGCGTTTTATTCGGATCAACCTTTACCGTGTTGCGAAAAAATCCCATGTGATGCAATCGCTTATCGATGCGGTGAAAAATGGTAAACAAGTCACCGCCGTGATTGAACTGCGGGCACGCTTTGACGAGCAATCCAATATTGAGTGGACACGGGTGCTCGCCGAGGCGGGGGTGAAGGTTCACCATGGGATCACCAGCTTAAAAGTACACTCTAAGTTGTGTTTGATTGGCCGCGAAGAGCAAGGCGAGATGAAACTCTATTGCCACGTGGGGTCAGGCAACTTCAACGAAGGCACGGCGCGGGTCTATACCGACTTATCGCTGTTTACTGCCAATCAGGAAATCGCCCGCGAAGTGGAGCAAGTGTTCGACTTGATTGAACATCCTTACCGCCGCGATAACTTCCAGCATTTGATTGTGTCGCCCTATGATGCGAGACAAAAACTCACCCATTTGATTGATAACGAAATCGTCAACGCCCAGAGCCATATTAAGGCGGCGATCACCTTAAAATTGAATAACCTGCTCGATGAATCCTTAGTCCAAAAACTTTACGAGGCCTCGGCTGCGGGGGTCAAAATCAAACTGTTGATCCGCGGTATGTGCTCGCTTATTCCACAAATTCCTGGGATCAGCGACAACATCGAGATCTACAGTATTGTCGACCGATTTTTAGAACATTCGCGGGTAATGCTATTCCACGCCGGTGGTGAAAATAAATTATTTATCAGCTCCGCCGATTGGATGAGCCGCAACATAGATAACCGCGTCGAAGTGAGTGTGCCTATTTATGATCCGCGTCTAAAACAAATGGTGATGGATATTTTATCGTTACAGTTCAATGACAACACTAAGGCGCGCATCATCAATAAGGAACAGAGCAATCCTTATCGTAACCGCGGTAATAAACGTAAAGTGCGTTCTCAAATTGCCATTTATCAATATCTGATTAATTATGAGAAGCGGTTGCAGCAAGAATTTAGTGCCCAGCGCGAAGCCGCAAAGCTTGAAGCGGAGCACGCGGCGGAACTTGCCCACAACCCCGAATTACAGGCCAAAGCCAGCTAATGCTGGCTTTATCATCGTCTCGATTGCCTAAGGATAATCCGATTGGTTGCCACACATTCACAACCGCGACACTTTGTCGCTATCGACATGGGCTCGAACAGTTTTCATCTGGTTATCGCCCGTGAGCAAGACGGCAGCTTGCAAATATTGCACAAAGAAAAACAACAAGTTCAGTTAGCGACAGGCCTCAATACGCAGAACATCCTCAGCGTGGATGCTATCGAGCGCGGCCTCAATTGCCTGCGGGACTTTAATCAGCGTTTTTCCAATCTCGACCAAGCCCAAGTGCGTTTAGTCGCCACTCACACCCTGAGGGTAGCCAAAAACCGTGAGCAGTTTATTGAAGCGGCGCTCAGCATAATGCCCTATCCGGTGGAGGTGATTTCTGGCCACGAGGAAGCGCGCCTTATCTATAACGGCATTGCCCAAAGCCAAGTGCTTGGTAAACGCAATATCGTGATCGACATTGGTGGCGGCTCGACCGAAGTGGTTCTCGGGCAAAAAAATACCCCCACCCATTTATCGAGCCTGCGCTGTGGCTGCGTGAGTTTTAACGAGCGCTTTTTTATCGATGGCCAAATCACGCCAGCCTCATTTCGCGGAGCCCAAAGCGCCGCCGATAAACAATTTGCCTCGCTCTCAAAGGAATATTTCAGCGGCGATTGGGACCTAGTGCTTGGTAGCTCAGGCACAGTCAAAGCCATTTGCGAAGCGATTCAGGAAGACCATGGCGATGAAATCGTCACCCTCGCCCGCCTCAAACAATTAAAGCTGAAACTGATTAAGTGCGGACACATCAGCCAAGTGCAATTTGCTAATGTCGATGATAAACGCACGCCGCTCGTGCCCGCTGGCCTTGCCATTTTAATCAGCTTTTTTAGGCGCTTACCCATTGAGCAATTGGAGTTTAGTCCGGGCGCCCTGCGCGAAGGCGTACTCTACGAATTAGCGAAAATCGGCCAATATCAAGATATTCGCCACCGTACAGTTGAAAGCATCGCCCAGCTTTACCATGTGGATATGCCCCATGCGGCCAAAGTGCGGGACACCGCCATGGCGCTGTTTGAGCAGGTCGCCGATGAATGGGGATTAAGGCCCCATGCACGTTTGCTCTCCTACGCCGCCACCTTGCATGAGATAGGGCTGCACATTAACTCAAAGGCATTGCATAAACACGGCGCTTATATCATTAGCAACAGCGACTTACCCGGCTTTAGCGAGGCGCTGCAACAGGATTTAGCCAGACTGATTGCCAACCACCGTAAGAAACCCAATGAATTACTACTGGCCGAATTAGAACCTAGCCACAAACTCACCCTCATTCGTCTCGCCTGTCTGCTGCGCTTGGCGGTGTTAGTGCATTTAGGCCGAATTGCCAAAGCCCTAGTGCTTGAGAAAATCCAAGTGGTTCCTGATGGCCTCATGCTAGTGCTACCCAGCCATAAACGTAAAATCAGTTTGTTTATGAAAGATTTGCAGCGTGAACAAAAACAGATGGCGGCTTTAGGGATGCAGCTGCGTTTAGTCTCTAGCCTTGGGCTGAATCAGGATAAAAATCTCGAGGTAAAAGACGACACACTGAACGCCGTCGCCAGCTAATCTATTCGTCCTTTCTCATCCCTTCTAATCCTTCATCCCTTAGTGCCGTTAACGCACTAAGGAATGAAAGACTCTCCAATTACTTATCCCCTTTCCCGTGGGGCGCTTCGAGCTTATCCAACTCACAACCGCAACGATTACAATAGGTGGCATCGAGATCGTGGCCCATCTTATGACATTGATTGCAGGAACGCAGATCCCTATGCCGGCCCACTTCTTGGGAAATTTCCGCGGTTAAAATCCCCGTTGGGATCGCAATAATCGAATAACCCAGCAACATAGTAAAAGCCGCAATCGCTTGACCTAATTCGGTTTTCGGCGTGATATCGCCGTAACCCACAGTGGTGATTGTCACAATTGTCCAATAGACGGATTTGGGAATAGAGCTAAAGCCATTCTCAGGACCTTCGACTACATACATCACGGCGCTTAACACCATGATGATTAAACTCACCGAGAAGAAAAACAAAAACACCTTGCGGCTCGATTGCAACATGGCCTTGAGCAGCAGATTACCTTCGCTTAAATAGCGCAGTAGTTTCAGTACCCTAAAGATCCTAAAGAGGCGCAGCACCCTGATCACTAAGGTGAAATTCGCCCCTGGAATAAACAGCGCCAGATAACTCGGCAATACTGACAATAAATCCACTAAACCGTAAAAGCTGCGGGCATACAACACAGGATGGGTCGCGCAGTACAACCTTAAACCATATTCAATGGTAAAAATCAGCGTGAACACCCACTCTAAGACGCGAATGATGTGCCCATAATCTTGGTGAACCGCTTCGACTGTATCGAGGAACACCAGCGCAACACTCAGCACAATACAGACCATTAAGCCAATATCAAAATAGCGCCCTGCGGGCGTATCTGTGCCAAAAATAATAGTGCGTAGCTGGCGTTTTAATGGGCTTTCGGTGTCTGGTTTTTCAGGCGACAGATCTGACATAGGGGAAAACTTCCTTGCGATAAAAAGCGTTATCTTTTCCAAATCCCCAAAGTCTGCCATGCAATTGCCACTAGCTCAAAATTATCTACTCACATAGACATAAAATTGCGGTATGATGCGCGAAAAACCTATATCTGCGTCATTTTTAGAGGAAGACATGCGCGTACCCCTACTCACTAAAACAATTACTGTGGCCATGACTCTCGCCGCACTGATTTCACCCCAAGTGCTCGCCTCATCGGGTATAGGTAAAGTCGATTTAGTGGTGATCACTAAGTCTGAGTCCAATATGGCGCTGTTAAGGGACGGCAAAATCCTCAAGCAATATCGTATTGCCATGGGTGACTTGCCGACGGGCCACAAGTTAACTGAAGGCGACCAACGTACGCCGCAGGGCCGTTATATTCTGGACTATAAAAAATCCGATAGCGCCTATTACAAGTCGATCCACATTTCTTATCCCAATGAAGAAGATAAGTTAAGAGCCAAGGCGCTGGGGATCCGCCCGGGCGGCATGATCATGATCCACGGCCAGAACCCTCGTTCACCTCTCTCGCCCGAGCAGGCGCAGCAATACAACTGGACCGACGGTTGTATCGCCATTACCAACGCCGAGATGGATGAAGTGTGGAAAGCCGTCGATGAAGGCACGCCCATTGAGATTTGGCCCTAAGCGCTAAGCTTGATTAGCCTATGCGACTCAACGCCCAGTCAAATGGGCGTTTTTATTTGTATTCCCCGCTTTAAGGATGTTTTATGTCAACAATCACTACAGAGGCTGCGGTATTCGGCTACACCACCTTAGAACAGACATGGCCAGAGTTTGAGGCGAAGATCCTCACGTTTCTTGGCAGATTAGGCTTAGCGGACAAGGCACTGCATTGCGATCATGTCGCCTTGAGAGTGAACAGCATCGCAGCTGCCGATGCACTCAAGCAGGCCTTTAGCGCACACGGGCGGATCATCTCGGATAATCAAATTAATGGCCGCACGATCCTTATCATCGAACTGGATAAGCCCCTAAAATTAGGCAGCTTTAGCATTGACTGCGTCGAGCTGCCCTATCCCGGCGATACCCTCTATCCACAAGAAGGCTGGGAACATATCGAACTGGTACTGCCATCGACGGCACAGGACTGCGACGGTCTAAGCCAAGAGCTGGCTCAGTTGAGTCCATCACTTGTGCCCTTACTCCAAGGGCAAGCGGCATCCTTAACCGAAGCGCCGATAAAAGTGAAATTCAGCTCGCCCAAGGGTGATAAAGAACGCTTAGCCAACCCCACCATTGCCTTTAAACAAGCCGATGTCTGTATCAAAATTCACCCGCACAGCATTAAAGCAGTTATCGCCAGCGAACAGGACTAACGGAAACCGCAATCTATGTGCGCTCCTTCTCGCAGGGAGTGTGAGCCCTATACCAATTACTGACAATCGCTTGCACAAAACAGGCAGTTTGAGAAAAAGTCAGCAACAATAAAGGGGGAAATAGTCTAGTGTATGACTATTAACGCTTTGATTCGCCATTAGGTTTTATCGAGTTTTGTGTTATCGACCACGGGAATGCCAGCAGGCTTCCCGTGATATCCATAAGGACGCAGCGCATGAAACCCCACAAGCATGAAGCACAGCTACTCAAACTCGCCTTGGAGATTGGTATCGGCTACGCTAAAAAACGCGGTTTTGATGACTTTGACAAAGGTGTGTCGCCCAAGGATAAAGTGGAATGTATTTATCGGCTGTTAGTGACCGATAATTTGATCCAACCCTTAGCCAAAGATAAGGAAGATGGCCCAAATATGAAGCACAAGCTGGTACTGTGGATCATCCGCCATCTGCCGACGGATCACCCGTTATTGCAATAAGCACTCAAACATAAAAACAGGGCGCCAATGATTGGGCGCCCTGTATGTAAATAAGAGATAGACTCGGGAGTTACTTCGCGACTTTTTGTGCTTTTTCCGCCGCCAGCACAGTCGCCATAGATGGCACTATGGTTGTCGGATCGAGTCGCATTTGAAACCAGTTCACACGCCAATCTAAATGCGGGCCATTCGCTCGCCCTGTCGCGCCGACTTCTGCCACGGCTTGGCCCTGCTTAACGGTTTCGCCCGCATAGACATAGAGTTTGCTTAAGTGCAAAAAGCTTGAACTCACGCCATAGCCATGGTCGATAATCATAGTGCCGCCCGAATAAAACATATCGGGAACCGACAGGCTGATCACGCCATCGGCAGGCGCGACGACCACAGTACCGGTTTTCGCAGCGACATCCACCCCAAAATGGGGGGTGCCAGGCACATCGTTATAAATCCGCTGACTGCCATAGACGCCTGAGATCCTGCCGGTTAATGGCCAAATAAACGACTGTAAAAATGCCGTTTGCTCGCTAAACGTGCCACGGGCCGCTTTCACCTGCGCCGTATCTTTGGCCGCTCGCTCCTGCGCTACGGGATCGGGCTTCATGATTTTATTGCTGATGCCCTTAACGCTCTGAATATTGTATTCGCGCTTAGTGACACTGAGCGGTTTGACTTCGGTTAAGCCATCGGGATAGACCAAGCGTAGTTCTTGACTCAGCTGCGCATCCCTATCAAAACCAAAGGCAAAATGACCATCTGGCGTCACTTTTAAAGCCTCACCGTTAAGACTTATCTGCGTGCCCGCCGGCGCTTTACCACGAATTAACGCGCCCTGCTCAAATTGCCCTTCAAAGCTCACCTGCGCCTGAGCCGATAAGCTAAACAGGCTTAAGAGCGACAAGACTGCCGCCTTACAACTAAGCGATGGTGTATTCGGTAAAGTTTTTAACAACTTAGGTAGGGCATTGGGTACGGCGTTTAGCATCTTCTCAAAAATCCTTATTCAAACAATAACGCCCTAAAGATTAGGGCGTTATAAAAAAATCGACAGGGTTAATTGCCTTTGCTCACTATGGCACCTTTACCCACACCTTCGTAGGCAATCACAGTAAATTGGCTCGATGGCACTTTTGCTACTAACGTGGTCGCCATATAGTCGGCCAGCAATTCAACCGTGGTATCGTGCGGGATCAAATCACAACATTCCTTGGGCATGGCCAGTTGGAAATCCCCCTGCGGCGCTTGATAGTGGAAACCATAATGGCTGTCATCACTGATCCGCGTTTGTGGCGATAGGTTTAAGGTCTTCACTGACACTAAATCCTCCTCGCTACCGAGGTAGATATCGTGCCAACGCTTGGCCCAATATTCATCCCATTTCGGTGCCGGAATACCGTTTTCAAACACTTGAATTGGGCTGCGATGACCATGGGCAATCCGCTGGCAATTGCCATCGTGTTTACGTAAACCATGGCTGTAATGATAGTAAGGCGAATTGAGGATCTCATGCCTTAAGGTGAGGCTAATACCTTCAACATTATCGGGCAGAGTTTCCCGCAGTGCTTTTTGTAAAAAGGCGTTAACGCTTGGAATATCAATCTGTTCAGATGGAACGAGTGCAAAGGCTTGAGAAGGACAAGCTAAGTGGATCTCACCGAGCGCGCTATCGAAATCCATCCATACCCGATCGCCCTGTTGCTGCCAACGCACACCACTGTAGGCGGTCGGTACCAATAAACGATGATCGGCCACCGCATCAATTGTCTGCTTGATGGTCCGTTTCACTTTAGCGAAATCGAGCACCATATTTTGCTCGTCTAAACCGCCTTCTAATACCACATCGACAATCCAGCTTTCCCCTACCATGCCACGCTTTGGGCAAAGATAGGAAAAATCGATCACGGTTAAATCTTTTACAAACAGTTGCATTGACTCTCCTCGGCAGAAAAACAGTCCGCCTTAATAGGGATTGCGCCACTTAGCGATGGCCGAGCACGCTCACTTGGCCATAACCAAGCTTACCCAAACAGTAAATAAGGATTCTAATCAATTCTGCCTCGCCCCGCGACAAATGAATCCGCTGTTAGGCGCTTTTTATCTGGATGACACAACAAATGCACAAGCATCGCGTATGAGTTAGCCAATTCGCTGGCTAATTCGATGACTGAGTGAGCAAAAAGCAAAATGCACTTACGTCACTCGCCCCGCCAAACAACGCGGAAAAATCTCGATAAAGGCGTCAAGGATATCACCGCGGAGCCAATAGCGATGAATAGACAAGCGTAAATACAGGCTGGTTAATAGATACTCGCGATTAGCAAATAAATGGCTAAACGACACACCACTCACCCTATCGAGATAATCAAATAAAAACAGAGAATTAGCTCACAAAAACTTAATCCACAACTGCGATAGACCCAATCGAAACAAGGCGTTATCCCTAAGGCGATTAAGCCGTTAGTATCGCCCTATAAACCATACATAAAACAAGGTTAATAAGGGAGAGACCAGATGATAAAACTCACCGCTATCGCGATCAGTATTATGGCCATGTTAGGCGGACACTACGCGGTTGCTGCCGAACCGATTGAAGTGATTACGCCAGCTAAAATCACTGAGCCAGAAAAAGTCGAGCTAGGTAAGATGCTGTTTTTCGAACCCAGACTGTCGAAATCAGGCTTTATCTCCTGTAATTCTTGCCACAATCTTTCTACTGGCGGCGTGGATGCCCTGCCCACATCGATTGGCCACCATTGGCAAGAAGGTCCAATTAACTCCCCAACCGTGCTGAACGCCGACTTTATGCTGGCGCAATTCTGGGATGGCCGCGCCAGCGACTTAAAAGAGCAAGCCGCAGGACCGATTGCCAATCCAAAGGAAATGGGCTTTACCCATGAACTTGCCACCGAAACCATTGCCTCAATGCCCGCATACCGTGCCCGCTTCGCTAAGGTTTATGGCGATGAAAAAGTCGATATCGATCGTTTAACCGATGCCATTGCCGCCTTCGAAAAAACCTTAGTCACGCCGAATAGCCCATTCGATCAATATCTCTTAGGTAAACAGGATGCGATTAGCAGCGAGGCCAAAGCGGGTTACCAACTGTTTAAGGACAAAGGTTGTGTCAGCTGCCACAATGGCCCCGCGGTCGGTGGCACTATGTTTATGAAGATGGGCCTCATCAAACCATTCCACACCAATAATCCTGCCGAAGGGCGTAAAGGCGTGACGGGCAAAGAAGCCGATAAATATGTGTTTAAAGTACCGACGCTGCGTAATATCGAGCTCACTTATCCCTACTTCCACGATGGCAGTGTTTGGACGCTCGAAGAAGCGGTAAATACCATGGCGGATATTCAGTTAGGACAAAAGCTTACCGACAAAGAAACTAAGGAGATGGTGGCCTTCTTAAATTCGCTCACGGGTGAACAGCCGCAGATTGCCCTACCAATCCTGCCACCATCGAATAAAGCGACTCCACGTCCTGTGCCATTTGCAGCAGCTTCCAAGTAAGTCGAGCTAAGCGGCACTTCAGATAAGTCGCTTTCGCACAAAAGTTAAAGGCCGAGGATTCATCCCCGGCCTTTGTGTTTAATGTTTGATGCTAAAAAAACTAACGCTTAAAGCTTAAGCGATATTATCCAAGACGGCTTATTCGCCCTTAAGACGTCTATCTAACTGATCTTTTAAGTTTGCGGGCACGCCTTTAATCAAGAGCGTGTCGGAAATCGGATCGTAAATCACCCGCTGACCTAAATGGCCACCATCGAAACTAATAGTAACGCCGCCACCGGTACCCGAAAACTTCTTTAGCTGTCTTAAGGTCGATTTATCGGCGGGGAATTCTTCATCCAGTTCATAGCTACCGCCACGGGCAAAGTCATAGAAAGACTCCATACCTTGGTCGGCGAGTTCATCGGCTAAATCTTTGATCTCAATGTCAGCGCCTTCATCGAAACGCTCAGAGCAATACTCAAACACTTTGTTACGGCATTGCTGACGTTCTTCTTTAGTAAGATCGCTACTGGCAACAAAATCTTCCACCGCGTTCATTAGGGTCTTATTTTGCGCCTTGGTATTTACGCCTTCGACACAGCCCATAAAATCGAGGAAGAAGTCCGCCACCTTACGGCCCGCTCGACCACGGATAAAGGAGATGTACTTGCGGGAATCCTTATCGGCCTGCCATTCGGTAAGATCGATACGCGCCGCTAATTGAATATTGCTTAAATCTAAGTGGTTGTTTTGCGACAGTTCCATATCATCGAGTACCGTCATCGATGACTTGGCACTCAGCAGCGCCACAAACAAAAAGTCACTCGCCATGCTGGTATAGCAGGACATCAACAGGAATCCGCCTTGGCTAAAATCATATTTTGCCAACTCTTCCTGCAACAACTTACTGGCTTGGCCGGTAAATTCGACGAAGCCTAAATCCCCTGCACGGTATTCCTGCAGCGCATTCGAAAACGCCGGATTAGCCTCACCGTCATCACCATGGATACCAAAATAGCCAAATCCTTTGCCGGATTTGCTGGTATAAGTCTGATGCAATTCTTCCAGCATCATCTCGACAGCCTGACTGTTCAGCAGAGGTTGAGGACGTAAACGGCAGCGTAATTGCCCCTGACTGTCCTGGGAAATCTCGTGAATAATTGCTTGTTCGATGTTAATACTCATAAGCCCTGATAGTGATGCTGGAATAAATCCGCTATTATATGCCGCTAATCCATTCCAAAGTGAAACATTTTTTGATTATGGCAATCCAATCGAAATACTCAAACGCACAAGTTGAATCATTAATCGCCGAGATTTTAGCGGTACTTGAAAAGCACAAAGCCCCTACTGACTTAAGCCTGATGGCACTGGGCAACTGTGTCACTCACCTGCTGGAGCGCAAAGTGCCAAGCGAATCTCGCCAAGCAGTCGCTGAACAATTTGCGAAAGCACTCGCACAATCGGTGAAATCCAATTAAGTTAGTCGAGTAACAATCGTTAAAACAACATAAGATACAACGTCTTTTAGGAATAAGCGGATCACTATGGTCGAGCGAAAAAAGCAAATGAGCCGCGATCGCGTGTCACGACTCATCAACTGGGGACATTGGTTCGCCTTCTTTAATGGCCTGTTGGCCATGATTGTCGGCACACGCTATCTGAGCAGTGTGGGTTATCCCGAAACCTGGTTTGGCTGGGGTTACCTCGCCGTCAGCACCATTGGCCAGTTCAGTTTTCTTGCTTTTATCGCCTACTTGATCTGCCTATTCCCGCTGACCTTAATCTTGCCTTACTCCAAGATTTTAAGGGGCTTAGCGGCAGTTATCGCCACCTTAAGCCTGTGTATCTTATTGTATGACACCATAGTGTATGCCGATTATGGCATGCACTTGAGCCCCTTCGCCTTTGACTTAGCCTGGGCTGATTTAAATGCGCTGCTCCACGGCACCTCTTATATTGTCACGCCCATTGCCATTTTGGTGATTGAGCTAACGGCGGCTAACTTCCTGTGGAAACGGATTGAGAAAATCCAAAAGCTGAATCTTGGCAATAAGGTCATTACCTTGATTGGGGTGTGTTTTGTCAGCAGCCATTTGATCCACATTTGGGCCGACGCGGCCGATATCACCGAAATTACCCGTTTCGATGATACTTATCCGCTGTCATACCCCGCCACGGCTCGCTCTTTTATGGAAAGTCATGGGATTGATGGTTCTTCGCAATCGGATGATGAAGCCAATCATGCGACAAGCACGCTCAGTTACCCCGCACAGCCACTACAATGCCAAGCCGACAGCAAACCCAATGTGTTAATGCTGACTATGGATAGCTTACGTGCCGACATGGTGGACGCTAAGACCATGCCGTTTTTGCATCAATACACTGAGCAGAATCAGAGTTTTACTCAGCATTACAGTGGCGGCAATCAATTTAGAACCGGCATGTTCTCCCTGCTCTATGGCTTACAAGGCAGCTATGGCGATGCGCGCATCTTCAATAGCACTAGCCCAATCATGACCCAAAGCTTTAGACAGGCGGGTTATCAGCTTGGCTTATTTATCCCCGAAACCAATCTGAATTTACGCTCGGCGCAGGCCATGTTTAATGACTTTACCCCCGTCATCGCCAAAGAAACCAATGGCAGTGCCGATGCGGATTTACGCAGCGTAAGCCACTTTAAGCAATGGCAAAGCGTGCAGCAGAGCCCATGGTTTGCCCTCGTCAACCTGAAGGCGCCGGAGAATTTTGATACCCCAGTCGGCTTCCTTGGCATCGAAACCGTCAAGGCCGATGCAAATTTGAAACCAGCGCAAAAGGTGCTGTTTAACCAATATCGCCAATCGTTGAATTTTATTGATAAGCAAATCCAAGCGATAGTGAGTGAGTTGCCGAGCGATACCTTAGTGGTAATCACCGGCGTTAATGGCAAGATATTCACCAGCAACAGCGACGAAGCCCAGCGCAATCTGTCTCCCGAGAGTGTCAGAGTGCCTATGGTCATCCATTGGCCCAATGTCGGTGCCAGTAAGGTTAAATACCGCACGAGTCACTATGGCGTAGTGCCTACCTTGATGACCCATATCTTAGGTTGCACCAATAACACCACCGACTACAGCGCGGGACGTAGTTTGTTGCAACCAAGCCAAGAAACCTGGATTTACATCGGCGACAGTCGCATATTTGCCATTTACCAACAGTCGGAAATCACCGTCATCGACCGTCATGGTAAATACCGTATATACGATGAAAACTTTGAGCACAGACTGCACAAGAAGATGAGTGCACCTGAGCTTATCCAAGTGATGCGAGAAGGCCGTCGCCTCTACAATCATTAAGTAAAGCGTCACTAAGCGAGCAAACTTTTACAGGCCGATATCCCCCCTGTAAAAGTTTGCGTTAAAGCGAGAATAAACAAAAAGCCCCACCTTAATCGTGGGGCTTTTTGTTTGGCGAACAACTCATCTCAATCTATGGATGATTCCACTTTCACGGTGGAATAACGTTCTAACCAATGGGCGTAGGAGGAAGGTAACACCCAAGATGGACGGGAGACCTTTAAGGTTTGTGCCGCTTGATAAGGCCAGTGAGGGTTAGCCAAGAACGCTTTACCTATCATCACTAAATCCATTTGCTGATCTTGAATCGCTTGCTCCGCATGGTGAGGATTATCCATGCCCCAAGACGTTGCCACCGGGAAACCTACTTCTCGACGCACTCGCTCGGCAATAGGCGCCAAAAAGGCCGGGCGCCAAGGAATGTTCGCCGTGGGGGTTGAAAAACAAATACTGACGTTGAGCATATCGAGGCCCGCGCGCTTAAATTGCTTCACCAAGGCGATGGACTCACTCAGGGTTTGCTCGTCTTTATCGTCAAATTCAATCACACCAAAGCGCGCCGTTAACGGCAAATGCTCAGGCCAAACCGCCCTCACCGCCTCCACTGTCTCGATAAGAAAACGGCCTCGTCCTTCGGCATCGCCACCGTATTCATCGGTTCTTTGGTTGGCATAGGTAGAGAAGAAGCTTTGCGCTAAATAGCCGTGGGCAAAGTGCAGCTCTAACCATTCAAATCCAGCGTCGAGCGCCCGCTTGGCCGCCGCCACAAAATCGGCTTTCACGCGTTGAATATCATCAATCGTCATGGCTGTCGGTACTTTGCCAAGGTTAGCGCCAAATGCCACGGCCGATGGCGACAGCGTTTGCCAGCCTTGCTCCCCCTCAATATGGTCATCCCCTTCCCAAGGAATGTTGGCACTGGCTTTACGACCAGCATGGGCGATTTGGATCCCCGCCACCGCACCAGCGCCTTTAATCGCCGAGGCGATGTTGGCTAAGCCTGCTGCTTGTTCCTCGTTCCACAATCCTAAGCAGCGCGGAGTGATCCGCCCCTCTGGCGATACGGCGGTCGCCTCAACCACCACTAAGCCTGCGCCGCCGCGAGCAAGACTTGTGTAATGTACTTGATGCCAATCGTTACTCAGCCCGTCGTGAGCCTGATACTGGCACATAGGTGCCACAGCAATCCGGTTTTTAAGCGTGATATCTTTTAATCTGAAAGGAGAAAATAGCTGGGTCATCTGACAGTCCTAACCATGGGTTAACTATGATGAGGACAGACTAAAACGAACGTGCCATAATTAAAAGCATCACCATATTATAGCTTCTATAAAATTTCATTATGATAAACCCACAATGGCTCAATACCTTTGCAGTGTTAGTGGAAAAGGGAAACTTTACCCGCACGGCCGAAACCATAGGTATCACCCAAGCAGCAGTCAGCCAACATATCAGTCGCTTAGAGGAAGAATACGGCACTCTCTTTTTGCGCCGTAGCCGCCAACTCGAAATCACCCCCGTTGGTGAGCATTTGTTGAGTTACGTCAAAGATATAAACTGCGCACAGAAGCGATTACAGCAAAAACTCATTCAAGACGATGCCCATATTGGCGAGATAAGCCTTATCACGCCTGGCAGTATTGGCTTAACGCTCTACCCGTTACTGTTACAGCTACAAACGGAGTTTTCGCAGCTAAAAATTCATCATCGTTTTGCCCCCGATAATGAAATCCTCTCAGCCATTCTCGCTAATCAACATGAGTTAGGGATGGTGACCTTTAAACCGTCGGATCCTTGTATCAGCAGCAGCCATTTTACTGAAGAACCCCTCGAGCTGGTTGTGCCTGCGGGGCAAAAAATTATCCGTTGGCAAGATTTGCAGCGCCTCGGATTTATCTCCCACCCCGATGGCGAAGCCATGGCCACCCGTTTATTGAGCCGCAAATATCCAGGAAGTCCAGGCATCCAAGAGATCCCCTGTAAAGGGTTTATCAATCAGATCAGCTTAATTCTCGAGCCCGTCGCCAAGGGACTCGGCTTTACCGTGATCCCTCGTTATGCCCGTAAAGCCTTTGAACGACAAGATGAAATCTATGTGGTTGAGTGTGGCAGTCCAGTGGTGGACACCATTTGGCTGATCCACAGAGCCGAGTGGCCTTTGTCTCGCCGGGCACAAACGGCCATCGCTTACTTAAAAAGCCTGATTTAACCAAAAACAGAGAGATAGAAATGCCACGGCGAAAGGCGTTAAACGGCAAACTGAACGCCTCGCAATAAAAAACTAGCCATTTTAGAGCAACATAATTAATTGAATATCGGACAGATTTATTTTAATGGGTTATATTAATAACCATAAAGAGTACCCCATGTTGTTAGAACTCATTCATTGCACGGCTGCGATCCATGACAAAAAATGCCCCACAACACACAGAAGCGGGTCCCGATTCCAACCATAGTCAGGCCATTGATACTATTTTGAATAGCCTCGATGCGCTGGTTTATGTCTCTGATTTAGCGACCTATGATCTGCTCTATCTCAATGACTACGGTGTATCGGCTTGGGGTGAGGCAAAAGGGAAAAAATGCTATCAAGTGCTGCAATCTGGACAAAGTTCACCTTGTCAATTTTGTACTAACCCTAAGCTGCTGGATGACAAGGGAAACCCTGCTGGCGTCCATGTGTGGGAGTTTCAAAATACACAAAATAAGCGTTGGTACCAATGTCGCGATCAAGCCATTCATTGGACCGATGGCCGATTAGTGAGAATAGAAATCGCCACCGATATCACCGAACGCAAGCAGATGGAGCAAGCGCTAATAGAGGCAAAATCCACGGCCGAACGCCTTGCCGATACAGACGAACTGACCCAGCTCTATAATCGCCGGGCTTTTTTCAATCTCGGTCGTCAAATCGCGCAGCAAGCCCAACAACCGCTGGCCTTTATCATGTTCGATATTGACCATTTTAAGCGAATTAACGACCACTGGGGCCATGCGATGGGGGATGCAGCGCTTATCCATATCGCAAAATTGACGCAAACCAAACTGAGATCCCAGGATATTCTCGCCCGCCTCGGGGGTGAAGAATTTGGCCTGATTTTACCCAACACTCACCATGAGCAAGCATGTCAAGTTGCGGAGTCGATTCGCCACGGGTTTGATACGCAGCCACTGCAGCTTGACGGCCACAGCATTCACTGCACCGCAAGTTTTGGCATTGCATCCTTAAGCTTGCCTCAAGTCAATCATCCCGATGAGGCACAAACCCTGTTAGAGACCCTTTTCAATAATGCCGATCAGGCCATGATGCAAGCTAAGCGCGCTGGTAGGAATCAAGTCTGTGATGCGGCTTGACCTATTGCAAACATGTCCATTGCAAACATGTCCTTTGCAAGGAAGTTAAGGAAGTTAAGCCATTTAAGACGCTGTAAGACACGTGATGAGATAAAAAGCTTTCACTTGATGACCAATAAAGCCGTTTTGGCCGCCATTGGGTTCAGTTTAAGACCCCAAAGCATGGCTAAACGGCTTAAAAGCTTGTCTCCATTGCGCTGGTGCGTAATCAACTAAATTTAATGTCGTCGCAAGGAATAGCCCTTATTTAGCTCATGATCCAGCTCTAAAAGTTTCTTGATTTAAAGATCTTAAGCCCACCTTCTAGCATCAATACAATAACGGCAAACCAAATACCGATATAAGTCGGCCATTCACTTCGGCTAATTGTCTCGCCCAGCATGATTGCAACAACGAGTAACAATAAGGGTTCAACATAGATAAGTAACCCGAACAGGCTCAGATTCAAGTGCGGCGCAGATAATGATTGCAACCCAAGGGCTAAAGCACTGATGGCACCTAAACCTATGGCTAACCACAGCGGCAAGCTGCTCTCGCCAAAGCTGCCAATCACGTAGCCGCCATTTAAGATGAAGTAAATGCAGAATGGTACGCTGAGCAGCATATCAAACCAGACGCCACCAATATTATTGGTATCGGTTTTGTGCCTTAGCCAAAAATAGATTGGATATCCTAAGCAGATAGCCAGTGTTGGCCAAGTCAAGGTTTGAGAAATACCAACCTGATTCACTACCCCAAGTAAAGCTAACAGACAGGCGATCCACTGCATTTTAGACATCTTGTCATTAAAGGCGAATCGGCCAACCAACACCATGGTAATAGGCATAATAAAATATCCCAGTGATACAGCTAAGCCGTACCCATTGCCAGGAGCCCACATAAATAACCAAAGTTGAATGCCGATTAAAAAGCTGGATGCGATTCGAGTTAACCAAAAGTGTTTTTCGTGAATGACTCGCTGATAAATAACGATGACTTGCGACCAGTAGCCACGAACAAGGATGAAGAGGGTTAACATTGGCATGGTGAATAAAATGCGCCAACCATAGATTTCTTCACCGCTGAGCGCGTCGAGCAGAGCCGTGTAAGCAAACATTATCGCAAAGAGCGCCGAAGCGGCCACATTTAAGCTGACACCGAACAAGGTATTAGGAGCTGATTTCATAACGTCCAACAGAAAATGGGTAATTGAGTGGTATTTTATTGTGTTAACTTAGGGATTATTTCTCTAAATTGATGCTATTTTCGATAAAATTTCTCACTTGGATGCTAATATGTCGCTCGATAAATACGATCATGCTCTTCTAGCCTTGCTGCAAGTGAACTGTCAAACTTCTTTACGAGAGTTGGCAGAATCGGTTCACTTGTCTACGGCTTCAGTTCAGCGCCGCATTCAAAAGCTGAAAGACGACGGTTATATCCAATCTACAGTCGCTATTTTAAACCCTGATAAACTGAATAAAGTCATAACCATTTTCGTTGAAGTTCAGGTTGAGAAAACCGATATCAATGCGCTCAGGCAATTGAAACAAGACTTTTCTGGTCCAGAAGTTCAGCAATGCTACTACGTTACTGGGGATGCCGATTTTATGCTGGTACTGCTAGTACCGCACATGCAACGTTTCCAAGCACTTTGTGATCAAATGTTCCACAATAATCCGAATGTAAAATGGTTCAGAACCATAGTGGCGTTAGACCGAGTTAAGACGACGTTAAATGTATTGTAACGTCGCATAATATATTGTTTTTTATTAAATTTGCTACGACATTACAATGGGCTCATCCATTGTTTACGGCGTCAATTGCTCCAACCGGATAGCCAGTAATAGTGCAGCGCCATAATATCTCATACTAAGTATTACTGCATCCACTTAAGCGGCTGTATTTCATTGATATTTTCCATTTACATCAGGAATGCCCCAAAGTGTGTTTTGCAGTTCAAAAGGGTATTGGCCAAGTAACGTTTTGCCTATAAAAAAGTTGATGGTTCAACTTAGAAGTTATGCATTCCATCTTTTTGTAGTTTGAATGCTTTAATCAAAGTCGTGAGGCCTTCCCCCCTGATTTATAATCAAGAGCCGACCAAGGAGGACTGCTCGTCCTATCAAAAACGTCCATGTTAAACTACCAGTTCGATATCCCTATCTCACGCTCAAAATGACCGTTAACCTTAGCCCTTGGATACTCCAAGACGCCCCAACGGAGTTGAAAACCGCTTGTGCTCATCGCCAAATTTGCTATCGCTTTCCAAGGGTAACAGAGGTTAATCCAAATGAGTGTTAGGACTTTATTTTTGCAAACCTAGAACCGACTCAGGCGTAACAGCTAATGGACATCAAAGCACTAATTGAACAAATAGAGAATACTGATTGGCTTAGCCAAGCAGAGCACATCTTAGCGATTTCTCAATTACAAATTGAATGGGATTGGTTACCGAGCAGCAGAGATCAATCCGATCCTTTCGAAGGAACATATCCTACTAAACCAGACGAACTGATCTACGACAAAGAGGCTGAGAAAATGGTTTATAAAGCCGCATTGAGATCGTTGCGAAGCGTTGGTAAGGCTCATCCTAAACTCGTCGATGGCCCCCATAACTACACTGAGGCAATGAAAGGTAGCGCGCTGTTCGCTTGCAAACACGCAGCTAAAGAGGTCCTTTCCAATCAGCCAGGAAAGTGGGTAGCAATTTTAGCATTATATAATAGCGGTGTGTGGCCATGTGGCATAACACAAACTGGGGAATTGGTGATCCTGTAAAAACAGTCAGGACACTGGAGCTGCTTCGTATTCAGCAACCTTCAGTGTTACAACACCTAGCTAAAGTTGAAAGTCGCACTCGATTAATTAAAGTTATTGCTAAGTTTATCGCCTTACTGGTTAAACCCATTACTTCCTTTCAATCTCTAGATAGCAGTAAAAAGCCAGATTACAGACACAAAAAAGCCCGCAACTGATTTAGATTGCAGGCTTTATTGTTTATGAATTTGGTCGGTATGAGAGGATTCGAACCTCCGACCCCTGACACCCCATGACAGTGCGCTACCGGGCTGCGCTACATACCGAAAATTTTCGTGCTTAAATAAACTGACTTGGTTAAGCTTAAGCACTTGTTACTTAAGATGCTATCGAGTGGGGTTCACCTTAAGTGACGCAGACTTTATCAAGTGGATTGCATCAACGCAAGTGCTTAGTGAAATGAGTTTGACCAACTGCTTAGTTTCTGGTCTGAATGGTGAGTTTTTACAAAAACCATCGCCTCTTTTGCCCCTAAATGCGGCGGAGAGGCCCAGACTGTGACCTGAGGCGAAACTTAAGTTTTCGCATTCAATATCAAATTAAGAAACATCTGCTAAGCTAGTTATCATTAATCGTTTCAATGCAATAGATTGCTTTTTAAGCATAAATTTTTGATGAAAAGGAATTATCATTGCGTCTACCTGCTGTGAATAGCGCCCATTTAAAGTTAGCCACCTTTCTAGGCCTACTGGGTTTAGTGCTCAACATCTACCCTATTCCGCTCTTTGCCAACGTCCAGCTTATTTTAGGTAATGCGGCGGTGGTGATAGTGGCCATTCTGCTTGGGCCTTGGTATGCCCTGTTTACCGCCTTATTTACGGCAACGGGCTTGATGTTGGCCTGGTCGAGTGCCCACGTGTATCTGGTCTTTTTGCTCGAAGCGCTGTGGTTAGGGTTTGCTAGGCGCAAAGATGTGCCTATCTTGTATGCCAGCATAGGTTATTGGTTACTGCTCGGCTTGCCATTGATGAGTTTGTACCTGTGGTTAATTACTGGCATGCCGAGTTACCACATCCCCTTCACCACGATAAAACAAGCCTTTAATGGGATTTTTTACACCACTCTCGGCGAGCTTTGCGTGGTGGCGCTCCCCAGTTTGTGGCATTTAAAAGATAAGTTAGTGAATCACACTCGTCGCACTATGAGTGCGCAGCTTAGCTATCTGTTTATTTTGATCACTACCATCAGCTTACTGACCTCATCTTTAGTGTTTAACCATTATTTTATGGATAAACAACAGGTGTTAATTAATCGGAATCTCGATGACACTGGCATATCTCTCGGGCATGCCACCGAGAGCTATATCGCGGTCAACACCCGAACCATTGCCAGTGTCGGTAAATTTATCAGTGAGTCTGGCATTCCCTTTGAACAGTGGCAAACCACACTTAGCAGTGTACAAGGACTCACGCAAAGCTTTACCACCATGTTTATTGCCAATGAACGGGGTGAGATAGTCGCGGGTAGCCCAATCGAAAAGTTTCAGCAATTAAAGCAAATGGGAAAAATGTTTACAGTGAAGGATAGGGACTACTTTATTCAATCCTTTAATCACCACAACACCTTTGTGTCGCCAGTATTTGTGGGGCGATTTATTGGCAAAGAAATTATCATTGCCATCAGTGCACCGATTTTCAAAGAAGGCACAAATGACACCGTAGGCATAGTGCAAGGCAGTCTCGACTTAAGCTTTTTCTCGAGTATTGATAAACAAAATCAACACCATGAGACACAATCCATCATCTTATTAGATGAGAAGAAAAATATCGTTTATGCCTCCGAAAGGCTCGGGCTCACCCCATTAGCCCCCTTTAATTTCGTCACCGGCAGCACTGAGTACCGCACGCGATTAAAACTGATGGATATCAATCAAACCGAGGCGGATACCCCTGAGTATATTTACGCTCATCACCAACTGAATAATGGCTGGCATCTGTATGTGGTTGAGCCGTTTGTCCCGCTACTCACCTTGGCTCAGGAACAGTATACCAAGACCATAGTGCTGCTCTTGCTGAGTATGTTAGGTGCCGTGATTATCGCTAAGGCTATCAGTCGCTTAACCACGACGCCCCTCGCCTTACTCGCACAGCACTTTAGCCAGACCAAAGATGGCAGTTTTAATGAAGAAAAGTTTGAGCATGAGCTGTTAGATAATAGTACCCCTAAAGAAATCTACAGCCTGTACGAGAGCTTAGAAGCCAATCAACAAGCACTGCTCAGTTATCAACTCGAGTTAGAGGATAAAGTCAAACAGCGCACCATGGACTTGGAAATCGCGAATCGCAAACTCAAAGACATGGCGGAGCGCGATTCACTCACCAATCTGTATAACCGCCGTTATACCGAGAAACAGTTCCTGCATATTCAAGATCTGTGTGAGCGTGGCCAAGATGCGATTGCCGTGGTGCTACTGGATCTCGACTTCTTCAAAAAAGTGAATGATACCTACGGCCACCTTGCCGGCGATGAATGCCTACGGGTAATGGCGGAAGTATTATCGAGTCACTTTAAGCGCGATGTCGATTTGCTCTGCCGTTACGGTGGTGAAGAGTTCGTGTTGATATTACCTATGTGTAATACCTTGAAAGTTGAGCAACATCTTAATGATTTCCGTGAGAAACTCGCTAGGGTGGTGATTACTAACCCGGCCGATCAAGTAACCTTTAGCGTCACCGTAAGCATAGGCGCCATCATTGCCGATGCAGCTTACAGCTCAACGCTTGAAGTCTGGTTAAAGCAGGCGGATGAGAACCTGTATAAGGCTAAGGAGCAAGGGCGCAACTGCGTGGTTTGCACCCTTATCAGCGCTTAGTTCGGCATGTGCGCGGCGCGATACTGGTCAATCCGCGTTAGCATGTAGGGGAAAAACGGATTCCATTTTTGGCGTAACATTTCCGAGGCGGGCACGCTATACACCCCTCGCTCGCCACGGGATGCAGCCGCGCCAATTTGGATCCTGAGTAATTTTTCATTATTTTTAATGCCATACAGCCCATCATCCTCATCGAATGGCAAGGCCACATGGGACAAGGAATACACACCCGCTGGCCAGTGCAAGGATAACGACTCCACCTCAGGTTCGCTGTTATCCTGCGGCATAACCCCAAACTCCCGCGCTTGAACCTGCGTCGTCTCGCTGTCTTGATTTTCAATCAAGGTGCCACGGTAATGGATGCTATCGCGCGACGTCGGTAATAAACTCGGCAACGGATCATTGACCATCAACTTACTGTTTATCACGGTTCGGTTCATATCAAACAGTACTAATTCATGGCCCTTCTCGGGCAGAACTTGGTAAAGCAAATCCACCACGGCGGCACTTGAAACAGTAGCATCGGCGACGGATTGAAAGGTTAAAATGTCAGGGATCTGCCCACGCTGCGAAGGCGTTAAGCCACTCAATAGGCTCTGATTACGCAGCGCTAATTGGTAAACCACATCACCCGCGTTTACCGCAAAAGAAGTGTATTTAAAGGGATCGTATTCCATCTGAATACTGTTCCACTGCAACTTATCTAAGTCGAGTAAACGGCCAATCCAGCTTTGCCAACGGGCCGCTGCCGCAATCGGAGCAAGCCCAATGGCGGGCGACATAAAAATCATCCCCGCGTAATCGGGCGCTTTTTCTTGATTGATAAGCTCAAGTTCATGGTTTAGCGCTACCGCGGCGCCCGTTGAAAAGCCAATCACAAACAGCGGCTTACCTTTAAGCTCTTGTTTCATATGCGCCGTCGCCAAATTCATCGCGGCGGCTAAGTCCTGCCAGTACAGGCTTGTCAAACCACTCGGAATAGTGCCATGGCCAGGGAGTCTTAATCCGAGCACATGGGCTTTACCCTTAAAATGTGCCGCCACATTTGACATGGCATAGGGCGAATCCGACATACCATGGAGAAGGAGTACACCAAAGGGCGCATTGGCCTTAGGCCACTCGAAGGTGCGATTCCAGTTATGGGGCCAACGGGCGGGATCCGACAGGCTATTTTTAACATAACGATTCACGGGTGATGCATCCGTCGCCGAGACTTTTTTAAGGACTTTATTCTCCACTTCGGCAAATAACTTATCTTCTAAGGCGATGTAATCACTGAATTTGTCTAATTTGGTGTTATAGCGAAACTCGTTTTTAAGTTCTGTGGTGTGCCAGAGGGAGAGATCGGGCCTAGCATTGAGAAAGTGTATCCCTGTCACCAATAGGGCGACGGCAATCCCCAAACAGGCATAAAATGCCGCGAAAAATAGATGCTTGGTTGAGCCTATGATGATGGCTTTCATTCTCGTCCCTTGGATCCCATAAAATGCGCAATTAGATTATAAGGTTAGATAAAAAAAAACCTCAACTTTCATGTTTAAGATTTGATCTCGCAACCATTTAGTTTCGGCAGCGTGCCTAAGTTAGGGTAAGATCCGCCCCACTTTGACTCCCATATTCGACTCTTATGCACACTGGCCCAGCCGCAGCCACCTATGCGTTTTATCTCCCCAATCCCCCACTCCTGCCTGAAGATTGGCATTGGTCGCAGGATAACGCGATAGCAGAACTCATCGCCTTAAATGGTAATCACTGGCGTAAGATATTCACAATTATGGCAAAAATTTGCGCGCCCAGTGAGGATTGGCGCAATTATCGCGACAATCAGTTACTCAAACAGCAGCAAATGTTATTGATAGGTGCCAATGCCCTCTCGCCACATGCCAATATTCATATTGTCTGTGGGCAAGCCGCGGCCACGGCATTAGGGATTGCTGCCGATAGCCACATCGCCACTAACGCACTGCAAACAAACGCGCAGCGAACAACCGAGCTGCAATTGATGCAAGACTCACAGGCTAAACTGCAAGACGTCACAGCGATGCTGCAAGTACAATCCCCGCACACAAGTTGTGTACTGCTCACGCCCTATTTAGACTATCGCCAATACTCAAACGCTTTGATTGCCCTGACGCGTCACCACCTTAAAGCGAAGCACAGCTAAAGGAATGCAGCTGAACTCAATGCAACTCTGCTCAATGCAACTCAGTTCAATACGGCTAAGCACAAAGTGACTAAGCCGAAAACAACTTGGCGAGATTGCATTAAGCATTCGCACATAAAAAAGCACCCGATTAGGGTGCTTTTTCGTTAATTTTCAGACCGTAAGCGTCTTCAATTAATCGTAAATCGTGGGGATAGGTTGACGCTTATGCTGCGTGGCCTGGTAGATATTGATAAGCTTTTCTTCCACGGCCTTATCGACGGCTTTCCCTTCGAGGAAATCATCGATTTGCTCATAGGTCAGCCCGAGCGCCACTTCATCTTCGAGTAGCGGTTGATTGTCTTCCAAATCCGCGGTTGGTGCTTTATAGACTAAGGACTCTGGTGCGCCCAAATACGCCGCTACCTGACGCACTTGGCGTTTGTTGAGGCCAAATAAAGGCGCGAGATCGCAGGCACCATCGCCCCATTTAGTATAAAAACCCGTGATATTCTCGGCGCTATGATCTGTACCCACCACTAAGCCACCCACTAAACCGGCTAACTCATACTGGGCAATCATGCGCATCCGCGCTTTCACGTTACCTTTAATAAAATCGACTTTTGCCGCATCCGGTGAATGCAATCCCGCTTCGACAAAGGCCGTTAAGGTGGCTTGATGCACACCATCAACCCCTTGATGCACATTGATGGTGACTAATTTGGTCGGCTGAATAAATTGGCAAGCTTGCTGAGCTTCGTGCTCATCTTTTTGAATTTGATAGGGTAAGCGCACCGCAATAAACTGATAGCCGCCGTCAGGATTCTCGCTATTGAGGCTATCAACGGCCAACTGGCATAGACGTCCTGCCGTGGACGAATCCACACCACCGCTGATCCCAAGGACCAAGGCTTTGCTGCGGGCTGCTTGCAGTTTAGATTTTATAAACGCCACACGGCGCTGCACTTCGAACTCAGGATCGATTGTCTTGAGTACCTTCATTTCTGTTAAGATCTGCGCTTTCACCGAAAATTCCACCTTAATATTCGCTGTTATTGGGAGCAGTGATTCGGCTAACGTTATCATTTATTCGGGTCTGCCTGTAGCAAAAATTAACATCCACAGGGTTAATTGTTGAGAAAACGTCATTGGCTCAAATTTTTGTCTCTCCCAAAAACAACAAGGGCAATAACGGTTTGCCGCTATTGCCCTTATTTACTTAAACCTATGTAGGCTTATCTTTCCCAGTAAGATTCTTCTAAGCTGTCTTCACGCTCAGGTAAACCGCGGGAGAGACGCGGACTATGCTGCGCTAACACCTCGTAAGCCACGCGGTTAGCGTACTTACAAATTTGGGAGAATGACGAATAGCACAGACCATCACGCTTGTGCTTGCTTGAACCTGGCACATTGGTCTTGTGGAAGGTATTGGCCGCCAAGTCGTGCAACAACGCTGACAACGCGCCATCACCGGCACCGTTGGTGTTACCGATTTTCTCTGGGCCGCCCATGTAAGGCGAAATATGGGCATAGACTTTAATCGGGTTTTCGCAGTCACGCTTCAGCTTAGGACGCGAGAACTCATAACGGTTAAATTCGGGGATTGCACCGGGCAGCAGTGTATGGGTGGTTTCACGCTTTTCGGCATCATCGGTATAACCCGCGGTGTAAAGCCCGATTGGGCCAGCAGTAGTTAACACCATATCACACCACTCGAGGGCTTTTTCGCTGGCAAGCAGCGGATCGCGAAATCCGGTTAAGGCCTCACCTTCATCTTCGTTCATCGCCAAAATGGTCACATGCTCTTGGATAAAGTTTTGCCACCAGACCGGATCTTCTTCGATTAAGAAGCGTGTGCCTAAGGTCAATACCACCGGGACTTCGGCCGCTTTGGCATATTCAATCGCGCACATGGCCGCATCGGTGATCCTGTCGCCGCCGCTGGCACGCATTAAATAGGCGGTTAATACCAAAGCAGAGCTGCCCTGCACTACGTCTTTATCAATGTATTCAGGGGTCAACTTGTCCATCGCGCCTTTACTGATCGCAAAGGTACGCTCACCGCAATCGGAAATCAGGGTGAAACAGCGGCCGATAGGACCATCGACGGGTTGCAGGAAGTTAAGGTCAACCTTAGAGGAAGTGTTGCAAAGATAACGGTAGGCGTAACTGCCGACTTCGATATTTTGGCTCATCACCCCAAACAACACTGAGCGGTCATCGGCCAAAATAGAATAATTGTGCACTGTGTTACCAATAGTGCCACCCGCAAACTCATCGCTGATCAAACCGTTTTGTTTCAGCTCGGTATACAGAGCATGCGCTTGCTCGTCATTGATAAGCGTCGAATTTCCCTTAGGTAAACCATAACGGCCGAGCAACTCATCCTCTACCTTGGCTTCGATATCCACTAGGGTTTGATCGATACCGCTGACATAAGTCGAAAAGGGTTGAGGTTGCTGCGTTAATTGCTCAAGCAATGGGTCACGGGTTTTGACCGGAAAATAATGTTTCGATTTGCGCTGACCGGGAAACTTCATAGTGGCTCTCTTTTCCTGGCATCCATGCTAATGGGCATTACAATGAGCCTGCGCTCATCGTGTCCTAAAAATAATGAGTCTAGGCTAGAGAGATAAAAAATCCACTCCCGAGCCACAAAGGGCGCAGATTCTACCATAAAATCAGCATGAAACTAGGCCGTCTTTCGGTTTCAACGGGAGAAATTTACCGTCACTCTGCGCGTATCCAAGGTTGAGCTTGTTCTTGCACCAGTTGCCTGAGCAGCTCGATATGGAGCTCATCATCATTTAGACAGGGAATAAAGTGATAGGCCTCACCGCCCGCATGCAGGAAAGTCTCTTTACCGCCAATGGAAATTTCTTCTAAAGTTTCAAGGCAATCGGTGGCAAAGGCTGGGCAAATGACATCGACACTTTTTACGCCTTGGCGGGGTAAATCGGCCAGCAGCTCATCGGCATAGGGGGTTAACCACTCTTCTTTTCCGAAGCGGGATTGGAAACACACCTGCCATTGTCCGTCGGTTAACTCCAGCGCTTGCGCCAATAACTTGGCCGTCGCGCGGCACTGCTCAGGATAGGGATCGCCTTCGGTGGCATAACGCAGCGGAATACCGTGGAAGGATAAAATCAACTTATCGGCCTGCCCATGGGTTTTCCAGTGGCGCTTAACCGAATGCGCTAAGGCCGCGATATAAGCGTCATGGTCAAAATACTGTTTGCTGAAACGCAGCTCAGGAATGTCACGCACTTGGGTAAAATACTGCGCCACCGCATCGAACACACTGGCGACGGTTGAGCAGGAATATTGCGGATACAGCGGCAGAACCACGATACGTTCGGCGCCTTGGGCCTTAAGTTTGGCAAAGCCGCTATCAATCGAAGGATTGCCATAGCTCATGCCCAGTTCCACCGGAATGGTTTGATTAAAGGTCGCGCTCAGATCCGTAGCTAACTTTTGCGCCTGCTGCTCGCTTATCACCATCAGCGGCGAGCCCTGCTCCGTCCACACGCTCTGATACAGTTTGGCCACCTTGGCGGGTCGGGTGTTAAGGATTATTCCCTGCAAAATCGGCTGCCACAGCCAAGGGGACAAATCGACGACCCGAGGATCACTTAAAAACTGTTTGAGGAATCGCTTAACCGCTTTGGGAGTGGGTTCATCGGGCGTGCCGAGATTGACCAATAACACGCCAAACGCAGGAGAGGGAGAAGTCAATGTGGTACCTTTTATCAGCCAAATACCACGGCAGGCTAACATTCAGTTGCCAATAAAAAAAGCCTGCAATAGCAGGCTTTTTCCTAATATGAGAACTTGTTCTCGAATTTAGCAATGATGCTTATTTCAGCACGCTGGCTAATTGTGCACTCACAGCCGCTACCGACTGAGTACCATCAAACTTGTGGTATTGAGTGTTACCCGCCGCAGCCACTTTGCCATAGTATTCAACCAATGGCTTAGTTTGCTCGTGGTAAATGCCTAAACGCTTACGCACTGTGGCTTCTTCGTCATCTGGACGAATCGCTAAGTCTTCGCCTGTTACATCGTCCTTGCCTTCCACTTTAGGTGGATTGAATACCACGTGGTAAACACGGCCAGAACCAGGGTGAACGCGACGACCGCTCATGCGCTTAACGATTTCTTCGTCTGGCACATCGATTTCGATCACGTGATCAATGCTGATACCGTTTGCCGCCATCGCATCCGCTTGTGGGATAGTGCGTGGGAAACCGTCTAACAGGAAACCTTTAACACAGTCGTCCTGTGCGATACGCTCTTTAACCAGTCCAATGATCAGATCATCAGAAACCAGTTGGCCTGCATCCATCACTTTCTTCGCTTCTAAACCCAGCGGAGTACCGGCTTTAACGGCAGCACGTAACATGTCGCCAGTAGAAATTTGTGGGATACCATACTGTTCCATAATGAACTGGGCCTGGGTACCTTTACCGGCACCTGGGGCGCCCAATAGGATAATGCGCATCTCAAGAGTCCTCTTTTTCGCATTGATATTCTTCTTAGGGCGGCGATCTTCGCACATCTGGCCGCCATTGAGAAGGCTTTTAGCTTCGACTTTAGCCTCAGAAACCGCAAATAAATCGCAGTTTTGCGGCCAATTTAATCCTTAATAGAGCAAGGTATAGAGCTTACGGCGATACTGATTCGCCAGACTATTGCCTTGCCCAAGCGCCGTTAAAATCTCCATAAAGACTTGTTTTACTTTGCCATTTTCAGCGGTTAAGTCTTTAGATAAGACACTGTATAAATGTGCGAGCGCTTCTTCGTCTCGGTGGGCCGAATGCAAGGCCTTACAAAGTTCGAGTAATAACACTAAATCCTGCGGATTATGCTCGAACTTCTGCTGCAAATCACGAATTTCTGGCGTGTCCGCCGCATCCAAGGCAAGGGTTAATTTCGCCTTTAAGCTCTGGTAATAACCATCTTGGTCGGCAAGGCCAATCTGCTCGAGTAGCAGCTGCGCTTGGGCGAGTTCACCTTGCATCAAGTACACATCGGCAAGCACTAAACTCACCTCGGCCGCCTGATTGGAGGCGCTGTAGGCGTCTTTCAGTAACACGGCCGCCGTGGATAAATCTTCCGCCGATACTTGGCTTAAGGCTAACAGGGCTTTGGCTTGCTCAAGCTGTAATTGCCATAAGGGTGGCAAGTGTTTCTCCAGCATAGCGTTGACCTGCGCTACCTCTTGCATGCCCGCAAAGCCATCTATTGGCTGGCCCTTATCAAGCACTAAGGTGGTCGGCAGTGCTTGAATACGGAAATAGTTAGCGATTTCCAGCTCGGTTTCGCAGTTCACTTTCGCCAGCACAAAACGGCCAGCATGTTGCGTGGCAAGTTGCTCGAGTGTTTGCACCATGGCAACACTCTGCGGCTGTGGCTGGGCCCAAAACACCATCACCACCAGTTGCTGCATCGAAGCATCAACCACTTGCTGAATATTGTCTTTCGTTAGATCGAGGATATTGTCCATGGTTTTCCTTACTCCCAAACTGACACCTCTACAGAGAAATGCCCTAGGATAATGCGACTCGCGCTGCCTAAAACGGAATCGGGGCACTTGTGTCTCGACTCAAGTGCCCCGAATGTCTTACTTCAGGTTCGCCAATAGCATTTGGTTCATCAACTTAATAAAGGCCGATGGATCCGCTAGGCTGCCCTTCTCCGACAATTGCGCCTGTTGCAATAACAAATTCGACCAATCGGTGAAGGCGACTTCATCTTGTAGATCGTTTAAGCGCGACACTAATGGGTGCGCTGGGTTGATCTCAAATGTCGGCTTGACCTCTGGCACTGGCTGACCCGCAGCTTGCATCAGTTTGATCATCTGGCTCGACATCTCACCTTCACCCGTCACCACACAGGCTGGGGTATCGGTTAAGCGTGAAGTGACTTTCACATCGGCCACGCTAGCGCCTAATGCCGCTTTAATGCGTTCAACCAAAGGTGCAGACTCTTCGGCGAGTTTCTCCTGCGCTTCCTTCTCGGCCGCATCTTCCAGCTCACCTAATTCCAGCTCGCCACGGGTGACTGAGTGCAGTTGCTTCTCTTTGTATTCGGTTAAGTGATTGATTAACCACTCGTCGATACGTTCTGACATCAGCAACACTTCGATGCCTTTCTTACGCAGCAGTTCTAAGTGTGGGCTGTTAGCCGCGGCTTCGTGGCTGTCGGCAACGATATAGTAAATCTTGTTTTGGCCTTCCTTCATGCGGCTTAAGTAGTCATCGAGTGACACTGTTGGGGCCGCGCTGCCAGTATGGGTAGACGCAAAACGCAGTAAGCCAGCAATACGTTCACGGTTTGCAAAGTCTTCCGCTGGACCTTCCTTCAACACTTGACCAAATTCGGCCCAGAATTGTTGGTATTTTTCCGCATCGTCTTTTGCCAGTTTTTCCAACATACCCAACACGCGCTTAGTGATACCGGTGCGCATCGCCTTGGTGATGTGGTTGTCCTGCAAAATCTCGCGAGACACGTTCAGCGGCAGATCGTTTGAGTCAATTAACCCCTGCACAAAGCGCAGGTAAGATGGCATAAACTGCTCGGCATCATCCATGATAAACACGCGCTGAACAAAGAGCTTCAGGCCATGCTTACGGTCGCGGTTCCACAGATCCCATGGCGCTTTTGAAGGGATATACAACAGGTTAGTGTATTCCTGTTTACCTTCAACGCGGTTATGGCTCCACAGCAGTGCGTCTGTGTAGTCGTGGGAAATGTGCTTATAAAATTCTTGGTACTCTTCGTCACTGATCTCAGACTTATTGCGCATCCACAGCGCAGTCGCCTTGTTCATGACCTTCCAGTAACCTTCGGTTGCGGGGATTTTTTCACCATCAGGGCCATCGCGCTCAGGGGTGCCTTCCTGCCACATTTCAACGGGTACAGAGATATGATCTGAGTATTTTGTGATGATGGAACGTAGGCGCCACTCATCGGCAAACTCTTTCTCTTCATCACGCAGATGCAGAGTGATCTCAGTACCACGGCTCGCCTTAGTGATAGTATCGACGGTGAAACTGCCCTCACCTTCCGATTCCCACAATACGGCTTCATTGGCCTTATGGCCGGCAGCACGGGTGCGTACTGTAACTTTTTTCGCCACGATAAAGGCGGAATAGAAGCCCACACCGAATTGACCGATCAGCTGCGAATCCTTTGAGGCTTCGCCAGAGAGGTTTTTGAAGAATTCGGCGGTGCCCGATTTGGCGATCGTGCCTAAATGCTCAATCACGCCATCGCGGGTCATACCTACGCCGTTGTCTTCGATGGTCACAGTGCCTTTTTCTTTGTCTGCGCTGATGCGCACACGTAGCTCACCGTCACCTTCATATAGTGCGTCGTTGGTCAAGGCAAGGTAACGCAGCTTATCGGCCGCATCCGCAGCGTTGGAGACCAGTTCACGCAAGAAAATTTCTTTGTTGGAATACAAAGAATGGATCATCAAATGCAACAGCTGTTTGACTTCAGTTTGAAAACCATGAGTTTCTTGTTGTGACATGAAATTTTCCTTATTTGTTACGCAATTTGGTTAAAGCAAACGCTTAGTGATTAATAAAATGGGGCTGTAAATCCACTTTTCAAGGGGGGAGATAAAATCACAGATCAAATGGCGAAAAATAAGGCAATTTGGGGCCAAAACACGGCAAATGGCCGAGTATTTGGGCAGTTAGTCTTAAACAAGTGAGGCTAACGCGGCGAACAACAACACGTAAGAGCATCTGCTCAATACTCTTTATTCACATCATCCTGCGCCCATAAAATAAAAACCCGCGAGCACAGGACTGGCGGGTTTTCTCTTTAGGCCATCACACGCTACAGCGGGATACGCCCATTGAAGGACAGTGCTAAGGTGGTGCTGTCGACATATTCCAGCTCACCACCCACGGGGACGCCGTGGGCGATACGGCTGATCACCACCTTATGGCGCCGTGCCATATCGGCAATAAAGTGGGCGGTGGCCTCACCTTCTACCGTTGGATTGGTCGCGAGGATAAGCTCAGCAACATCGCCCGAGGCTAAGTGACGCTCTAATAGCGCCAAACCTAACTCCTCAGGCCCCACCCCATCGAGTGGTGATAAATGGCCCAGCAATACAAAGTAGCGACCGGTAAAATGTCCACCCGCTTCAATGGCTAACACATCGGCCGGCGTTTCGACCACACAAATCGTCGACGAGGAGCCGCGTTTATGGCTAGCACAAATCGGACAGAGGCTTTCTTCAGTGTAGGTTCGGCAAGACTGACAATGACCGATATCGCTCATGGCACTCGACAGCGCCGAGGCTAATTTAAGCCCAGCTTTTCTATCGCGCTCAAGCAATTGAAACGCCATACGTTGAGCCGATTTAGGCCCAACCCCTGGCAAACAGCGCAGGGACTGAATTAACTCGTCAAGCAGGGGACTAAATTTCATTGTCTATCTCAATTAAAATGGCATTTTCATGCCTGGTGGTAATTGCATACCGCCAGTCACTTCGGCCATTTTGGCTTTTTGGTTTTCTTCGATACGACGCGCGGCATCGTTACACGCTGCGGCAATCAAATCTTCTAACATCTCTTTATCGTCTTCCATCAAGCTTGGATCGATTTCGACTTTACGTACTGTGTGTGAGCCAGTCATGGTCACTTTAACCAGACCCGCACCCGATTCACCGACCATTTCCATGCGGGCAATTTCTTCCTGCATTTTTGCCATTCTTTCTTGCATCATCTGGGCTTGTTTCATCAGATTGCCCATACCGCCTTTTCCAAACATAGTCATTTCTCTTCTATTAGGGTTAGTCGCAAGCTTTTAAGCTGGCTAATCTTACTGAAATAAATGGGATTGGCAATCAATGCCGATATCCCATCACTAAACTTATGATCTTGATAGCGAGTTTTTAACAAACTCTGCCACTCCACGCAGCATATGCACAGAGGAAATATTACTCGGGCTCAGGCAGCGCGGGAATGAGCCCACTACGCTGAGCTAACAATTCTGGAGGATAAAGTAAGGTATCCTGATCCAGCTCGGCGCCAAAACGGTTAATCAGCCATTGCACATTATCGTCCATCATTAGCGATTGACGTGCCTGTTGCAGTAGCTCTTGGTGAAAACGTTTGCGCATCTCTAAGGGCGTTTCCCGCGAAGGATCGCTTCCTATGACCACCTCAACCTGCCTCGGGTTCCCCAATGCGGCTGTCAATGCCTGCTCGAGCTGCTCAATCGCCACAGGCGCCGCCAAGTGTTTTTGGTCGGGTTTAAGCAGCAATGGCAAAGGGTTAGCCTGCAGCTGACAAATCGAGTTTACCGCCAACTGACGCACACGGCCGCCAATCTCTAGGCTCGCCATGAGCTTATACCAGTGCAAGTCTAAGGGATGCCCTGTAATCGATTGCGCCAGCGCTAATGCGGTGGATGACGTTGGTTGTACTGTCTCATTTGGCTGTGACTGCACCGAATCTTGTGGCTGAGCCGGTTGCCGTATTTGTTGCTGCGTTAGTTGTGGTGTAAGTGCCTGAGGCGGCTGCGGCGCGGTATTCATCTCAGGGCTTTGCACAGCTGGCTCGCTCTCTTGTACAGGCTCTTGTTCTAGCACTTGCCCAAACGGTGTCGCTTCGCTATTCCTTGGTGATATTTGAGCGGCGACGTTCGCAGCGCCTAACTCATCAACAGTTGTTTGTAGCACAACAGCGGTTTCACGCTGTAGGTTAGCACTTGCAGCCGATGCGTTGACATCATCCATCCCCGCAACGGACGGCTCTTCCCATGGTGAACGATCGTTCGGATCAAGCGGCTGAGTTAGCGTGACATTTGATTGTGACTCAAGATGGAGCTCGGCCTCAAAATCATCGTCAAAGGGCAGCTCAAAGTCGTTATCGGACGTGTTACTAACCACTTGATGCTTGGTAGATACATCAACTGAGGACGTGTTATGTGAAGTCGCGTTAGAGACTGGCGTGGTATGCGCACTCTGGCTCGGAGTTTTAAGCTTAACTTCCGCTGCCGACTTTTTTCCATCACCTTCCTTGGTGCTGAGCGCATCAAGATCGGATAACAAGGAGTCACGCGCCGCTAATACCGCCGATAAAATATCGTCATCCTCGAGGGACACGGTAGTAGTTGACGCTGGAGGTGTTGAAGCCTGAGAGGTTGTTGAAGCTAAGCTTTCGCCAATAGACTGAGCACTGTCGCGATTAAGCGAACTATCTTCCATGCCAGAGAATCCGCCCTGCTCCTCAGCCATAAATTGTGAATAATCATCCTGATAGGCATCGAGCGGCGCGGCGGCATAATCGTATTGTCCGTAATCCTCAGCGGAATATTCGTCTGGCACTAGCGCATCTGTACTCTCATTAACACTCGCTTGAGCATATTCCTCTGCGGATAAGTCAACTGCTGTTAATGCCGAGGAAGAAGAATTAAGGCTCTCAGAATCCACCATCACAGCTTGATTTTGCTCTGCATCAATGTTCGATGCCGGCATAGAAACTGAGCTCGACTCAGCGCTTAAGTCAGGGCTTGCGTCAGTTTTTGAGTTAGGGCTTGATTCTGAAATTAAGACGGCCTCAGTACTCGATGCCGCACTTGCACCAAAGCCTTGGCTTTGAGCTTGGCTTAAGATCACTTGCTGCTCGGCAATTAATGCGGCATTCAGTTCAGCCCCATCATCAATCGCATCATCGACAGCTAACATATCCTCAGCAGATAAGGCTTGTTGCACAGCAGTAGCGTTCTCACTCTTAGCCATAGGCTCAGTCGTTGCTACTTGTGGCAGAACCTGTGAGTCACACTCAGCAGTTAGCGGAGTTTTTTTTTCAGCCTGAGCCTGATTAACTGTCTGTTCTACTACAGGCATATTTGATGCGGGCGTCGCAGACATCGGCTGCTGAGCAGGCAAACTCACCTTTGCAGCGTCTTCAACCTGCCAACGTTTTACTGGCTTTTCGGGAACAAATGCCACTGCCCGCAGCAGCGCCATTTCAAGGCCCGATTTAGGATCCGGAGCATGGGGTAAGTCTTTACGACCAGTCAGTAAAATTTGGTAATACAACTGCACTTGTTCCGGCGCTAACTGCTCGGCAAAGGCTTGAATTTGCGCGCTGTAAAGGGATTGCTGCGCGGCGGCTGGCGCAAATTGAGTCAGGGTAATTTGATGCAATAATTCTAGCAAACTACGCAGCACTTCTTGGGCGTCCGCGCCATAGGCGAGCACCTGTGCGCAGCTTTGCATCAATACGCCGATATCGGCATCGGTTAAGGCTTTAAGTAAGCGCAGCACATGCTGCTCATCAATGCTACCCAACATAGATTGCACTTGATTGAGCATTACCGTGCCACCACCGAAGGCAATGGCCTGATCGGTCAAACTTAAGGCATCACGCATACTGCCATTGGCCGCTTTGGCGAGCAGGGTTAAGGCTTCGTGCTCAAAGGGCAATTGCTCTTGGGTTAAGATATGCTGTAGCTGAGTGCCAATTTCCTGCTGAGTTAAGCTTTTTAAGTTAAATTGCAGGCAGCGAGATAACACTGTTACTGGCAGCTTTTGCGGATCGGTTGTCGCCAGCAAAAACTTCACATGCTCGGGTGGTTCTTCGAGGGTTTTTAGCAGCGCATTAAAACTGCTGCGGGAGAGCATGTGTACTTCGTCAATCAGGTAGACCTTAAAACGGCCACGGGTCGGACGATATTGCACATTATCTAAGAGTTCACGGGTGTCATCGACTTTAGTGCGCGAGGCGGCATCGACTTCGATCAAGTCAACAAAGCGGCCCTGTGCAATTTCGACACAGCTGCCACACACACCACAGGGGGAAGCCGTTACGCCCTTTTCACAGTTGAGGCCTTTAGCGAACAGGCGCGCCAAACTGGTCTTGCCCACACCGCGAGTACCCGTAAAAAGATAAGCATGGTGTAAACGTTGTTGCGTTAACGCATTCGTGAGCGCGTGCAACACGTGGCTTTGGCCGACCATCTGTTCGAATGTGGCAGGGCGCCATTTTCTGGCTAACACCTGATATGACATGGAACTCCCCAATGTGCATGACAAGAATGTTGGTACAAAAAAGGGGATCGCGCCCCGAGATAGTTGCAAGATAACATGTCAATTAGCGACATGCCATTAAACTATCCCTAGGCGCCTTTGGCTGAAGAATTATTCGCCTTCAAACTCACAAAGTTTAACCAACTCAAGACCTAAGGCAGTTAAACGGGCTTCGCCACCTAAATCAGGTAATGAAATCACAAAGGCCGCATCTTGTACTTCACCACCCAGTTGGCGGATAAGTTTTACTGTAGCTTCGATAGTGCCACCGGTAGCCAGCAAATCGTCAACCACTAACACTTTGTCATTCGCGGTGATCGCATCGGTATGGATTTCAAGGCTATCGTGGCCATATTCCAGCTCATAGCTTTGGCTAATAGTCGCGCGTGGCAATTTACCAGGTTTACGTACTGGCACAAAACCAATGCCTAATTCCAGTGCTAAAGGCGCACCAAATAAGAAACCACGGGCTTCGGTACCCACAATCTTGGTAAAGCCTTTGTTGCGGTAATGCTCAACTAATAAATCGATAGTCGCTTTATAGGCGGCAGCATTTTCCAGCAGACTGGTCACATCGCGAAATAGAATCCCTTCCTTAGGATAATTAGGAATGGTTTTAATGCTTTGCTTTATCAAGGATAAGGTTTCTGTATTCATAGCCATTTAATTTAACTTAATCGTTTCGCCACGCGTAATTGCTGGCGGTAAAAACAAAACGTCCACAGCGAGTGTGGACGAGCTTTAATCATTCGCACAAAGCTTATGCCGCTTTGGTTTGAGTTGCAATAAGCAGCGTATTCAAGTGACGAATTGGTTACCAATTTGTGCCTTAGATCAAATGTGCTTAGGATTCGATTTCAGGAATGGTTTTAAGATACCAGAGTAATCCGCAAGCCATGGTGAGCAGCAGCAACTTCACCCATACAATCGGGACCACCAGGATACTGATGCTAAAACTAAGTCCCGTAAGTAACATCGCCCTGCGTTTAAGACCTGGGCGCATCGCCCTATGTTGTTGCCATTGGGTCAACGCATCGGCAAACCACGGGTGTGTCATCAACCACTGGTGTAATCGCTCGCTTGAGCGGGCAAAACAATACGCCGCCAATAGGATAAACGGCACAGTCGGCAGAAGCGGTACTACGATACCCAGCAGTCCAAGGCCCAACGCAAGACAGCCTATCAATAAAAACAAACCGCGTTTCAATATCATAGTTTGTAGATGACCATATAGTTTGTAGATAAGTAAAGTATGTTAATGTGCCTAAAACATGAAAACAAAAGCCACTCAAAGAGTGGCCAGTAGTATACTCAATTTGAGATTAAAACCTGCTTAAATTAAGCCTAATTGCTTTAACCAAGTCAGGCTTGCTGGAAGCGTCGGCAACAGTAAGACTAAAATAAAACCAATAAAATACATAAAGTTAAATGGGTCTTTAAATGGCTGACTGCTCATTACAGCTCCTCAAATGTGTGCAAAGATAAGTGCGCAGGAATCATACAGTGATTAAGATCACAAAACGGGCGCCATTGTAGCGGTTTGTCAAATCAACAAAAACCCTTTTTATGTAAGGTTATTGCATTTATTTTGCTGATTTTAGCAACATACTACTTAAATCCCACGCACGATTCCTTTGACCGCGAGTTGCTCGAGTAATTGAATACAGCCTTGGGTTAAGATCTCCGGTTGCATGTGCGGATAAATCCCTTGCAGCCAGTTCAGTATCTCATCAAGGCGACGCTGCCCTTGTTCAGCCAAATATCCCAGCACTTGCGCACTTAATGGCGTTAATTGTAAAAAGCCCACCTCGCCCGCTTCATCCTGATAGAGGCAAAAAAACACTGGCTGCGGCAATGGCTCTTCTGGGCGATAATCTTGGCGGATCTGCTGCACCGGATACTGGTACTGGGCCACACTGGCCGTTGTTGCTAAACATAGATGACGTTGCAGAATATCCTCTTTGGATAGCAATACTTGCTCACTCGTTTGCAGCGCCGTTGCCACTCGCAGCTCGAGCCATTCATAGTGCGCCAACTCCAGCATAAAAGGCGGATCACTTTCTGCTGGCGAATATTCAAACTGCAGAAACTGTAAAAACTCTCCGGCAATATCAATAAAAATTGGAGACTTACAATCGTGTTGGCTGAAAAAAGCCTGCACTAATGCTTGCCACTGTGCATCGCTATAGAGACTTTTGAGCACGGGAAAAGCATTAGAGACAAAGCCCATCACATTATTAAAAAACAGCTCTCGGTAAACCTGCATCCGCTCGAGGGGCACACCGCTTGGCACTGGCTTTTGGGGATCACGAATATAATCGATAAAGGATTGCTGTACTTGCTTAAAATCCATTAGGCAATCCTCTTGTTTAAGTTATTTTTTGCCCATGCTTGATAGGCATGGATTTGATTAATCTCATCCAATAACTGCACCGTTTCAGGCAAATTAAAGTCACGCTCGAGCAGCGTCGGCAAGACGCCATGCTGGGCATAGCACTTATCCAACAGTGCCCAAACCGGATCGTTGATGTCGCTGCCATGGGTGTCGATCAGCAAGGTTTCTGACTGCTGGTAATGCCCTGCAATATGTAAATAGGCGATACGCTCCGTTGGCATGGCCTTTAAATAAGCCTCGGCATCATATTGATGATTTATCGAGTTCACATAAATATTATTTACATCTAACAGCAGCTTACAGTCGGCCTCTTCTAACACTGCGGTCAAAAACGCCTGCTCACTCATCTGCGCACTCGGCGCGGCATAAAAGGAAATATTCTCGAGGATCAAAGGCCGCTCTAAAATATCCTCCACCTGTTTGACCCGCGTCGCCACATGCTTAACGGCGTCATCGGTAAAGGGGATGGGCATCAAATCGTATAAATGACCAGCTCCTGAGCAATAACTTAAATGTTCTGAATAAACATCAATTTGGTGCAGATCCATAAACGCCTTCACTTGGCGGACAAACGCCAAATCTAAAGGGGCAGGACTGCCGATAGAGAGTGACAGACCATGACAGAAAAAAGTATGTTGCTCAGTAAGTTGCCTAAATTGCTTGCCGTATTTTCCACCGAGCGTCATCCAGTTTTCAGGGGCGACCTCTAAAAAATCGATAGCCGTTGGCAGCGCTTGGCAAAACTCACTGAGCATTTCACGCCGTAAGCCTAATCCAACCAATCCACTCTCTTGCATTGCTTTCACCTCTCACCTAGGGCTTGTCGAGATTACCTTTTCGTTCTGGCAAGCCCACACTCGAATGCTGCTAAACAAAGGCCAGCAAAGGCTGGCCAAGTGTCAGAGCAAAAGCTTGATTACTTCGACTCGCGTTTATTTCACTTCTTTTTTGACCGCTTCTGTCTTGGCATCCACTTTTTCTGCGGTTTTCTTCATATCTGCACCACATTTACCTTCGTGGGCTTTATCGGCTGCGGCTTTTTTCATATCCGCGCCACATTTAGCTTCACCGCATTTGCCTTCATGGGCTTTATCGGCAGCTTTTTTCATATCACCACCGCATTTGCCCTCGCCGCATTTACCTTCTTTGGCTTTTTCGGCTGCGGCTTTTTTCATATCACCACATTTACCTTCGCCACATTTTCCTTCTGAACCGACGATTTGATAACCCGCTTCCATGGTTTCAAATCCGAATGGGTTGGTTTGCGCATTCACGGCGAATGCAGAACCGACCACGACTGTACCTAAGGCTACTGCAACGGCTGTATGCTTAACTGACTTCATATGCTTCTTCCTTTTATTTGATGAATGGTGGCCAACAACAGTGTTGTAGCTGGCTTACTGCAAAAGACCCGCCCCATCTCGGTTTCATTTCAAAAAATATCACCAAATCACAGAAATAATCAAAATATGCTGATAGGGCGCAAAATTTAACCGTAAAAATACCCTAAACGTCCTTTATCATTCCCTTGCTATGCTTTGTTACCTCTGCCCAATAGGATAGAATGCACGCCCTTTGAAACTGGATATAGGTTAGTAGCAGTGCGCGTAATTTTGGCTCCGATGGAAGGCGTGGTTGACGACTTAATGCGAGATATTTTGTCCTCAATTAACCCCTACGATTTGCTCGTCACCGAATTTGTGCGCGTGGTTGACCAACTCTTACCAGAAAAAGTGTTCCTCAAACTCTGTCCCGAGCTGCTTAATGGTGGCTTTACCCCCTCAGGTACGCCCGTTCGTGTACAGCTTTTAGGGCAAGAACCCAACTGCATGGCCGAAAATGCCATGCGTGCGATTGAGCTAGGCTCCCACGGCGTCGATGCTAACTTTGGTTGCCCTGCCAAGATGGTCAATCGCAGTAATGGCGGCGCTGTACTGTTGCAGTACCCCAATACCATTCACGATATTGTGCGTGCGATGCGCCAAGCGGTGCCCGCCGAACATCCAGTGACGGCGAAAATTCGTTTAGGCTACGAAGACAAATCCCTGTTTATGGAGAATGCGCTAGCCGTGTATGAAGCGGGCGCGACTGAGCTGGCTATCCATGCCCGCAGTAAGGTCGATGGTTATAAACCACCCGCCTACTGGGAATACATCACCGAAGTGCGCGAACGCTTGCCCATTCCAGTGATTGCCAACGGTGAGATTTGGAACAGCGATGATGCCAAGCGTTGTATGGCGGTCACAGGCTGCGACAGCATTATGATTGGCCGTGGCGCGATTTCGCTGCCCAATCTTGCCGATACCATTAAGACTGGCGCGGCGCCCTACAGCTGGGCAGATACATTGGGTTTGATGCTGAGCTACACCCAACGTGAACTGAGCGGTCGTAAGAGTGATTATTATCCGGCGCGAATTAAGCAATGGTTTAGTTACTTAAATCGCCAATACCCCGAGGCGGACACCCTGTTTAGGGAACTGCGCATCTATAAAACCACTGAGGAAATTGTGCGGGTGCTGGAAGAGGCGCAGCAGCGTCTCGGCGAATAACTGTGGATAGCGCATAGGATAATCCCATGAGAAAGTGGTGAATTTTTAGGTAAACCACCACTTAATCCCCATAAATCGCACAGATACTTGATCTTTATCATAGTCGCTGATAGTGGAACTATTAGACTGAATGTCCAGAGTCAGATAAAACAGGCGATTTTACGTGAGCACCACCCATATCAGACAAGAATTGTCAGAGCTTGAAGCTAATCTAAGGAAGGAAATCGGCGCGCTCCCTCAGTTTATTGAAATACTTGGGGCACATCATGCCAGCCTCAGCTTAGGCGAATTGATTGACCGCCTGGCACAAAGTCACCTCGCTGAACATCCGCTATTTTGCCGTTTAAACCGCCTCGATGCCGCCTTTTGTCAACTCGACTTAGGCTTATACGGCCTGTGCTCCGATTGCGAAACCGAAATCGAAGCCGAGCGCTTAACTCAAGATCCCACGGAGCAACGTTGCAGCAGCTGCGCCGAGCATTATCAGCATGAGCATCGCCATGAGCTTAGGCTAAGCCATTAACTGCTTTAGGCTTTATCTGTTAACTCAGTTAGTTCACCAATAAAAAATGCCACTCAAACGAGTGGCATTTTTTTACGATAATTTATCGCGAGTGATTACAGCTGACAGCCTTCAACACTGTTTGAGTTTTCGTAAACAATGTCACCCACAGGGTTGTAGTCAGCAGCTACGATAGCTTGTTTCTCTTTCAGGAATGAATAGAGTAAGTCCGCATCTACATAACCCGTTTGGATTGGGCTAGCCAGTTTTGGATAACCGTCACCACCTGCAGCGTTAAAGCTAGGTACAGTGAACTTATAGCTTGCTGTCGCACTGAACTCTTTGCCATTGATTTCGCTGATATTAGCCGTCTTAGCCGCACAGTCGATGGTCATTTTCACGCCAGTGATCTGGGCATAACCACCTGAACCGATTTGGATACTGCCCACAGCGCCTAAGTAAGCCGCAACTTCAGTACCCGTCATTTCGTTCAGGGTGACCATGTTGCCGAAAGGTTGAACCGTCAGCACGTCACGGTAAGTAATGTCACCCGCTTGGATAGAAGCGCGCACACCACCTGAGTTCATTACACCAAAGTCAGCAGACACTTTACCGCTTTGTGCCATGGCTAACATGCGGCCTAAGTTGGTTTGCTTGTTACGTACGTTTGCACGTTCACCATCGAGCAGCGCATCGGTAGTCGCAATCACTTCGTCTAACTTAGCTTGGCCTTTCTCTTGGTAGTAAGACAGCAGCTCTTTTAACTCAGCATCTGGCTCAATCTTAGTGCCAGCCAGTTCTGTGGTTTTCTTGCCCGCTTCGTCCAGTTTACGCATGTTAACTGGGATCAGCTTGTAGCTGGCTAAATGCAGTTCACCGTTGAAGTATTGGAAATCCGCACGGCCAACATACTTACCCCATTCGTGGGCTTGCATGATCCAAGTGCCGTTTTGTTGATCTGGCGCGCAGTCATCACCAGGTTTGAAGTCGGCATAAGACTTATTGTCAGTACCCGGTTCCATACACACTGGATTTTGTGAGTGACCACCAATAACAACTTGTAAATCGCCTTTATTCAACGCACGAGCCATAGCTACATCGCCTGGGGCGTTGCTACCGTTTTGGCCATCGGCATAGTGACCCATGTGAGTCGTTGCGAAGATAATATCAGCCGCTTTGGCGTCTTTAATTTCTTTGATAACTTTCGCCACTTCCACTTTAGGATCGGTGAAAATTAAATCGCTGATAAATTCTGGGTTACCGATTTTTGCAGTGTCTTCGGTGGTTAAACCAATCACAGCCACTTTAAGACCGTTAATATCGAACACTTTGTAAGGCTCGAAATAACGTTCACCTTGACCACCCTCAGCATTTTTACGGTAAATGTTCGCCGCCAGCATTGGGAATTCGGCTAAACGACGCTGCATATCTAATACAGATAATGGGTTGTCAAATTCATGGTTACCAACCGCCATTGCGTCGTAACCAATTTTGTTCATACCGGTAAAGTCAGGAATCGCATCCTGTAAATCAGATTCTGGTACGCCAGTGTTAATATCACCGCCAGACAATAATAATGTTTGGCCGCCATTCTTGCTGACTTCAGCACGAATTTGATCAATTAACGCTTTACGCGCTGCCATACCATATTCGCCATCACTGTTTTCCCAGAAACGGCCATGGTTATCATTGGTGTGTAATACGGTAAAAGTTTTACAAGCACTGCCCGCTTCGGCACAGGTTGTTGGTACTTTAGTATTATCATCATCACTATTACAACCTGCTAGCGCAGCCAGCACTGCAGTCGCAATTAGTCCTTTAATAAGCTTATTTGTCATTACATCAACCCCTTGATTTTAATTATTTTATCATAGATAGATTGTCGCGAAGTCCATCCAATTCGCGTCACGCATAATAGCAAAGAATAAAGACGAATTGTGTCATTTTTATTAATAAACGTGACTTTAATGTGGAATCACAAGGAGGATTTAAGACAAATTTGTTTCAAATAAAAAATAAGCTAAACGGCTGATTTTTACTTTTTGTTTCAATGACAGAAAAATACCGAAATATTAAATTTAACTCGTTAAATTTAAGCAAGTTAGCAATTAATAACAAAAAATCCTATTGTTCTGAATAAAAAACATCAAACGGTAAAAACACACCTTACCGCATGATGTTTTTATCAGCATTTAGATTTTTCTACATTTCAAAACACTGTTGTAACCAAGTGCTTATTGCTTTTAATTGCACCGGAATGACCGAATGTGGCATAGGGTAGGTTTGCCATTGCACCGAATATCCCCCAGCCATTAACGCGTCTTTCGCTAATAAACCTGCGGATAATGGCACCACATCATCCTGTTCACCGTGCTGATGTAAAATAGGCGTTTTCGCATTGGCGACACTTAATTGGCTGGGTAATACACCACCCGTCGGTAAATAACAGGAAAGCGCCATAATGCCAGCGAGTTTTTGAGGATAACGTAACCCCGTAAATAGGCTCATCACCCCGCCTTGGCTAAAACCAGCTAAGACGATGCGTTCACTCGGAATACCAGCCGCGATTTGTTCATCAATCAAGGCTTGCACACTCAGTTCCGAGGCCATCACGCCCTGCATATCGGCTCTATCGTGCAAATCCATGCTTTTGATGTCATACCAAGCGCGCATAATGTAGCCGCCGTTGATGGTCACCGCTTGCTCTGGGGCGTGGGGGAAGATAAAGCGAATGCTATGCCCCGCAGGTAAGCCTAGCGCCGGAACCACAGGTGCAAAGCCTGCGCCCGAGTCCCCTAAACCGTGTAACCAAATCACCGCCGCCGTCGCCTCAACTTGAGGCTCAATCACAATACGTTCAAGTGTCATACTAACAAATCCCTTATAAATCAAAATTTATTATTCTCGCCCCGCGAGCGCTTTACAGATAATCAATACCGAGGAGAACTTGCAAAGCGTCGAGCTGGTTTGTGTTATCTAATTTAATGCTCCAACGTACGCCACCGCCATTGGCGATGATCATCGGCGGCTCCTGCCTAAGGCTGATGTCTTCGGCCGCGGCTTGAAGCACCACATTGGCCATGTTCAGCCGGATCTGCACTTCAAATTCAGTGGCAATCAACTTACCCTGAGAAAATTCCACTAGCATAGCAATTCCGCTCTCGTGATAGTCACTGTTAAAACGCGCCATGATAGCAAAGTTATTTCGCCAAGGATGAACTTTTAAACTCGCATTAGGGTTGATGACAGACACACCATAGGTTGAGCAAGCTTAGGTTTATTCATCACCATCAAATCCACACAGCTGCAGTATTAGAGTCCGCTTACGTCAAGTCCTTATCCGCTCGGCATAGACGCTTAACCCAGCCTTTTAACAAGGCAATCCTACAGTCTAGATAAAGTTTAATTACATTTTAGTGTCAGCTAAATTGCCCCAAAAAGCAGAACAGTTCGAGTAAAATCCCGCATCAGCGATGACAAGCCGCTCACGGCTAGCGCGTTTTACACCATAACAAGAATCACAACACTGGGTGGTTATATGTTTTTATCCCGTCGTACCCTCATTAGCAGCGCACTCTTGATGCTGCTGCCATTAGTACATTATGCCAATGCGGCCAATAACTTACCGAATACCAGCCTGGCAAGTACCACAGCAAGCCAAATGCACTCTGTCACCGATGAGCTGACCTTTGCCAATTACCAGCAAGTGAGCATTCATCACATCGCATTGGCATTAAAGGTAGATTTTGCGCAGCAGCAACTCTCGGGGGATGCGATTCTCGAACTGGATTGGCATCAGGCCGGAAAAGTACTAGTGCTAGACACCCGTGACCTTACGATTAACAGTGTCAGCATGTTAAATGCAAACGGCCAATGGCAATCCGTGCCCTTTGGTTTAGGCACAACCGATAAGGTCAAAGGCGCAGCGCTCACCATCAATCTGCCTCAAGAGCGAGTCGCTAAAGTCAAAGTTAATTATCATACCTCCAAGAATCCATCAGGTATTCAATGGCTGACTCCAGAGCAAACCCAAGGTAAGCAATGGCCATTTATGTTTAGCCAGAGCCAAGCCATCCATGCCAGAAGCTGGATCCCGCTGCAAGATACGCCCGCAGTGCGCCAAACCTACAGCGCCACTGTCACAGCGAGGCAAGGTATAAGTGTCGTCATGAGTGCCGACCGAAAGAACGTGTCTGCGACGCAAACCCAATTCACTATGCCGCAGGCGATTCCGGCCTATTTGATTGCGATTGCCGCGGGACACCTGCAATTTGCCGCTTTTGACGACACCTCAGGCATTTGGGCCGAGCCCGAAATGCTCGACAAGGCCAGCAAAGAATTTGCCGATACGCCGAAGATGATTGCCATCGCCGCCAAACGCTACGGGGATTACCGTTGGGGCCGATACGATTTACTGATCCTTCCGCCGAGTTTCCCCTTCGGCGGGATGGAGAATCCACGTTTATCCTTTATTACCCCCACAGTCATCGCGGGAGATAAAAGCCTAGTGAGTTTAATCGCCCACGAGTTGGCACATTCTTGGTCGGGCAATTTAGTCACTAACGCCACCTGGCGCGATCTCTGGCTTAACGAAGGTTTTACCACCTATGTGGAAAATCGCATTATGGAAGATCTCTATGGCCGCGACCGCGCCCTGATGGAGCAAACCATTGGTTACTCTGAGCTGTTGGCCGAATTAGCCGAGTTGCCCGCCAGCGATTCAGTGCTGCATATTGACTTAGGCGATCGCGATCCCGACGATGCCTTTAGCGGCGTCCCCTATGTGAAAGGGCAATTATTTTTGCGCTTCCTCGAGCAAAAATTTGGCCGTGAGCGGTTCGACACCTTTGTGAAAAGCTACTTCGATCACTTTGCGTTTCAAAGCATTACCACGGAGCAGTTCCGAAGTTACCTCACGCAGCAGTTATTGCAAAAATATCCCAATATCGTCAGCGAGTCCGAAGTGGATACTTGGGTTGAGGGGCAAGGCTTACCCAGCTTTTTAGTGCCACCGAACTCACACGCCTTCGATGATATCGATGCTCAGCGCCAAGCGTGGTTAGAGGGCAAGCGTGAGGCCAGCGCGCTAAACACTCAGGACTGGACTGTGCATCAATGGCTACGCTTTATTAATGAAATGCCAAGGCTAAATCTCACAGAGCAGCAATTAGCCGAGTTAGATACGGCCTTTCATTTTACTGGCACCCACAATAATGAAATCGCCTTTGCCTGGTATGCCCTCGCCCTCGATAACGGTTATTACAGTGTGTTGCCGGCACTGAAACAGCATTTAACCGAGATTGGCCGGCGCAGGCTGATTGTGCCTCTGTATCAAAAACTGGCAAGCAGCGAGCACTATGACTGGGCAAAAACCGTTTACTTAGCGGCCCGCAGTGGTTACCACCCGCAGACCCAAGCCAGTCTCGATATGATGTTTAGTGATCAACCGATGGAGCATATCCATTAAGCCGATCGCTTGTTGGGATTGGGCGCAGGAAAGCCTGTGCTCGAGCCTCGCCAAGATAAAGTGGGCGTAAGTTTAGCGGTGAATCCTTTGCACCAAATCACGATTTTGATTGCGAAACGTTGATTGCGAAGCTGCGATTACGAAACTGTGATTGCGAGATTTTGATTACAAAACATGGATTGCAAAACAAAGCATTAGCGCACAAAAAAGCCCAAACCTAGGTTTGGGCTTTTGTTTACTTATCTGGTCGTTATTCCCGGGCATGCCTGCTGTTGCAGAGTATTAACGGGAAAACCACACAGATTAGTGGTGGTGACCGCCTACACCGTGGGCATGACCGTGGGCGATTTCTTCATCGGTCGCATCACGGGCACCAACCACTTCGATATCGAAGGTTAAGTCACGGCCCGCTAATGGATGGTTAACATCCACAGTCGCCATAAACTTACCCACTTTGACGATAGTCACTTGACGTTGACCCTGATCAGTGTGAACCACAGCCGTCATGCCTGGCTTCCACACGCTAGCGCCTAACAGGTGCTTCACAGAAACACGCTGCTGCGCCGCTTCACCTTCGATACGTTGACCATAGGTTTCAGTGCATGGCAGAGTAACAGTGAACTTTTCACCAATCGCTTTACCATTAATCGCATTCTCAACACCTGGCATCATGTTGTCATGGCCGTGTAAGTAAGCAATCGGTTCGCGACCTTCGTTCGTCTCGATCACTTCGCCTTTTTCGTCGCGCAGGGTGTAGTTAAACTGCACAACCATATCGTCTTTAATGCTCATCGAATATCCTTTGATTTGCTTCGATTTCAAATGTCGGCCGAGCTTAACAAAACTGGCCTTTGCACTCCACTGTTTTATCCCTGCGATACATCACCAAAGCTTAAGCGGCAGCGGTTCAGCAAGCCCCACGCCTAAAGTGGCATGGGTTGAGTAAACCACAGGCCACTTGCGGCAATATTCGCAGGCAGTCCGACACTACCTAAAGACTTTAGAGTGAAATCCCCAATGCGCTAAAGACTTCAGGGCTTGGGAAACCGTCAGCAATCATATTCTTACTGCGCTGGAATGCTTGGATCCCCGCCGAAGAGTTACGCCCAAGTACGCCGTCGGGTTTACCGACATCGAAGCCTGATTCATTCAACTTGGTTTGTAACTGTTTGATTTGCTCACGACTCAAACGTGGCTGCTCGGGCGGTGCCACTTTTAATGGTTCGCCACCATTAATTCTATCGGCCAAATGACCAACGGTAATGGCGTAAAACTCAGAGCGGTTCCAACGCATGATCACATTGAAGTTTTCATAGCCTAAAAACGCGGGACCAGTATGACCCGAGGGCAAATACAGCGCCGCCTTCATATCGATAGCGGGTAAAGGCAGTCCATTACTTTGCACTACGGATTGCGCCGCCCATTGGGATAGCGGCTGCGCCTGTTTAGCGCCAAGGTTTTCATAGTTGAAATTGCGCGGCAATATCACTTCACGCCCCCAACGCTCATTGCGTTGCCAGCCTAAGTGCTGCAAAAAATTCGCCGCCGAAGTGAGTGCATCTTCGGTGCTATTCCACAAATCGGCCTTACCGTCGCCATCCCCATCGATGGCATATTTTGCATAGGCCGAGGGCATAAACTGGGTGTGCCCCATGGCGCCGGCCCAAGAGCCCACCATCGTACTCTTATCAAAGCCGTATTTTTCTTTTAACTTAAGCGCTTGCATCAGCTCAGTCGTAAAATAGCCACTGCGACGCGGCTCACAGGCCAAGGTAGCAAGGGAATCTAACACGGACATTTTACCTTTGTAGGAACCGTAGTTAGTCTCAAGTCCCCAGAAAGACAGAATATATTGTGGTGGCACACCGTATTCCTGCGCCAATTTATCGAGCAGTGCACGGTGTTTTTTCAGTAAACGGCGGCCTTCATTCACCCGCCAATCGGTCGCCCGCTTAGTAAAATAATTGTTGAAGGTTTGGCTAAATTCGGGCTGAGCTTGGTCAAGCTCAATCACTTTAGGCACAAACTGCAAACTGGCGACTGTATCTTGAATAGTGGCTTCGGATAAGCCTTCGGTACGTGCGCGCTCCTGTAGGTTAGCCACACAGGTCGGAAATGCCGCGGCATGGGCGGCGATGGTGTCACTGAGCGGCATTTCTTGCACGGCGGCCTGCGTCTCGGCGATCGCAGTTTGAGTCGTACCGCCGGAGGTTGGCGCGCTCGAACACGCACTTAAGCTCACACACGCGGCGATGCTGGCAGCAAGATAGGACATTCCTTTCAGTTTGATCAAATCAATTACTCCTTCAGTCAGCGCTAAGAATGTATCTTAGCTGAGCGAGGCAAGAGGTGGATCACCCCAAGCCAAGAGAGATACGATATTTAGCCATAAACAGGTTGCCGCTGTGTTGATGGGACAACAAACAGAGCAACGGCCAAACATCCACGAAACTATTTTCTCCCCCAGAAAATCGAGCCAGATACTCACCAACAATCAGTAAACATTATCGGTGCCTCTGCTCGGCACATCCTGACCCATAGCGCCCGCTAACACAATGCTTATCACCACAAATCGCCAGATAAATTCACTTATTGCTCAGTTAACCAACAGCGAAAAAATCTTAGCAAAGAATCCCTTGGACTATCTATCCGTTGCCGTATAATGGACAAGTTAACAGCATACTTCAAAGAGACCTATCATGACTGAAATCAACGCGGCGTTGGCTGGCTTTATCGAAAACGTAAAAGAACATCAAACACTCTGGGGTTTGATGGATGAAACTGGCGAAGGCTGGGTCGTTTGTGACTCGGGCGAGTTCGAAGATACTGATGTGATGCCTTTATGGTCGAGTGAAGCGCAGGCAAAATCTCACTGCACCGAAGAATGGAAAGACTACCAAGCGGTGGCCATTAGTCTCGAAGAATTCCTCGAGTACTGGGTATCGGATCTTAACGATGATGGCGTGTTGATTGGTGTTGATTGGCAGAGTGATGAAGACTGCTTAGAGTTAGATCCTATCGTTCTGGCGAAAGATTTAGTTGATGTTGAAGAGGTTTAATTCCATCAACCAAAACAGCAAGTTTAAGGCATCAAGGGCTGAGGTATTTAGCTCTTGATGTCCGCTTTCCCTTGTATCGACATTCCCTTCGATAAACGTCACCTCTGTTGGTTTTGCGGCGAACCCTGCAAAGACCGATTGGAATATCAAGCTGAGTCACACACGCCCCACCCAGCATTAGCCGTCCCTTGCTGCGCCGAATGCTTAAAATTGGCCCAAAAACATACCTTAACCTCTATCTGGGATTGCCGTGTGGCGGTTAAAGATGCCCTTATGAGCATTTATGCCAAGCACTTAGCCATTGGGATTAATTGGACAGAGGAAGAGCTAGCCGAGTCTGAATTTTCCTGCAAAGTGTTTGAAGGCTTTAAAAAAAGCGCTTGGATGATGTATCAAATAGCCCGTGACAGGATTAACTTTCCGGGCTGGCCGATCCAGCTTGAAGGAGTCGAACTCGAATGCCAGTTAGACAGTACCCGCTTTGAGTTTGATGGGGTAACTTACACCTCTTTACCCGCCGCGATTCACTACTACAGCCAACAATTCTGCTTGGATCCAGTATTTTTTGCCGAGCTTATCCGATTAGTCGGCAGGCAGAGATTTAACTATGCCCTTAGGCTTGCGCGGATCCATATCGCCGCCGCCAAAGAGATGAAGCGCCAAGTCCTTGCCGATGTTAAAGCCGAACTCAATCAATAAGCCGTATCACGGTAAATCGTCTATATCACAGCAAATAGCCCGAGTTACGGCCAGTAGTACATGTCACAAGTCACAAGTCACAAGTCACAAGTGAAATACTCAAATCGAGTACTGAAAATAACGAGGCCGCCAATCGCAGGTTGCTAGGGCGGCCTATGGGGTTCAAACCTGTTATTGAATAATCGGTTAAATCAGTGGCGTTATTTGCCAATAACTTGTTTTAATCTGTCCTGCACCACTTCTACCAACAAGTCGGGCTGGAACTTAGAAATAAACCTGTCGCAGCCTACCTTTTCGACCATTGCATTATTAAAGCTGCCACTGAGTGAAGTATTTAAGGTGATAAATAAGTCCGACATGGCCTTATCGTTACGCACTTCATAGGTCAGTTTGTAGCCGTCCATCTCCGGCATTTCGGCATCGGTTATCATCATCAAAAGCTCTTGGGCGACATTCTTGCCTTCATCGCGCCATTTTTGCAGTAAATGCAATGCCTGCAAGCCATCTGAGGCTTCGATAATTTCAATCCCGAGTTGGCCTAAGGTCTCACGCACTTGACGCCTTGCTGTTGAAGAATCATCGACAATCAACACCTTCTTACCGGGCATCTTGTCTAACAGACTCTCATCTAACACCCCTTCGGAGAGACGAATATCGTAATGGACGATTTCCGCTAATACTTTCTCGACATCGATAATCGACACCAGTTGCGACTGGCCTTGGTATTCGATGCGGGTAATGGCCGTGAGGTAATTATTTCGCCCAGCCGTTTTAGGTGGCGGCATAATATCGCTCCAGGTCATGTTGATAATGTGCTCGACCTTACCGACTAAGAAACCCTGCACACTGCGGTTATATTCGGTGATGATCATATTGGCATCATCTCCCGGAGGCACAGGCTTAAAACCGATAGCCGAACGCAGGTCAATCACGGGAATCGACATGCCACGAATATTCGCCACCCCAAAAATATGGGGATGACTGCCGGGCATAGAATTTAATGGCGGTAACTTGACGACTTCTTTGACTTTAAAGACGTTAATCGCAAATAACTGGGTAGAGTTAATTCGAAACAGAAGCAGTTCGAGCCGATTTTCACCGACGAGTTTGGTTCGTTGATCTACGGTTGCAAGCACGTTTGCCATAATGCGACTTCTCTACTTTGGAGGAACAGCTTTCCTCACCAGTGACGGATTAAGCTAAATTATAGCGGTAAACTCACCATGAGAACCATGCGATAAGTCGATTTTATCTAAAAATTACAATCACTCGGCAATCCTTTATCCTTCGCAAGCGCCCCAATAAATAAATGATTCGCTTACGGCTATCGCCGCAATTTATCCCCTTTATGCCATGCGTTTTTGGGCCAACAGCATGCCCGAAAGATTGAGAAGATTTCTCTCGCAGAGGATCTCAAATCCCCCTTGGCGCAGTCCTGTTAACCATTCTTGATGGTTAAATCGATTCTGTTGTGGATGCTCAAACAACCGTCGACTCAAGGGATTGCAAATGGCGGCGCGGTATAAATCTTCCACCACAAAGTAGCCGTTGGGTTTTAGCACCCTTGCCACCTCGGCAACCGCCGCTTGCCAATCGGGAATATGGTGAAACACGGCGAAATTGAACACCACATCAAACTGGGCATTTGCAAAAGGCAATGCAGTAGCATCGGCAACACTGAATGCCAATTGGCTTAACCCATGGGGTGAATCATGCCAGCGCGCTTTAGCGGCGGCGACCATCTCAGGATCAAGATCGACGGCCGTCACTTGCTCAGCCCCAAAATGATCGCGGATCAACTGAATTCCGTTACCAAAACCACAACCAATTTCGAGGGCATGACGTAGATAAGGAAGGGGTTTGGGCATCATAGAAGTCAGTAGTGGCGCTTCAACATGGTTTTGCAACCAAAAACGCAGTGGATGCTGGACTAACTTTTTCTCGAATGGATTTAACTTCATCTCATCCCCTTAAATGAATCGGTTATTGCTTGGTACACTGATCAAATTCTGTATATGGTACGTAATGATATAGACATAAGTTCACTTGAGGCCACTATGAAATTACCTCTTTTTCCTTTGCCAATCTGTTTATTACCAGAGGGATATACTCAGTTGCGCATTTTTGAACCTAGGTATAAACGCTTAGTCGCTGAATCACTAAAATCGGCGGATGGGTTTGGCCTGTGTATGACATCGGAAGATGGCAAAACCCTTTATCCCATCGGAACGCTGGTGCATATCATCGATTTTGAAACCTTACCCGATGGAATGCTCGGAATCAGCATTCAAGGAAAACAACGTTTCACATTCGGCGATATCAGCATAGAGTCGGACGGATTAAAACGCGCCGAGGTGAAGCTTATCGATAATTGGCCGAGTACGCCGATTGAAGACAATGAGCGTTACTTGAGTGAGATGCTGCAAAACATTCTTAAGGAGTTCCCCCAGCACCTGCAACATTATCAGGTGGAACAATTTGAAGATATCGCCTGGGTGTGCCAACGCTGGTTAGAAATTCTGCCGGTGCAAGCAGCAGAGAAATACTCTTGCATCAATGCGTTAGATCATCAACTGACACAGGATTTATTACATACTGTCATTCAATCCGCTTGAGTGATCCAACTTCCCGCGCGCCACGTATTGCTCTGTATGCTTATCGAATGTCGGCCCTGACGTAACATCTTTTGTGATGTTCAGACTGGATTGAACCTTAAGTAAAGAGCTCAATAATGGAAAATTTTCAATCACATTTAGCGCAAAATCGCTATGATAGGCAGTTATCATCCCCTATCGATATGGCTATGGAAAACGATAGCACTATTTCAACCGCCAATGAGCCAATCACAGATGCGGATCCTTTGACGCGCGCCATTATAAGAGTCGCAAATCAACGGGATAAAGCCGCCTTTGCAGAATTGTTCAGCCATTTTATGCCCCAAATTCGCGCATTCGGTCTGCAACGCTTAAATCAGCAAGGGCTGGCCATGGATCTGGTGCAAGAAACCATGACCTTAGTGTGGACCAAAGCCCATTTGTACAATGCCGACAAAGGCTCGGTGGCGACTTGGGTATTTACCATTATGCGCAACCAGTGTTTCGACATGCTCAGGCGCATCCAACATAACCGTGAAGATGCCTTCGGAGATGATATTTGGCCTATTTACGATGTGGCCGTCAGTCAAGAAGGCGGCCCAGATCATAAACTCACCGCCAAGCTACTCGCGCACTTAGATGCCCTACCCCTGCCCCAACGCCAAGTGGTTCAAGGGATCTATATGCAAGAACTCACGCAACAAGAATTAGCCGATGCCTTAAAAGTCCCGATTGGTACGATAAAATCGCGACTCAGATTGGGGTTAGAAAAGCTGAAAAGCTTTTTGGAGACGCAACATGATTAAACATCATCCCCATACCGATTTGCTGTTAGCCCATGCTCAAGGCGAGCTGCCTTTGTCTATGTCAATTGCCATTGCGGCCCATTGTGCCCTTTGCCACGAATGCCAATCGCAAGTTAGCCGCCTTACGGAGCAAGCTGCAGAACAGGCCTTTTTAGCGCCGAGCAACATCACTGAACAAGCTTTAATCAACGAAACCGATTCAGCACAAGACGACGCTTGGCAGCAAATGTTGTCGCATATTATGGACTTGCCCGAAGCAACGCCAGCTGAAAGCGACTATCCCGCCAAAGCGACGGTTTCCCTTAATCATAAGCATGTTCGCTATGAGATCCCGACAGTATTTCGCCAACATATTGCTCATCCATGGCAGCAGATTGGTAAAGTCAGCCGAATGCGTTTCGATGTGGATGAAAGCCATACCCGCGCCAGCCTATTGCATATCGACGCCTTAGGTGAAATCCCGCAGCACACGCATAAGGGATACGAGCTGACCCTATTATTGGCGGGGGAATTTTCGGACCTCAACGGGCAGTATGTTCCCGGCGATTTCATCATCTTAGATGGCAACACACATCATTCACCTAAAACCCAGTCAGGCTGCCTCTGCTACACAGTTTTAGATGCGCCGTTATATTTTACCAAAGGGCTCAGTAAATTATTGAATCCCATTGGTGAGCTGATTTATTAATCTCGCTGACATTTAAAATAAGCTGGCAGAGTGAATAACCGATAAACACGAACTCACAACAAAATACCAACAAGCCTTTTTCCCGCTGAGTAAAAAATAAACTTGCCAGCGGGAATTTTGCTGTTATACTGCCCGCCGTTTTGAGAAGTATCTTGTCGTTATCCTTTTTATATCGATTTGTACATTCGCGTAAGCAATGACAAAAACGATCCTCACGAAGAAAGCCTACTACAAGTAAGTCCCACAAAAAATAATGAGTTAGTGATTTTCTGCATCGACTCAAAAACAGTGAACTATTTAATTAAACCAATGTCATAGTACTGTCACTTTACTATGGTCAACTGGGCTAATTGAGATATTCCATTGACATAATCGCTGATATGCATTAGTTATCAATAAGGCATCTCTTGATTAATGATCATGGAATGGGTAACCTCAAGACTCATTAGTATCATCTTTCGCAATTATGCTAAGGATATTTTATTGTTATAACTTACTCACCCAAGGGTGAATTGAATTAAAAGGAGTGTGGCCTATGTCATACAAAATTAACGGACATGAAATCACAGTGAACTTCCCTGTAGACTCTATTTCAGTTAACAAAACATCCATTGCTTTTACCGATAGACAAGGTAAAAACAAGCAGACTTTTTCAAAGCGTACCGAAGCCTTAAACTTTATGAAATGGCTATTGTCGGCAAATAAATAAGTCTCCTTGTGTACTCCTGAGAGTACCCAAAACGGTGTTTAGGTTTATTCGGTTCCCATTTTCCTCGCCATACCGAAGCCTAATGACCGTAATAGATAGCCCAATATCACGATTTGCTATCCCTTTACGTCGAATGACGAACTCGTTTGGTTCAGGCGGTATCTAGCTCACACAGATACGTGCCGAACCAAATGTGTATTCCGCCAACCTAGATCAAATTAATCTGCATTTGCCCCTGCTAATATAATCACTCACTCAGTTTGTGAATGTATTTTCTATGTCAAAACCCGATACTAAAACGGCTATGCTGACCTTAATAACCCAGATTAAACAGGTTATTCCGCTCAACTTAGATGAAGCACAAATGTGCCAAGGTGAGTGTTTAGGCTGCTCTAAAAAAATGCTGGAAATGTTGGATGCTGAAATAAGCTATTGGCAATATTCAACCGATACGCCGGGATTGAAAGATCTTAAACATCTGGAAAAGATCGCCACTCGCACACACAAAATATTAAAGCGCAATAAGTTAGTTGGCTAAATGCTATCCGGCATCGCCCTCACCGTATTTTCGTCTGTATCTTGGCAACATGGTTTGATTCCCTAATAGCCCCCCCTGATGAATATAGAGAATGGAGGCATGTTGCTCGCGCCGTAAATAATCCTCTAACACCATAAAGCCTAATGGATCGTAGAGTAATTCAAATTGCACACCGCTGGCACAAAGTCGTTGCCACATGGCATAAAACTCAGGGTAGAGTTTTCCAAAATGGTATTTCCTCCCCACATTCAAAATCTGCGGATGTTCGGCAGAGTTGGGATTTAACTCATAAAACTGCTGCGTTAAATACTCATCGCCGCCGACAACGGCGCAGGTAAGCACTCGAATATTCAATTGCTGACGCACAAAATACTGATTTAAAAAGAGTGCCGTCGTACCTGTACCTGCAGGTAAAAAAACCTTGAGATCGGAAATATGCTGTGACTCGGCCCAAGCAGCTATTTCGGCGGCTAACTGACTGACACCATATTGCGCATACTGGCAGCGCCCGCCCTCGGGAATAAACAAAGCCTTAGGCTCTGCAGGCAAGACTTGCTGCTCAATATAATCCTGACAAGTCCAATTAGGCTCACGATGAAGAGAAGGGTTGACTGCAATCAGGCTTGATAAATCAATGACACGCGTACCATTAGCAATAGCAGCGGCATAGTTACCCGTCGGCAATGTGCGGACATGGCTAGCGATATGAACCACATAAAAATCGCACTGCCAGCCCTTTAGCTTGGCGAGCGCCGACAGAGAATACAACGAGTTAGCCTGCGCAGAGCCATGACCAATCAGCTTAGTCACACCAGTAAACTCATGATCTAGAAAATAGGCAAACTTACGCGCTTTATTGCCACTAAACGCAGGATGCAATAAATCGTCTCGCTTGAGAAATATCTCGCGCCCGGCAAAGGAAAAAGACTCTACTGGACTCTTAGAGAGCAAGCTTTGAGTCAACAGGCTATTGGCTAACATGAATACACTCGAAGGAAACAAGGCCGTTAGTGTACCGCGAGCTTGTCTACATCGTCCGTAATTATTAAGCATTTTCGCGAAAATCTAGCATATTTTACAACATCACATAGTCATAAAAATTAATATCTTTATGATAAATAAAGAAAAATATTTTGGCACAATTCTAGCTTACACCATTTAAGTATCAATTAATGATCCTGTGTGTTGGTCAACATCATTCCAACACAGATTTAAAATGAGTTAAGGAGTATTCAATGTCGCTTTTACGGTTAATTTTCAATATTGCTTGGTTTGTCCTTGGTGGATTTGTAATGGGACTCGCCTGGTGGCTCGCGGGGATTTTGTGTTTTATCAGTATTATCGGTATTCCCTTCGGCCGTGCCTGCTTCGTAATTGGCGAATTGACCTTCTGGCCCTTTGGGCAAGAACAAATGAATCGTCGTCACTTAACCGGACGTGAAGATTTAGGCACAGGCGCCTTTGGCATGGTAGGCAATATTATTTGGTTCTTGCTGTTTGGGATTTGGTTGGCCATAGGTCATTTAGCCCATGCCCTCGCCTGCTTTGTGACAATTATTGGTATCCCCTTCGGGATCCAACATATCAAGCTGGCGCTATTAAGCCTGACGCCGATTGGGCAAACCATAGTAGCGAAAGCATAATAAACACAGTAGCGAAAGCCAAATAATCATAGTCGCTAAGGCATAAGGCAAAACACACAGCACTACTCTACGTCAGTGGGGAGTGCTGATAAATAGTTTGGCAGTGACTGCACTAACCTTGCCTCATGAAAGGCGGTTTCCTCATCGAGCAAATCGCCACAATCTGCAAACGACGCACTCCCATCCCCTTGCTCTAGGCTTATGATTTCGAATAGATAATGCGCCAGTTTAGCTGGCGCATCTATGGTGATATCATGACCACAATAGGCCAAGACAACCAAGTCGACCTTAAACTGTTGTGCCAATGCCCTACTGGTTTGAATATTCACTAAGGCATCACGATCACCCGATAAAATACTGACTGGCACAGGCAAAGAGGCAGGACAACAATAGCGAAACGCCGCCCACAATTGACGACATGCATTGTTAAAATATGGCGTCGACTCGTGGCGATATCGGCTCCAACGCTCAATCAAGGCAATATCGCGCCGATGGCGATAACTGGTTAAGCGAACAATCGTCGACTCGATAGGATTAAGCCCACTTCCACGGCAACGTTTGAGCCAAGCACTCAGGGCATTCAATCCATTAAATCGTTGATACCATGGCGATAAGTTAGCCGCACTGCTATTCAATACAAATAGGTGCTTTATCTGCTCCGGGCGCTGCTTAGCCATTTCCATGGCGAGCATGCCGCCCATCGATAATCCCAGCAGATAAAAGGCTTGTCCCGCTAATTGCTCATCCAATTGTTGCCATACCGAGCTGGCATATTCAGCGATAATTAAAGGGCTGGTCTGGTGAATGAGGAGCCCATTGCCGGGCAAGTCTGGGGTGAAAACTCTGCAACCCCTTTGCCTTAACCTCTGATCAAAACCATTCCAATGGCGTTGATCCCGCATTAAGCCCCTGAGTAATACCCAAGTTGTCATCAAAAGCGCTCCCGATACCAAAACTGCTGCGCACTCTGCGACAGTTGTGTGAGATGTTCGGGCGTCAGTCCTTCTAACTCCCGTGCATACGCCGCCTCCATCAAGAACTGCATCAGTACTGTGTGCCGACGCAAAATCCTGTGGTGCCTGTGTGTTTTTTGCGGATTAAAAAATCCCGCAAAATTAAATATTTGCCTTGGATTTTTCTTAATCCATGCCCAAGAGCCCATCTCTAACGTTAAGGGTAAGAATGGAATGTTTGCTTGAGGATCTTGGGCATGATGCTGGCGGTACAAGTAATCCCAAATATCACCATGGGTGCGATAAAACTGGCTCTGGGGCGCAAGCCGATAGTGGCCATGATGGGGATAGCTGGCTTCAAATAATTGCTTTAAGTGATAAATGAAGTGGGCATTTTCAAAGGACGCGCGCGTGTGGGCATAGGGAAACCAGATATGATCCGTCAAACCAAAACCAGAATGCGCATCCAGGGAAATAAGACTGGTGCTTTGCCTGAGCAGTTGTTGCACATAGGCCACCAGCCCCGCGGTTTCAAGCTCCATGCCGCCAAGGCCACGAAACCAAGGTAACTTAGAGGAGAGCCGCTGCCCTCCAACCATAAAAGACACTTTTTCCCGGGACTCTATCGGGGCATTGCGCATCAAGTCGACCTGATTTCCATTACCACGACTCCCCAGCAGTAACCCGACGGGATTCACCACAGGGACAAAGGCTAAGCGGATGTCCGTTAATAACGCTTGTAGGTGTTTGTCCCACGCAAGACGCTGCAACAGGCTGTTAAGCAAAGCTAAAATCACCTGAGAGCCAATCCGCTCCACCCCATGCACGCCACCAACGAATAACACGGTCGGACAAGGGCGTTCGGTGACGCCTAACTCGACACTGTAGAGCGGAAAATGTTGGTGCCGAAATGGAATGTCCGCAAGAACCTGATATTTGAGTTTAAGATGATGAGTATCAATGAGTTGCGATAGTGTATCTAACTCGAATGGAATGTTATTCATATCATCCTAGAAAGTGAAATGAGCATCGACTCATAGCCTTAGGACGATATTAATGGCGAACCACGACACATTTATGACAACAGATTAAGCCAGAGCCAAGCTCACTTTAGTGGCGTATAACTTCCTCCTGAAACAACAACTCCCCCATAATGCTCTCAATATCCAGCTGAGCTAAGCCTTGGTCGAAAACATCTCGCCAATGGCGCCCCTCCTCGGTATTACGAAACGCGACGTAGAGCTGTTTATTCGCAAGCAGTTGTTTATTCAGCTGTAATTTATCCGCCAATGGCTGGAGATGAGGCTGCTTTAACAGGTAATAGAGCACGTTGACATCTATCACTGCACCATCGATGCGACCGGCTGCCACCTTCTTGATGTTTTGTTCATCGGAGGTCACGGTCTCGACGGGTTGTGTACCGGAAGCAATCATCAGATCTAGGGAGTCGGTATTCACATAGTCCTTCACCACCCCTAAGGTATAGCGGTTCAGATCGGCTAAGTAGTGCCAGCTGATGGGATGTGATTTTTGCTCAACAATGCCTAATGGACTGATCCCTATTGGTTTTGAAAAAACAAATTTGTCCGTTTCAAAATAATATTCTGGAAAATAGCCAATGTAATCGGAGCTTGGCATGGCCGCCAATTTTATCGCCCGGCTCCAAGGGTAAAAATCCACGACCAGTTGCTGGTCCATATGTTCGAAGGCGGCTTGAGCGACCGCGACACTGGCCCCTTGTTGTGCCAGTTGCTGACCGGAATAAGGCGGCCAGAGTAATGAGGTGAGCTTAAGCGTATCGGCAAATGCGCTATTGGCCGTGGCGAAAAGGCAGCAGAGCATCAGTAGGCACCAGCGGAACATAACACCTCCCTCAAAGGATCATCTGTTTTAATGGATTGAAAAACAAACAATTCATCACATGCTCATCGGTTAAACTCTTTTCAGTATAATCAGCGATGCTTCAAGGTACAGTGAATATTTGTTACATATTTACCCGACGAGAACCTAGCTTAAGCAGAAATGATAAGAGTAGACTGAAACGAGCATCGATACTCACTGTCGTCATGCACGCGGCGAAAAGTAGAAGATGAGGCCAAGCTGATGAAGTCAATCTGAGGGGACGCGATATGGTAATTTCTTTCAAAGACAGTAAGTTGACTTTTATGCATCCCGCGATGACTCGAACCGTCATTACCGTGATAGGGGCATGCTTTACCTTAGTCGGAGGGATATTTTTACTCTTACCCGGACCGGGACTGCTGTTTATCCTGATAGGGTTACCCCTCTTAAGTACCCAGTATCCTTGGGCAAAACGTTGGCTGCGCCTAAGTCAGCGACAATTAAGGAAGAGTGCGGCTTGGCTCGATAATCAAATTCGCCGACACCGTCGATAATTTTGAATCTCCACCTAAATATCAACCCAAGCCATCGAACTTGGGTTGATGTATCTTAGTGCCCTATGCATTAATATCTTCATATAACTCTTGGTACATCAGCTCACGCATTTTAAATTTCTGGATTTTGCCCGTGACAGTCATGGGGTATTGCTCCACAAACTTGATGTAGCGAGGCACTTTAAAGTAGGCGAATTTTTCGGTGAGGAAATGACGAATATCCTCCTCTGAAATCGTGGCGCCACTGCGAACCTTGATCCACGCGCACACTTCCTCGCCGTATTTATCACTGTGCACCCCAAACACTGCTGCATCTTGCACATCTTTATGGGTATAGAGTTTCTCTTCAATCTCACGGGGATAAATATTCTCGCCGCCGCGAATAATCATATCTTTAATACGGCCAACGATTTGCACATAACCTTGCTCATCCATTTGGCCGATATCGCCAGAATGCAGCCAGCCTTCACTGTCGATAGTTGCAGCCGTTTTTTCGGGATCATTCCAATAACACTGCATGATGCAATAGCCGCGGCTGCAGACTTCACCTGGCGTATTGATAGGCAGCACTTCACCAAACTCATCGACGATTTTCACTTCGGTATGAGGTAAAGCACGGCCAACGGTAAGCACACGTTTCTCAACTGGTGAGTCGATTTCAGTAATGTGGTTCAGCGGGCTGCACTCGGTTTGACCATACCCAATTAACACTTCCTGCATATACATCAGGTTTTGTACCCGGCGCATCACTTCTTCTGGGCAAGTCGCTCCCGCCATAACACCGGTACGCAGCGAGCTTAAGTCAAAGCGTTTAAATTCGGGGTGCTCTAACTCGGCAATAAACATGGTTGGAACACCGTGTAGTGCGGTGCAGCGTTCACGCTCTACCACCTCTAGGGTGGTCAGCGGATCGAAGGAATCCCCAGGAAAGACCGCCGCGGCGCCCTTAGCGAGGCACACAAGGTTACCCAACACCATGCCAAAACAATGGTATAAAGGCACAGGAATGCAAAGCTTATCTTCACAGGTAAATTTCATTGCCTCGGCCACTAAGTAGCCATTATTCAGGATGTTGTGGTGCGATAAGGTCGCGCCCTTTGGGCTGCCCGTGGTGCCAGAGGTAAATTGAATATTAATGGCGTCATAAGGGCTAAGTGATTCGGCGATTTGCTCAAGCACTGCCTTGTCACCTGGCGTCACCTCAAGCAATAAATCATCAAAGTTCAACATGCCGGGAGACTGCTCTGCCCCCATGCGGATCACAAATTGTAATTCGGGTAACGCCTTGGCCTGCAATTGCCCTGCGGCGCACACCTTAAGCTCTGGCGCTAACTCGTAGAGCATCTGCAAGTAATTACTGGACTTGAATTTATCGGCGCAGATCACCGCCCTACAGCCTACGTTAGTCAGCGCATATTGTAATTCTTCTGGCCGATAAGCAGGGTTGATACACACCATGATGGCGCCAATTTTGGCGGTGGCGAATTGGGTTAGACACCACTCTATATTATTTGGCGACCAAATGCCCACGCGATCCCCAGGACCTATGCCCAGTTTGAGTAAACCTGTGGCCAAGGCATCAATTTGTGCAAGGTATTGGCGGTAATTCCAGCGGATATCTTGATGATTCACGACAACGGCTAACTGTTCGGGATAAACGTTAGCGATATCGTTAAGGTACTGTCCTATGGTTTTTTCAACGAGCTCTGGGGAATTAGGCCCCCGGAACTCACTGTATTTGAGAGGATGAGTGGCTTGATTTGTTGCTTGAGTCGTTGAAACAGACATTAAGGCCTCCGTGCTTTTTTATTATGGTTAGCGGGATTCAAACTAACCAATCCTCGGAACATGTCACAAGTAAAAAAGCACGGTATTAGACTAAAGAGTAAGGATGTTCTGTTACTCGAACGTCTTGATTAACGGGTAATAAACGCTACCTGTTTATCGGAAGTTACCACCTCTAAACGCTGCAAACGCTCCATAATCGCCAGTAACACTCCTTGGCGGCGCATATTCTCTAACACCCCAGGGCTGAACACTTCAAGGCGAGTCATCGCAGTTAATAACAGGCGGCATTGCGCGACACTGGCATCACGGATATAAGCAGGTTTATCAACTAAGTAACTGTTGTTATACCAATAATCCCAAGTGAAATTCGCCAATAACCAGCCCTGAGTAGTTAAATCGCTGACAAATTCCAACATACGATCGCGGTGCAGGCTCACATCACCCGCGGTAAAATCTTTAAGGTATTTAGTGTATAGGCCACTGTCTGTGGTCATTGCTGAAGTTTCCATAGCACACCTCACTGTCTCAACATCACTCATATAAAAGTCGGGTATTGAAAAAAGCTTGGATTAGGATCTAAAGCTGCCAACTTTGCATCAATTCGCGGCGTCATAGCACCAGTGCATAAGGCATACCAGACTCGATAGTGACAACAGGGTAAGCTGGGTTAACTGAACGCTGACTTAACGCTCTCAATAATCTGCTCAGAGTACGGTTAACTGTGAGGCAAACAAAAAGTAAGATAAACTCAATGCATTAACTCGAAGAGACAGGCTGTTTTTGTGAAGGATAAAAGATGAACTACTGGCTGATGAAATCGGAACCCGACGAATTTAGTATCGACGATCTTAAGGCTTGTCCCAATCAAACTGAAGCTTGGTTTGGGATCCGTAACTACCAAGCACGTAACTTTATGCGAGATGCGATGCAAATTGGCGATCAAGTCTTCTTTTACCACTCAAGTTGCAAAGTCCCCGGCATCGTCGGCATTGCCGAAGTCGTGACTGAGGCCTATCCTGACAGCTCGGCCTTTGATCCCGAATCAAAATATTTTGATCCTAAGTCCGATCCACAGCAGCCACGCTGGTTAAGGGTGGATATTCGTTTCGTCAAACAATTCAAGGAAATCATCCCTTTAAGTTTGATCAAAAGTTTGCCGCAACTGGCCGATATGTACTTAGTCTCTAAAGGTTCCAGGCTGAGCATTCAACCTGTTACCGAGGAACAATGGCAAGCCGTGCTTATGCTCGCCCGCTAAAGGCGCATATTCAGCTAAAGTTCATCTAAGCTAAGCTAGATTGACCACAACCACGTAATTCCTAAGGGAGCTAGTATGAATAAATTAACTGCAACACTGATTGGCGGAGTCGTACTCAGTTTGGTTGTCCCAATGGCAGCTTTTGCAAAGAATGAGCATGAACACGATAAGCGAGACAAAGAGTTACCACCAGGTTTACAAAAGAAAGCCGATAAGGGGCAACCTCTCCCTCCTGGATGGCAGAAAAAACTGCACCGTGGCGATATCCTAGATTACGATATTTACGACCGTGGTCGCGTGGTAGTTCCGCTAGATAAAGACGGTAAGATAAGTATTCAGATTGAAGGTTCTATCATCAAACTCGATGAAAAAAGCCGTAAGATCCTCGATATCATCAATGTGGTCACCTACTGATCTGAATTTACAAACAGCTTCCTGCGCACACTTAACCCGTTAAGTGTGCGCATTTTGCATTTAGGGTTAGCGTCCGTCGAGCATGCGGCCAAGTCCGCCGAGGACAGAACCTTCACCGCGGTCGCTACCGCCAGCAGAAGGGGCGTGAGCAATTATGCGATCTGCCATTCGCGAGAACGGCAGACTCTGTAACCACACAGTACCATGGCCCTTTAAGGTCGCTAAAAATAGCCCTTCACCGCCAAAAACCATCGATTTTAACGAGCCTGCGCGCTCGATATCGTAATCAATCCCCGGGGTAAAACCGACCAAACAACCTGTGTCGACACGCAAGGTTTCACCTTTTAGTTCTTTCTTAACTAAAGTGCCTCCCGCATGGATAAACGCCATGCCATCGCCTTGTAAACTCTGCAGAATAAACCCTTCACCGCCAAAAAAGCCTGTACCTAAACGGCGATTAAACTTCATGCTAACGCGAGTTCCAAGGGCTGCAGCGAGAAAACTATCTTTCTGACAAATCAACTCTCCGCCATATTGGGCGAGATCGATAGCCAAAATCGTCCCTGGATAGGGCGCGGCAAACGCCACTTTACGTTTCTGATGTCCGAGGTTCGTAAAGTGCGTCATAAAGATGCTTTCCCCCGTCAGCACACGTTTACCTGCCCCCATCAACTTGCCAAAAAAGCCAGATTCAGGCTCGGAGCCATCACCCATTTTGGCCTCGAAGCTAATGTCTTGCTCTAGATAATTCATCGCGCCGGCTTCGGCGATCACAGTCTCTTGCGGGTCGAGTTCCACCTCAACCAACTGCATGCTGTGGCCGATAATTTCATAGTCCACTTCATGGCAACGTCTAGACATACCATTCCCCTTACTCTGTTAGTCCAATTAATGTGGCGAGTCGAAATCACCAGTGCCACGATATTGGACTCACTTTATGACATAAAATGTCAAAAGGCGATCGTTTTTATCCCAAGGTTGCGTCAGTAAGTTGTTTCAAAACATGACAAGTCGCAGAGGATTAACCTAAGCCCACCCCGTTAAACTGCCCTGCTTTAGCAAATTCCTCTAGGATTAATTCGGTAAAGAGTTTGCCAGCACGGCCCAAGGGGCGCTCAAGGGTCGACACTAACTGGGGAGTAAAGGTGTAGCGACTGCCACCGACAAAGTCGACCTCCACAAGCTCACCGCTCAATAACTCCTCCTGCACCAGAAAATCTGGCAGCCAACCAAAACCGAGACCTTTTAATAACGCGTTCTTTTTCATAATAAAACCTGAAAGATAAAACACTTTATCGCCGCCAAATTGCAGCTCATCTCGATAGGTCTTATTGGGGGAAGAATCTTCGATGGTCAGCTCAACATGTTGCTGTAACTCGGGCAGACTGATGTGTTTTTGCTGAGCCAGCGGATGTGAAGCGCTCGTCACCAGCACACTGGTTATCGCAGGGAGTGGCTGTGGGTGATAATAGGGGCCAGTGCGGTAGTCTTTAACCAACATCAGATCCGCATTATCACGCTCGAATCTATGCTGCACACCACCGAGAAACTCCATATTGAGCTGGATTTTTGTCGGAATTTGATGCTCTGCCATCCGTTTAAGTGCCGTCATAATCGGCTCCATCGGCAAGGCACCATCGATCACTAACTCAAGCTTAGGCTCCCAACCTTCACTGAAACGACTGGCAAGATGTTCAATATTGGCAAGGTGTTGTAACAGTCTTTGTCCCTCGGCCAAGATCACCCGCCCTTCACTCGTCAGCTCGGCGCGGTATTGATCCCGACTAAAAAGTTGTACACCTAAGTGCTCTTCCAACTTTTTAACCTGATAGCTGACCGCCGATTGCGCCTTATGCAAGCGCTCGGCAGCCTTGGCAAAACTGCCCTCTTCCACCAGCACTTGCAGCACATTAAAAGCATCAATATCGATGCGCATGGGGACTCCTTGGCGCGAATATAAATGTCACGGAAACGCTACGAAGCGTAAAGCAGTTAATACCATCTAATTTTTAGATGAAGACAACAGATTTATTATTCTTTTTTTTGTTCATTCAAGCAACTAAATTGATAAGAAGATCACACTAATGCAACTTGCAGCATAACGACTCGCGGTGTAGGCAAGCCTGCAGCGCAACTTTGAAGGAATCACCATGCCATTTTATGTGAAACAAGGCCAAGTCCCCCATAAGCGCCATATCGCATTTGAGAAAGAAAACGGCGAGCTATACCGTGAGGAGCTGTTTTCAACCCATGGTTTTTCCAATATTTACTCGAATAAATATCATCACAATATGCCGACTAAGGCATTGGAAGTAGCACCCTACCGTCTCGGTCACGGTGCCCAATGGGAAGATTCATTAGTTCAAAACTACAAATTGGACTCTCGCACGGCCGATCGCGAAGGCAACTTCTTTAGCGCCCGCAACAAAATCTTTTATAACAATGATGTGGCCATTTATACCGCAAAAGTGACTCAAGACACGCCGGAGTTTTACCGCAATGCCTACGCCGATGAAGTGGTGTTTGTGCACGAAGGTGAAGGTACGCTCTACAGTGAATATGGCACCCTAGAGATTAAAAAATGGGACTACTTAGTGATCCCACGCGGCACCACACATCAGCTCAAATTCAACGATTACAGTAATGTGCGCTTATTTGTGATTGAAGCCTTTTCAATGGTGGAAGTGCCAAAGCATTTCCGTAATGAATACGGTCAGTTACTCGAGTCTGCGCCCTATTGTGAACGCGATCTGCGCACGCCCGTATTGCAAGATGCCGTGGTTGAACGTGGCGCTTTCCCGCTGGTATGTAAATTTGGTGATAAGTACCAACTGACCACCTTAGAGTGGCATCCCTTTGACCTTGTGGGTTGGGACGGCTGTGTTTACCCTTGGGCATTTAACATCACCGAATACGCACCTAAAGTCGGCAAAATTCACTTACCGCCTTCAGATCACTTAGTGTTTACCGCCCACAACTTTGTGGTGTGTAACTTTGTGCCGCGTCCTTATGACTTCCACGAGCGTGCCATTCCAGCACCTTACTATCACAACAATATTGATAGTGATGAAGTGCTGTACTACGTCGACGGCGACTTTATGAGTCGTACAGGAATTGAAGCCGGTTACATCACACTACATCAAAAAGGGGTGGCACACGGCCCACAACCCGGCCGCACCGAAGCCTCGATTGGCAAAAAAGAAACCTATGAATATGCAGTGATGGTGGACACCTTCGCCCCACTGAAATTAACCGAACATGTGCAAAATTGCATGAGTAAAGACTACAACCGCTCTTGGCTAGAAAACTAACGCTGCACTGCAGCAAGAGTGAATGGCTTAACTAAGCCGACTAGCCATAAGTCACCACTGCGAACAAGGCAAAAAGAGTGACTGCGTGTTGAATTAATCAAGAGGAACAGATCATGGCAAGCGAACTCAATCCACTGGGCTTACTCGGTATCGAATTTACCGAATTTGCCAGCCCCGACAGCGATTTTATGCACAAAGTGTTTATCGACTTTGGTTTTTCACTGCTGAAAAAAGCCAAGAATAAAGACATTTTGTACTACAAACAAAATGATATTAACTTCCTGCTTAACAATGAGCGCGAAGGGTTTTCGGCAGAATTTGCCAAATCCCACGGCCCTGCCATTAGCTCTATGGGTTGGCGTGTAGAAGATGCCAGCTTTGCTCACCGAGTGGCGGTGGAGCGCGGTGCTAAAGCCGTGGCCGATTCGGCCAAGGATCTGCCCTATCCTGCAATTTATGGTATTGGCGACAGCTTAATTTATTTTATCGATACCTTCGGTGCCGATAACAATATCTATGCAACTGACTTTGAAGACTTAAGCGAGCCAGTGATCACCCAAGAGAAAGGCTTTGTCGAAGTAGACCACTTAACCAATAACGTCTACAAAGGCACCATGGAACATTGGGCTAACTTCTACAAAAACATCTTTGGTTTTACCGAAGTGCGCTACTTCGACATCAGCGGCGTACAAACCGCACTGGTGTCTTACGCCCTGCGCTCACCCGATGGCAGTTTCTGTATCCCAATTAACGAAGGTAAAGGCAACGATAAGAACCAAATCGATGAATACCTGAAGGAATACAATGGTCCTGGCGTACAACACTTAGCCTTTAGAAGCCGTGATATCGTTAAATCCTTGGATGCGATGGAAGGCAGCTCGATCCAATGCTTGGATATTATTCCCGAATATTACGACACCATTTTCGATAAAGTCCCGCAAGTGACTGAAAACCGTGAGCGTATCAAGCATCACCAAATTTTGGTGGATGGCGACGAATCAGGCTATTTATTACAGATCTTCACTAAGAACCTGTTCGGCCCGATCTTTATCGAAATCATTCAACGTAAGAACAACTTAGGTTTTGGTGAAGGTAACTTTACCGCCCTGTTCCAATCGATTGAACGCGATCAAATGCGCCGCGGCGTGCTGTAATCGCAGCCTTTAATACATAAGAAACAAAAACGGTACGCTCTGCGTACCGTTTTTTTTATGTCCTATTGTCACCCCTTGTTTGTCACTCTTGGCGTATGGCCTTTTGAGTATCGCCCCTTGCCCCCTTGGCTATAAACCGCTTGAGCATCACCAATCCGAACAAAACCTCTTGGCATTGCGCTTAAGCTTGATACTTTACAATCGTGTTTTTGCCCTTTGCCTTGGCTTGATACAAGGCCTTGTCCGCCAAATGCAGCAACGACTCGCCAGCGATCCCATGCTGATACTCCACCCAGCCAATGCTCACAGTGCAGTAAATTGTGTGTTCCTCGGCCGCTATCGACATCTCAGCAAAGGATCTTCTAATACGCTCAAGTACAGGCTGCACCTGCGCTGCATCAATATCCCTAAGCACAAGGGCGAACTCTTCACCGCCTAGGCGCGCAGCAATATCGTGGCTGCGGCTGTGATTGTGTATCAGCTGCGCTAACAGCTGGATGACCCTATCGCCCACGCTGTGGCCATAGGTGTCGTTAATCATCTTAAAGTTATCGAGATCCAACATAGCGACCGAATAAGACGTCGTTGATGTATCCAGATTCACCAGCTGTGGCATAAAGCCGCGGCGGTTTAACAAACCAGAGAGCGGATCGTAAAGCGCCTCTTGCACCGCAGTCTGCTTATCTCTCTCGGTTCGACGCAGCTGTGCCCGCTGTAATGACACGCCAAATATCGTCAATGCCGATGACAACACAAAGGCCATCATCTCCGCATTGGTTTGAAACGGCGTGGGATTAATAAACGGGCCATAACCCTGTGCCGTCGCTAAAATCATAAACAACATAGAGGCACTACTAAATAGCGCGAGGTAAAAACGGGTCACCTCAAAGGAGAGCACGACCAACAGCGGTGGGATAACGTAAAACAACCAGCCTAAATCGAATCTTACGCCTATCAGGCAAAATAATGGCAAACCAATCAGTGGCAATAAAATATGCCGTTTATGGTCAATTTTCAGGGCATTAGGTTCTACCCAACCCGCATAAAGCTGATACACCAACACTATCCCAAGAATATCGGCAAAAAAGAACATTTGCCCCATACTCCAAAACTCACTCGGTTGAATATAGCCGCCCAGCACTAAGTTGCCCGATAGTAAGGCACTCGAACCTAAAATAGGCACTATGCCCGCCACGATCACAAATTTCATCAAGTCGTTCGCACTGCGGGTGCCCAGAGGCAAAAAACGTCGCAGCAAATACATAGACATAGCAGGTGCGAGCATATCAATGAGGGCCGCCATCGCCGTATGGGCTATCGAGAGCATCAGCGATGTTTCCTGCACCATCCCTTGGATATTCAGCATAAAACTACCAAGGAAGATTAGCGCTAATGCCTTACGTCCCCACATCAACAGCATGACTAATGCCACGCCCGATGGCAGCCAAATCAAAGTGATATTCGCGGGCTGTAAACTAAATAATGTTTGTCCCAAAGCGCCCGTAATCCAGTAGAGGATACCCGCCAATAACAGCGCGGTATTGCTCTGTCGTAGTGGAAAAAATGGCGTAAACAATGTCTTCAATCCGTCATCAACCCTGCAAAGTGCTAAAGCTATTAACCGCTGAATTACTTAGATAAAACGACTATTCAAGTAAAAAGTTCTGTTCAAAAAATTGTCGTTATCTTGGCATCAATTAACCATCAAGGATTCGATACCCAAAGGCGTGACAACGCGCAATAACGTAAGCCAAGTGTAATATAAAACTGACTAGAGGTTTTATCGTGCATGATTTAGCACGCTCGATTTACCGCGAAAGTTGCAATTAAACCGTGTCGTGGATTTGTTTTATGACTTTGCAGGGATTACCAACTGCGACACTGTTAGCGGGAATATCTTTATTGACCACACTCCCCGCGCCAATCACGCAGTTATCGCCAATAGTCACGCCGGGTAACACGCAGACATTACCGCCGAGCCACACATGGTGACCAATATGAATAGACTTACCATATTCAGTGGTGAGGCGTGCGCTAGGCTCGATGGGATGGGTCGCGGTAGAGAGCAACACATTGGGACCAAACATCACATGGTCGCCAATGACCACTTGGCAAACATCGAGTATGGTTAAGTTATGGTTAGCGTAAAATTGCTTACCGATTTGAATGTTATAACCGTAATCACAAAAGAAGTTAGGTTCGATATGGCCACAATTCGGGATGACCAGCAATTCCCGCAAATACGCCATGCGCGCCTCAAGCTGAGTAGGATCCGCATGATTAAACCGATGACACATTAATTTAGCCTGCATTCTTTCGGCTAATAAGGTTTCATCCGAAGCTTTATAGGGTTGACCCGCCAACATTTTTTGCTTTTCTGTCATCTAACTTCAACATTTGCTACTTGTTATAATGACGCAACCCTAACAATCGACTGGCAAAAACACAAGTGACATAACAACTGTGGGGAAGATTTGTGCAATGGCGACCCAAAGCGCCGCCTGAACAAACTTAGTCTGGGTGTAACTCGGCAAATAAATACACCAAACATAAGCTGTTTAAGGGCATCACAGGATTAGTCCAAATCATCCGGCTATGTCGGCCAGTCTCGCCAAACACTTGCAGTAACAAATCAGAAGCACCATCTAATGCTTGGGGATGTTCAACACAGGATTCGTGGACACTTAATACCCCCTCCAAGCGATAAATTTGCTTGATCCGCGACAATTCACCACACGCCTGTTTAAGCAGAGCAATGGCATTGAGCGCCGCAAGCCGACAGGCGGCATAGCCTTCAAGCAAGGTATAGTCGCGCCCAAGTTGTCCTTTATACATCAGCACACCGTTTAAGTATGGGAACTGCCCTGATGTCATTAGTTGCGAGCCAACAATTACATAGGGTTCATAATTGCCCAAGGCATTGGCGACTTCGGGCAAAATAATTCCCGCCTCTGCAAGCCTCACCTCAGGCGTGGGTTGATAGTACTGATTCATAACGCAACCTCCTGCATCATCTGTGTCAGCAGCGGGGCTAACCACGTTGCCAACATCGCAGGATTATTGGTTAAAAAGTGAGACGCTACTTGATCTTCGCTTAATCCTAAGCGGTTCACGCCATAATCCAACTCGGCCACAATTTGATTAGACAGTGTAATCTTATCCAACACGGCAATTTGTTCAGGGGTAAAGTGCTCCGTTAGCCTGTCTTCCCTTGCAAGCAACACAGCTCTGTCTTTACCTCCAAGTAATCCCTTAACATCCTTAAGCTCACGAATTGCATATTGGTGATGTAAAAATTGTGGATGCCAGAGTGGCACGACGACCCACTCGTTTACCGACACAGCCGACTCAAATGCCGTGACACAATCAGCTTGAGTACCCGTTCTAAACTGGTAGCCCGCTGCGGTTAATTGGTATTCTCGCATGATATTTTTAGAGAAACGGGTAATACCCGCCCCTTCACCAATGCCTTGAATTATCAGCTGTATCCGTTGTTTTACCTCAGGTTTAAGCAGATCTTCGATGCGAGAAACCGCATCCTCGGGCACATAATCTGGTACGCCCCAGAGTGCATAGGGCTCGTAATGCAGCCCTAAGGCTCGCGTCGCGATTTGGGTCTCAACCTGCTGCTGATATACCCCATGGCTATGGGGCAACCAAGCCGAACACAGCATATCTATCTGCCCAAGCTTGAGCCGACTAAAATTTGCCTCGTGCAGCGCATAGCTTATTTCAACCTCTTTGCCCATCAGTCGCATCACGTGGGCAACCACAGCCGCCGTGACTCGATGAAAACTTAAGTCTGTAACTCCTAACTGGATGCGCTGCGCTGATTTCAACACATGCGCAGTTTGGCCATGCTCAGCCTGATTAACTTGTTTCATATTCGGTAAATTCATCGCTATCGCTCCAAGGGAAACTAGATTGGATGAGGTAACGCCTGCCAAACTTCGCGTCTGTAACAGTTGCCTGCGCTTAGGGTCGATTTGAGCCATTTAGACTTCATCCTCAGGCTGAATCGCGAGTCTTTCCATCGCGACGCCCACCACAGCGTTATCCCTCGCATAGGGGAAAATCATCTCCACTGTGATGCCGTTAGGATCTTCAATAAATAATTGATGTTCACCAATTTCCGGGACGATCCGCTCCCTAAACTCACACTTTTGTCGACATAGATGTTGCTGCATTTGCGCTAAATCCGTCCCACGAAACGACAAATGATCAACACGACCAGAGCCAAACTGGGCGGCACTTTCCCCTAAATAGGCATCCAAGGCCCGGCTGCCGACTTCCACTAAATGCAGCACAGGTTTCTCTGCCACATAGAGCCAATACCCAGGAAAACCAAACCTAGGCCGCCAACCCTGTTTTAACCCCAATACATCTTGAAAAAACGCAGCAGTTTCCGCCAATTTTGGGGTACGGATCGTAAAGTGATCTAATCCAACGATGTTCATATGACTTTCTCCCTAGTGAGTGTTAATTGCCTAGCACGCCAGCGGCTAAGGGCTTAAAGCGAAAAATGTAATACGGCGGCAGGTTTTCGGCTTTACCATGATTTAACGCGGCGGATAGTGGTAATTGGGCGGCGCCTGAATATAGGTAGCCGTCTTTGCCAAAGCTCACGCCATCTGGCCAAACCATACGTTTGTCATATGCATAGGTTTGATACTGGCGCGTGTTCGCGGGGATGATGCCAATAGCGCGCTCGCCCACTTCGGTGAGGTAAAGATTATTAGCCGTATCAATACTGAGGCCGCCGTTGTTGGGCTTGTCGGCATAGGCTTTCACCTTGGCTGATAAAGCTTGAGGGCTTAAAACCGGATTGAGTAAATCCTCCATTGCCACGCGGTAAACTTTGTCCTTGTTCATTGGCGCAAAGTAAAGCCAATGCTCTGCACTATCTAGGGCAATACCATCGGCACCGACATAGACATCAATACGTTTAGGTTGGGCGCTATGGTTATCGATAATGAGTGGCCGCTGCAAATCGGGCATCACACTGTTATCCCCCTGCAATACCCGTCGACTCTTACCCGTGGTGAGATCTACCACAACTAAGGCGGCCTTATCACCGATAGGACCCGTCGCAATGCCTTCGTCGGCGATAATGATGGCTTGATGGCGAGATGAAATCACAAAGTCATTGTGCTGCGACTCAGGGAGCGATACGGGAAAAGGCAGATGAATAATCCGATCTAACTGATTTTTAAGGGTATCCCATGCCACCAGCTTAGGTTCGATTCGAGGCTCAGCTTGGCCGGAATCGAGTAGCCAGACTTTATCCTGATTGTCGGTGCGCAGCCCTAAAACCCAATTCAAGCAGGTATCGGGATCTTTGGGTTTACCTTGGGGATCATGACATTGCTGCCAATCTGAGTTCGGAAAGGGAGTGACCTTACCGTTAGCCAACAGTTCCCCCACCTTGATATTAGGTTGATAGAAAGGATGGTAACTAAAGATAAGCCTATCGGTTGAGGTAAAACTAATGCCGCCAACAGCGCCGTCAAGACTGGCAAAAATCTCAGGCTGAACTTGTGCGATCACCTGTTCACTCGACTGAGCCATCGCCTGTGGAGCCATCAACATTTGGCTCATTAATAACAGACTGGTCGCCAACTTCTTATGACTTGAACGTAATGTATGTAGATTCATTGGCTTATCCCTCCTTCGAACCCGCTAAGAAGGTCAAGCTGGCTTCACCAAGCCGATGCTGCCAAAGTTAAAATCCAACTAGGGCTGGAGTGGCATTGGCGTCTATCGGTAACTTGGCCACATCTAAAGCATGAACAGTCCACACATATCTATGTTCACGACCTTTGGGCGGGCAAGGTCCAAAAAATCCGGGGTGACCTAAATCCGTATTCGCCTCAATGGCGCCTGTAGGTAATTCACCGCCATCAATGCCTCCTACCAATTTATTGATTTGCGATGGAATGTTATAGACCACACGATGCCAAAAACCACTCCCTGTAGGGGCATCTTTATCATAAAAAGTCATCGCAAAACTTTGAGTGCCCTTAGGAGCGTGTTCCCAAGTTAAAGTGGGGGCAAGATTGGCGCCAGAGCAGCCAAATTGATTCCAATAATATTCAGCGGGTATGGGCGCTCTCGGTGCGAGATTGCTCTGTAAACTAAATAGGGGCACAGCATCAGGCATGACAGCATTGGCACTTGGAATATTCAGCAACAAACCTGTCGTCATTAATGCACAATGACCTAGAAAATGACCAATATAGGCCGATGGAAATCGTTTTTTCATTGGTTTACTCACTTTCTTTAAAACGTATACGCTTTAATTAAAAGTCACAGTGAGTAAGCATAACCATCAGCCTGTTTTTGATAAGCCAGATTTCATTGATAGGAGTTTCAAAAATTATTAGATAATTACCGCATGTTTTTACCTCGCAATTAGATTATGGTGATTCAATAAAAGTAAAAAACTTACCGTATTATTGATTCATAAAATACATTGAAGGAAATTAAATAATCATCAATAAATACATTCATTAATAGCCATGAAAAATCACAATATCAGGATACAACAGATAAAATGGAGGATATATCAATGGAGTCAGCCAGTTACCATCCATGGTTCCCCCTTAAGCGTAACCTAAGCCCCTATCCACTGATTAATTGCCAACTCAATAACTTATCATTAACTCTAAGTTGGCATGGGCAAGATACTCACCCTCTGGTAATGGAGATTTACTTTCCAACTATCGTAGGACTACAAGTCATTGATGAGTCCAGTTATCAAACCCATTGTCATCAACTCGATGTTAACAACACACCATTTTCTTTAGAACAAGAATTAAATCACACTATCAAAGAGTACGATTACTTTAATTTACCTTGGCCAATATGGAAGTCGGTAAAAAATGCCAGACTGCACTGTTATGGACAATTAGGCGAGCATATTTATCAAGCTTTATACAGTTATTATATTATTGGTCAGGAATGTGTTTATTTAATCGATACCGAATGCGAGCCTGATATAATTCCCTTATTGTGCTAATAAGTCTTTAATCGGCGCCTGCATATGTTGATGATGCTATCTCCCTCGTTCAATGGGTTTTAGCACCAAAGCCTAATGCTATAACGCATTCTGGGAGAGACTTCACCACTGACGCATTGGCTAACTCTGTCATTTTCATTACACTAGCGTTCCTTAACTCTTCTATTAGACCGTTTTAGACCATGCCAGATTTTGCCTTACTCGCTGTGTTTATCCCGACTTTCTTCTTTGTTTCTATCACCCCCGGTATGTGTATGACACTCGCCATGACGCTTGGAATGAGCATAGGTGTGCGCCGTACCCTGTGGATGATGCTCGGCGAGCTTGTGGGTGTGGCCTTGGTCGCCACCGCAGCGGTTATGGGTGTGGCCAGCATCATGCTTAACTATCCTGAAGTCTTTCAGGTATTTAAATGGGTTGGCGGCATCTACTTAGGGTATATCGGTGTGCAGATGTGGCGCGCCCGCGGCAAAATGGCCATGCTCAGCGATGATGACACTAACCCAAGAGCCAGTAACTTCACGCTGATTTCACAGGGTTTTATTACCGCCATAGCGAACCCTAAGGGCTGGGCGTTTATGGTATCGCTCCTGCCGCCATTTATTAATGCCGAGCGCGAAGTCGCACCGCAGCTCCTTGCCCTCCTTAGCATTATCATGGTGACAGAATTTACTTCTATGTTGGCCTACGCCAGTGGCGGTAAGAGTCTGAGGATATTTTTAAGTCGCGGCGATAATATTCGTTGGTTAAATCGAATTGCCGGTAGCCTAATGATTGGCGTTGGCATTTGGTTAGCGGTGAGCTAATCAAATATTCACTCTTGAGTGATATGTACTTAGCAAATCGCTCTTTTATGTAGACCCGTTCGCGTCGCGCCAACGCATTTGTTGACGCGACGCTTTACTTTTGTTGTGACTATTGGCCCTTTTTATAGGGCAACACCTCACGCATCTGCTGTATATACACCTCGATTTGCGCGGCTTCCTCCTCGGTAAAATGTGCGATCGCCCGCTTAAAATCGGGATGGGCAATGTTGTGGTAGGAATAAAGAGCCACAGGCTCGAAGCCGCGCAGCACTTTATGCTCCCCCTGCGCGCCGGCATCAAAGATATCAATCCCATGTGCGATGCAGTATTCAATGCCCTGATAATAACAGGCCTCAAAGTGCAATCCCTCAAGCTCAACAATACTGCCCCAGTAACGACCAAACAGGCATGTCTGCCCCTGCTCGTTGCGGCCCGAAAAATACAGCGCACCTGCGATCATCAGCCCTTTCGCATCACTCACCACGAGCAAGACAATCTGCTCGGCCAATCGCTCGGCAATCATGTTAAAAAACGTCGGAGTTAAATACCCCCTATGGCCGGAGCGTTTAAGGTAGGTTAATTGATAACATTCAATAAAATGCTGCCATTGCTGACGGCTAATATCCGCTCCCGCGACAAATTCATATTGCAAACCATAGGGCTGGAGCTGGGCGCGCTCCTTAAGAATATTCTTGCGCTTACGGGAGGTGAGCGCCGCTAAAAAGGCGTCAAAATCCGCATAGCCGCGATTATGCCAATGGAACTGAGTGCTTAAACGCCGAAGCGCGGTGGGATTAGATGCCTCTGCAAATAGTGTTTGCTGCGAAGACGAGACAAATAAGCAATGCCAAGAAGAAATAGGCACATCCGCGTTCGCTAATTGCTCATTTAAGCACGTAAATACGGCGCGACTTAGCTGCTTGACCTCCTCTGCCGAAAGCGAAGGCGATAGCCCCAGCCGCCGCCCCTGCACCGGTGTAAACGGGATGGCATTTAACAATTTAGGATAATATTCAAGACCATGACGCTCATAGGCCTGCGCCCATGCCCAATCAAACACATACTCGCCGTAGGAGTGGGATTTTTGATAGAGCGGCATCAATGCCAGCAGGGGTAAATCGATAAAATCTGCGGCATCTTTTTGGCTCACAATCACGGCATCTGGCGCTAATTCTTGTGCTAATTCACTGCCTGTTGCGTCGAACACACATAAATGATTTGGTCGCCAGCCCGTAGCTACACAGGCTGACAAACTCTGCTCTAAGCTGAGATAATAGGCATGCTGGCAGAAGGGATTGTCCTTCCCCATCAAGCTATCCCAGCTATTAGCGTCAATACTCTGTGCCGCGCTGGCAAAGGCAAAAATGAGTTGTCTCATTAGGCGAATTCTTATCCGTTAAACACACTAAGCAAGATCCAAGGTTGCAATTAAGCCTAATTCTCGGCACATTGCATAGCCAAAATGAAAATAAATTCAGGATTGAATATGCGCCGCGCAGGACCTTTTAAACCTCTTATTCTCGCCATCGCCATGGCACTGCCTTTGTTGTCTTCGCCCACTCTCCATGCTGAAGAGCCTTCGATTTTCAGCCAAATGGCCACGGCACAACCCGTATGGGCAAAGCATGGCATGGTCGCCAGCCAAGAAACCCTGGCCAGTCGCACAGGCATCGAAATTTTGAAGCAAGGCGGTAATGCCGTCGATGCAGCTGTGGCGGTCGCATTCAGTTTAGCCGTGACCTTACCCCGCGCAGGCAATATTGGCGGCGGCGGCTTTATGCTCGTCCATCTGGCCAAAGAAAACAAAACTATCGCCATCGATTACCGTGAAATGGCGCCGTCAAAGGCGAAAAAAGATATTTTCCTCGATGAGAATGGCGATGCGGTGACTAAATTAAGCCGTGAACATGGCCTTGCAGTTGGCGTGCCCGGCACTGTGATGGGCATGAGTTTAGCCCTTGAAAAATATGGCACTATGACCATGGCACAAGTCACGGCGCCCGCCATCAAAATGGCGCAGGAAGGGATTAGTGTGACCCCAGATCTGGCGGTATCCCTCGCAGGCTTAAAACGCCGCATGAGCCAATGGCCCAGCACGGCAGCCATCTTCTATAAGGCCGACGGCAGCGACTACCAAGTGGATGATATTTTAAAGCAGCCAGAACTTGCCCACTCCCTGCAACTTATCGCAGAGAAAGGCACCAAAGGGTTCTACGAAGGTGAAACCGCAGAGAAACTGGTTAAGGCCGTGCAAGACGCTGGCGGCATCATGACCTTAGCGGACTTACAACACTACAAAGCCGTCGAGCGTGAACCCGTTCGCGGTCAATACCGTGGATATGAGGTGGTTTCTATGCCACCGCCATCCTCAGGTGGCGTGCACATTATCGAAATGCTCAATGTGCTGCAGCAGTTCCCAATCGATCAATTCGGCCACAATACGGCGCAAACCATTCATGTCATGGCCGAAACCATGAAGCATGCCTACGCCGATCGCAGCGAGTATTTAGGCGATCCCGATTTTTATAAGGTGCCCGTCAAGCAGTTAACCAATAAAGACTACGCTCAAAAGATTGCCAGCCAAATTGCGCTAAACAAAACCACGCCTAGTACCGAAATCAAACCCGGTAATCTAGCGCCCTATGAGAGTGACCAAACCACCCACTTCTCAGTGGTTGATAAATGGGGCAATGCGGTGTCTAACACTTACACCTTAAACTTCAGCTACGGCTCGGGTTTAGTTGCCAAAGGCACGGGCATTTTACTCAATAACGAAATGGATGATTTCTCCGCTAAACCTGGCACCCCTAACGGTTATGGCTTAGTGGGTGGCGATGCCAACGCGGTGGAAGGTAATAAACGCCCGTTGAGTTCAATGAGCCCCACCATAGTGATGAAAGATGGCAAACCTTTCTTAGTGACGGGCAGCCCAGGCGGTTCACGCATCATTACCACCACGCTGCAAATCATTATGAATGTGATTGACCACGGCTTAAACATTGCCGAAGCCAGCAATGCCGCGCGGGTACACCACCAATGGCTACCCGATGAGCTTAGGGTCGAAACCAGCCTGAACCGCGATACCATTTCGTTACTCGAAGCCAAAGGGCATAAGGTGAAAGTGCAATCGGCCATGGGCAGCACCCAATCCATTATGGTGACAGAGCAAGGGATTTTTGGCGCCACCGATCCCCGTCATTCGGGTAGCGAAGCCGTCGGTTACTAATCGCTGATTGGCATATAAGCATTATGTAAAAAGGTATGGATAGGAGTGATAAGGCTGATTGCCAAACTGCTCGATATAGAGCATTCAAGCAAAGCCGCGGATAACGACTCTCTCAGCAAGAGTCTAATGAACAACAAAAGCTGGTTAGTATTTTTAGCAATGTTGGGCGTTCCATTCACTTATCTCCTATCACTGAGTGATGTTAATGCCGTGTCTTAATAGACACGGCATTAACGGCTCTAGCTTGCAAGGAAGAGTATTTAAAAGTTGTAACTTAGGTTTAACTCAATCTTTCGAGGTTCACCGAAGAAACCTTGATTGTAAAAATCAATGCTGGAGTAATATTTTTTATCAAATAAGTTATTAATATTTAGCTGAACTTTAGCATCATCCGTCAATTGATAGCTTGTCATCAGGTTGACTAGATAATAGCTGTCTTGCTCTGAGCGCTCGCCATTAGGACCCGCTTTATCTTTGTAAATTTTACTCTGCCAGCTTAAGTTACCGCCAACGGTTAAATCCGCGAGTGCACCATCAAAGTGATAAAGTGAGGATAAACGCACCAAATCTTTAGGTAAGTGAGTGCTAAAAGCCGCTCCATCCTGATCTTCTGATTTGCTGTAGGTATAGCTGAAAAACAGATCCCAATTTTCTGTTGGTTTACCGTTTAGCTCAACTTCATAACCTTGGTTACTGGTTCCGTCCACTCCACGCATTGGGTAGCTACCATCGGGTAAAGGCGTGGGATAATTTGGGTCACGTTCTGCCACATTTTCTTTTTGCACTTTAAAAACGGCAACACTGGCAGTCAGTTTCTCATCGAAGAAATCCCCTTTCGCCCCCAATTCAATATTGTTCCCCGTCATCGGATCTAAGCGCTTATTGTTCGCGTCTTTTGCATCCTGTGGTTGGAAAATTTCGGTATAACTGGTGTAAATCGAGATGCTATCGTTCAGGTTGTATATAAGGCCAGCATAAGGTGTAAAAACATCGCTATTGTTGTAGTCATCAGCCGCGTTTGATTCAAATTTATATTGGCTAATACGGCCACCCAGTAACAACATCCATTGATCATGTAAATTAATTTGGGTCGCGAGATAGGCCCCTTTTTGAGTTTCCTCCCCTTTCTGATAAATTGGCGTCGATGGATAATTAGGTTCGGCAATTGAGCCATCCCATTCGAAGAAGTTACCAATACTTAAACTATTCAATGGATAATAGGAATCTGCAGTCGTATCTTGCTTAGAATACAATAAACCCGCAGTCAATTTATGCTCACGGCCAAAGAGCTCAAATGGCCCTGAGGCAAAGAGTCGTGCGGCATCTTGTTTACGGGTCGATTGGTAGATCATCGCCGATGATTTCATACCTAAGCCAGTCGTTTTATCCGGCGCACCATAGAGATACAGCAAGTGGCCGTCCATCTCATCTTCACGATGTTCAACGTCAAATTTAAGGTCCCAATTATTATCAAAATCATGTTCAAGCGTGGCAAAGACATTCGCACCATTCCGTTGCCAACTCGACCAAGAGGCAGCCGTTGTGGTCGAGCGAGGTAGGTCATTGGCTAAGCTGCCATCGGCATAAAATAGCGGGATACCACCCCAAGTTGAGCCTTTAGGGTCACGATCACTGTAATCGGCACCTAGGGTAAATAAGGTATTGTCGCTGAGTCTTGCCGTTATAACACCATAAATTTGGAGGTTTTCATCTTCGGCAAGATCAATGTAACTATCTGATTTTTCATAGGCAGCAGCAAAACGAGCCTGCACAGTACCACTATCTGTCACATCAACAGAGGCATCGCCTTCAACACGGTAGCTATCCCACGAACCGACTTTGGCGCTGACATAACCACCAGGTGAAGCTTTAGGCCGTTTACGGATAAGGTTAATGGCCGCCGATGGTTCACCCGCCCCCGTTAACAGTCCGGTTGCACCACGAACAACCTCTACGCGATCAAATAATATGGTGTCGGTTGAAGCGTCATTAAAGAAACTCGAATAGTTAACGGGCACGCCATCAAACTGAAAATTAGTAATGGGATTACCACGGGAACTAAAGAAATAGCGATTAGTTTCAGCTTTTTGAGCATAAACCCCTGGGGTTAAAAACATTAAATCGGCAACACTATCAAGTGAAAAACTCTGAATAAACTCTTGATCGATAATAGTGACTGATTGCGGAGTTTCCCTAAGAGTTAAGGGTAAACCTGTTGCCGTTGCGGCCTTGTCTAATCGACTCCCCTTGATACTAATGACCTCAATATTGGTCGCGGACTTGTCTTCACTGGCATAGGTGCCTGGTACGAATAAAAAACTCGCAATGAGTGACGCTAACAGCGTTTTTTGCATCATGATTCCCCATCATTGTTTTTGAGAGATGCATTTTAATTGAAAATAATTATCAATACACAAAAATGATAACAATTCTCATTACATTTACACTCAAAATTTGTAAAAATGTTGGGGGCATCACATGCCGCAGGCGAGTCCTCAATTTAGGCCCATGTTGCATCACTAGGTAGCATCGCCATCTAGATTTTATTCGATATCGTCTGTTTTATGGGTCTTTAGGATTCACTAAGTAAGTGGTAAAACTGGCCAATTACCCACCGCCAAAGCACTCAATCATGATAAATAAGATTGACTCAGCCTTAACTCGCTCTTTATTATCAATCTCTAACATATGAATTAAAAAGGAATTTATTGTGTCAATTGTATCGCTGATTTTGCTATTGCTCTTAGCTAGCATGATGTTTTTCGGTATGTTGAGTTATTCACTCGGGCGCAAAAAAACGACAACCCCTAAGCTCACAGGGATGCTAGGCGCAGTACTGGGATTATTCCCGTTATTGGGCGTTATTTTCTTGATTGTCTTAGTACTAAAGGCAGACATTACAGCCCCAAGCCTTCCCCAAGGATAATAGTCTGCGCTAGCTAAAATGCGGTTAACCGACCTGAATTTATTCCAACACTTAATTCATTGCGACCATCTAGTCGCAATCAGTTGTTTCGCCAGAAGAACTCTTCGAGAGACAGTTGGAATTGTGTTGGTTTCAACTGTCATTTCGGATGTCGATTTTAAAGAAGATACTTACTCATTTTGGGACAAAGCATGATAGATTCCCAATCACTAATTTTTGAGTTTTGGATTAAAACGTCTATGGAGATAACGCAGCGCTCAGCTACCAGAGGTCGGTTGCGTCGCCTTGTTATGTGTTACTTGCAAAATGGGCAAAATAGATCCGACATGAAATCTAGAGGATCTATGTCAGGGCTTCGTAAAATGACCGTGAAATCACCATGAATCTCACAGCTAATTTCCTGAAATCCACCTTGTATAGATACTTTACTAATATCTAAATCTTCCCAGTCACACCAAGAACAACATTTAAGCTCTGCACTCGTCTGCGAAGTGATAAATTGTTCCCAATTACATTCACCACAATGTATACGATGAACAAGCCGGGATTCCTTCTTCATTGTAACGTTTTGACGAACTACCATTTTATTCCTTTACACGCATTTTTATGCGCACCTTCCACTCATTGACACTGACCTAAAGTTACTCATAAGGAGCAGTATTTCCATTTATTAATTCATTAAATGTCTCAGCGACAAAAACTGCATCTTCCCAAAAGAGGGCTCCTGATCCCGCCATATAAATATTATACTCACCGTCTGCGGGTTCTTTGCGCATGTCAAAAATATAAAAAACTCCGCCACCATCAAATGCAAATGGTACAGCTCCTCGCATATACTCTGGGAATTCGTAGGCAAGAAGCATTTGCCTAATTTCTGCTGGTGAGAAAAATGGGCTAAAGTTTCTTTCTCCGTTTTCAAAATACCCACCGTTGGACCAACGCAAAAAGTTAACGAAGCTATTAGGAAAAGTGCCTTTGGGAATCTCCCATTTTGAGGAATCGAACTCTTGCCTACTATCTTTTATATGATCCCAATGTGAATGATTTGTTTCATCTATTTCACTTTGGGTCATAGGCAGTAGAGTCTTAAACTTAAGACATTCGATGTCTACCTCTTTCGCTGGTTTCTCTTTATCCATCCAGCTGAATATCTTGTCGTACTCAATCACCTTTCCACTCCTTACCCCACACAACGCCCTGCTAAGGGGTGAGCAACGCAATACCAAAGCCGCAGCATACCACCTTAATCACTAAAACCAACGCATAGTAAAAATGCCACGCGTTGCGAATCCCTATTGCGCAGTTTGTTATGTGACACTTTTCAGATAATCACCGTACTCATCTTGAACTGTTGACTCATTTACAAACTTGGATGATTCGATTCCTAATTTAACACAAGCAGAAGTCAAATTCGGTGACCATACTTCTTTCACAGGTTCATCATATTCACCAAAAACGCTCTCGAACGTCCAAATATCCAAATAGTCTTGATCACCTTGGTCAAATGCTGCCCATAGTTTCCCGGTGACAACTCCATTATCCAGAGAAAAAGAAACCCACCTAATACACTTTTCTCCGTCGTGCAAAAAACCTCCGAGAAACACCACAACACTTTTACCGCGATTTAGCACTGAATCTGCTTCACTTAAACTTAAATATCTACGTCCCATTAATCTTCACCTGTCACATAACATTTTATTCGTACGCATGCGCGTTTACTTCGTTGGATAAGTGAAAACGCGCACGGTTAACTATCTGTATGTAAAGAACTTATCAGCTTTCAGACAAATACACTATCTGGAAAAACGCGCATGCGCGTTTTCCAAACCGATTAACTTAAAATCAGCCACTATAGTTAATTGATTTTATAGAGTTTTACTTATTGCGGATGGAATTAGTGTGCACTGTTCTTGTCTTAAAATCATACCCAAATACCTAGATTTAAATATGACTGTATACCCATACATTGTTAGTTGATTTCTGGTAATGCTAAACATTGGTAATAGATAAGAAAATGTATGGCAGCAGGAGTGGGAATTTTCGGTTGAGCTAACGAGCCGAAATACGGAATGGGGCATGAGCTTTTTAGCCGGATAAACTATTCAATGGTCGTAAAGATTGTCATTGTTGCAACTGTGACCGTTGGCGGCATGGCCGCTCTTTCACATCCATGTGATCGCGGCATTTACACTTCCGTGTGCTGCAGATGCCGCCGTCGAGCCCTCAGGGATGCTTCTTGTGAAATAAAAGGGTGGCGTGTCACAGGGGAAACAATGACAATTCATCCTGCACACCTGACGACAAACTTATCTAGATTTGGGGGCAAAATTTTAGCCAGATGAACTGTTGTTCTCTTGTGTTAACGATAAAAGAGCAATGGCGGTAATCTCAGATTAACCGCCATTGACTTATAAACGTGCTAAGTAAACCTCCTCCACTCTCCGAAGTATTTCACCCATAGCTTTAATTAATCACAATTGAAAACGCACTATTTTACAGCGGTTAACTCAATAAAAGCGGCGGTGTACATTTTCAGATTCAGCATAAACTGTTTATGGGTAATAAATTCTTTCTCCGTGTGGCCGGTGTATTCCACGCCAGGCATGGCGGGGCCAAAACTTAAGGCGTTGGGGAATAACTTACTGTTGGTTGAGCCGCCAATGGCCACAGGTTTGGGTGATGCTATGCCAGTAAAGTGGGCAAACACATCGAGTAGGGTTTGCTGATGGGGTGCATCCTTCATCACCATAGGTTCGCCCCAATAACTTTCCACGTCGATGAGTGTCACTTGATGCTCAGCTTGCCATTTGTTCAATGCATCCTTGGCTTGCGCCGAGAGTAACTCAGGCGTTTTGCCCACAGGGCGACGTAAATTAATGGTGACTTCAGTCCCCTTCAAAGTTTGCGCAACGACTGTGGGAGCCAGCGTTAAGGCGCCCATAAAATCATCTTTATAGGCCAGCTCACCAAACTGCTCGGCATAAATCCCCAAACCCACTAACTCATTCATGGCGGCGACAGTGAGTGCCGCCGTGGTTTTAGGCCAAGTGTATGGCTGGAGTAATGCGGCCAAATGCGTCACGGCATTCACCCCATCTTCAGGTGTGGAGGAATGGGCTGCCTTACCATCGGCAAAAATATGCAAGTCGCATACGGCCTGCTCGCAAGTTCGCTCGAATCGATACTTCATCCCCTGCTGGTTGGCGGCACTCGTTTGTAATTGTTCAAACAAGCTTGGGGTGATGGCATGAATTTGCGCCTCGGCTTGCTGCGGCACTTGGCTGGCAAAATAGCCGCCGGAGAATGCCGTTAAGCTAGGGACATTCGCAGCTGTCCCCTGCTTCTGCGTTGACTCGATATTCGGTACAGTAAAGCCAATTTTACTCCAACCCTTTTCGGCGGTGACGACCGGATACTCAGCATCTATGGTGATATTCATCTGCGCAGGGGTGTAATGGGCTAAAAAGGCTTTTAGTGGATCCCAATCGGACTCTTCGGCTAAATACACCAACAGCTCAATGCGTTTTTCCCGTTTGAGTTGTTTATCTTTGATGGCCTTCATCGCATACATGGCGGTGACAATCGCACCTTTATCATCTTCGGTGCCGCGGCCTATCAGCTTACCAGGTTCAGACTCGGTATCCAGCACATAGGGACTCTTAGTCCAGAGGGCGGGATTGGCGGGTTGCACATCGCCGTGGGTAACGATTCCTAATTTCTCAACCTGTGATTGTTGGGCATCGACAGCATTAGCATCGAGGCCAATCAGCACCACATAACCGTGGTCGGCATAATCGAGCCCGAGTTCTTGGCTCAAGCTTTTTAAACTCGACTTAAAACCAATAAATGCAGGGTTGGTATCGGGCGTTTGCCCCTCCACTGCTTGGGTATTAAAACTGATTAAATGCGCCAGACTCTCAACCATCTGCGAGTCATAGGTGCTCACCGCATAATCGGCCACCTTAAGCGCATCTTGGCTTAGCGAGGTTGGCGACGCTGCAGCTTGCGTCGATGTCCACAGCGCAGCGGCTAATAGGGAATAAGAAAAACGACGACAGAGGCGCGTATAGTTAAACTGAGGCAATTCCATAGAGGTCCTATTTATTATTTGTATGATTAGGGACTTACATTAAAACGCACCAAAGCAATGGCTTTATCCCTTGCCAAATATTGCCTTGGTGCGCGGCTCAGTTTGCCATAGTTCTTCGATTAAAAACCGCAGACTAACCATTTGTTACAAACAAAACACAAAATCGATGGAACCCTTAGTCTGATACATGCTAAACAGTCACCTTAAAATAATATTAATGGTTTGCAGTACCATTAATCCGACAGAATAATAATCACCTAACGGGGAATTGACATGAAGGGACTAAGCCTAAAATCACCGGCCCTTAACGCGCGAACACTCAAACCACGCGCTATCACACTGACCTTTAGCGCCATCACACTCGCCCTCGCCTTAAGTGGCTGTAGTGCACAAAACAGCGATACTGCGGCGCAGGCGACTGTCGCACCGAATGCGATGTCGGCGCAGATCATCAGCCAAAATGCCAGCAACCCATTCTTTAAACCCTATGATACGTTTATGGAAATTCCGGCCTTCGATAAGATTAAGCCAGAGCATTTCCTCCCAGCATTTAAGGCGGGTATCGCCCAGCAACACGAAGAAATTCAAGCGATTGTCGATAACAAAGACAAGCCTACCTTCGCCAATACCATCGAAGCGATGGAATTTTCGGGCGATCTCGTCACCCGCGTATCCAACGTCTTCTTTAACTTAACTGGCGCTGATACCACTCCGGAGCTGCAAGCGATTTCTAAGGAAGTCTCGCCGATGTTATCGTCTGCAGAAGACGATATCTTATTGAATGATAAGCTGTTTCAACGTGTTAAGGCCGTCTATAACAGCAAAGACAGCCTAAAGCTCAACACGGCGCAGGCCAAATTACTGGAAGACACCTACAAGTCGTTCACCCGTGGCGGTGCTAACCTCAGCGAGCAGGATAAAACCAAGCTGCGCGCCCTGAATGAAGAAATCGGCAAGCTTAACTTAGCCTTTGGTGACAATCTGTTAGCCGAAACCAATGCCTTCGAGCTGGTGATTGATAAGCAAGCTGACCTGTCTGGTTTACCCGCCGATGTGATTGCCACTGCCGCCGAAACCGCGAAAAAGCGTGGCCATGAAGGCAAATGGGTATTTACCACCTCACGCCCATCTATCACGCCGTTTTTAACCTATGCCGATAATCGCGAACTACGCGAAAAGCTCTATAAGGGTTATATCGAGCGCGGTAACAACAATAATGCCAATGATAACAAAGTCATTCTGGCAAAAATTGCCGCACTGCGCGCCGAACGTGCGCAGCTCATGGGCTATAAAACCCATGCAGATTTCGTGTTAGAAGAACGCACCGCCAAGACACCAGAAAATGTCTATGGCTTACTCAATAAAGTCTGGCCAGCAGCCCTTGCCCAAGCCAAGGCCGAAGTTGCGGATATGCAGGCGTTAATCGATAGCCAAGGCGGCAAGTTTAAGCTGCAAGCTTGGGATTGGGATTACTACGCAGACAAAATCCGTGTTGCGAAGTACAGCTTTAACGAGCAGCAAACTCGACCTTACTTCTCCCTCGACAGCACTTTAAAAGGCGTGTTCTACACGGCCAATCGCCTCTATGGTTTAACCTTTAAAGAACGTACCGACTTACCTAAATACAACCCAGAAGTACGTACTTGGGAAGTGTACGATAAAGATGGCAAACTTATGGCCATCTTTATGGGCGACTATTTTACCCGTGATAGCAAACGCGGCGGCGCTTGGATGAACTCGTTCCGTAAGCAATACCATATGAACGGTGTCGATTCGAAACCCATTATTGTCAACGTGTTGAACTACCCTCGCCCAGCGGGTAATGAGCCAGCGTTACTCACCTTCGATGAAGCCAGCACCCTGTTCCATGAGTTTGGCCATGCGCTGCACGGCATGTTATCCAATGTCGAATATCGCTCACAAGGCGGAACGGCAGTACCTCGCGACTATGTAGAGTTCCCTTCACAGGTCAACGAAAACTGGATGACTCAGCCTGAAGTGCTCGCGCAATTTGCGAAGCACTACAAAACTGGTGAAGTGATCCCGCAGGAACTGGTGAAAAAAATCCAAGCCGCCAGCAAATTCAACCAAGGCTTTGCGACCGTTGAATATATGGCCGCCACTAAGCTCGATTTAGATTGGCACACCCTAACCGATACCACGCCTAAGGATGCCGCCAAGTTTGAGGCCGACTCCTTAGCCGCCATGGGATTGATTAATGAGATCAGCCCACGTTACCGCAGCACTTACTTCTCGCATATCTTTGCGGGCGGTTATTCAGCTGGTTACTACAGCTACCTCTGGTCAGATATTTTAGGTGCCGATGCCTTCGAAGCCTTTAAAGAAAATGGCATTTTCGATAAAGCGACCGCCGATGCCTTCCGTAACAACATCTTATCTAAGGGTGGCAGTGACGACCCTATGCTGATGTATAAAAACTTCCGTGGTAAAGAAGCTGGCATTGAGCCGCTGCTACGTAGTCGTGGTCTATTAGCGGATTAATCGCATCCCTTAAGGGGAAAGCAAAAGAGATAAAAATGGGGAGCTTAGCTCCCCATTTTATTGCGCGTAGACGCACTCACTCGCACATAAAACCACTGCTTAGCTAAACAACTCCACCGGCGCATCGTTAGGGGTAAGCTGCAACTGGGTTTCAAACGACATGCCCAATTTATTCAGCAGCGACTTAGAGGCCTGATTATGCGGGCTGACGATCGCGACAATCCGTTCAATCCCTAAGGTTTTACCAAACTCCAGTGAGGCCTTAGCGGCTTCAAACGCATAACCTTTACCCCAATACTGCGGCAAAAAGGCATAGCCTAAGTCCACGTCCGCCAGCGTCGGCCGTTTAATCAGGCCGCAAATGCCAATCGGAAAACCATTTTCGGCCAGCACCACGGCAAACAAGCCAAAACCATGCTCGCGATAGCTAATCGCTGGTCCATTAGCGATATAGTCCTTGGCATCTTGCAAACTACGCACGCCCTTATCACCGATATTGTCGATAAATCCTTGGGTGTTGAGTAATACCAAAATAAATGACGCATCATCGGGCGTTAACTGCCGCAGCAGCAATCTGGGGGTTTGGGCAACTTGCATACTAAGGACTCCCATTCAGAGGGGATAAACTAGGTTATAGGTAGCGGGCGTACTGGCTGCCATCCTTTTGCGGTTTTTTCGGTGCGGCTACCGCTGGGGTGCCCACATATAAAAAGCCGACGATTTGATCCTCTGGCGCTAAGCCTAATGCCGCATTCACGTTGGCGTCGAAGGCAAAATCCCCAGTGCGCCACACTGCGCCTAATCCTAGCGCGAATGCCGCTTGCTGCATCGCCATCGTGGCGCAGCCCGCTGCGATTTGCTGCTCAAGTACTGGCACTTTGGGGTGTTGTTGGGTTTTCGCCACAACGGTAATCACCATAGGAGCGCGCATCGGCATCCCTTTGGCTTTATTGATAAAATCTTCATCGGCGCCGCTGGCTTTAGCCGCGTTGACATAGATATCCGCTAAGGTGTCTAACCCTTGGCCTGTGGCAATAATAAATTCCCACGGTGCTAAGGCGCCATGATCTGGCGCTCGAATCGCCGCATCTAAAATGATTTTAAGCTCATGCTCGTTGGGCGCTGGCGCGGTTAATCTTGGGGTGGATTGGCGGGTGAGTAAAAGTTCGATAGCGTCCAAGTGATTATCCCTGTTCTGAAAAATAGGTGCGTGTAAATTGGCTCAAGCATAGCAAATTGCGGCTAAAGAGGTACAAAAAATCCCACGCAAAAGTGGGATTGAAAATGTTGCAAGCAAAGTCACTTGGATTACTTTACGTTATAACGCTTCGCGATAAAGTAATCGAGACTGATATAACGCCCGCCTCCTAGGCTAAAGAGTGCCAGCAACATAATGAAGTAGGTCGCTGCGAACTCAATACCATTATTTAGCACCACCAAGTTACCCGAGCTGGTCAACCAATCGTAATTGCCGTATTCCTGCAACAGGGATTTGGCCTTATCCAGCTTATCACCCGCCTCAAGCACCCGCTCATTGGCGAGCCATGAACTGCCATCGGCAATCGCCAGCCAACCATTAGGCCAATGCACAGTAAACGCCGCCACCAGCATGGTTATCATCAAAGGGATAGAAATCAGCCGCGTCGCTAAGCCAACGAGTAACAAAAACGCGCCAAAAAACTCAGTGCCCGCTGCCAAGGCAGCCATTAACGTCGGCATAGGTAAACCCAATCCCCAATCGGGATTAGCAAACCAAGCCACAGTGTCTTCAAAGTGTGCGAGTTTATTATAGCCAGCCTGCATTAGCACTGGCGCGAGATAGAGCCTAAGGGCTAAGGGGGCAAGCCCCTCACCATAACGGCTCGCATTGAGGAATTTTTGATAAAGGTTAACAAGGGACATGGGCAATCTCAGAATTAGATGGAGTTGCCCAATAGACCTTGGCTTAAGGATTAATCTTTCGTGGCTTCTGCCACTTTTTCGATCCCCTCTTGATTTAATTCACGAAGATCTTGAATAAGTTTGTTCAGCTTTTTATAAAAATGCTTGGACTGCTTCGCCGACAGACTGGCATTGATCGTGAGTAACAAGCCGCCGAATGCTTCGGTGTTTTGCCTTAAAATGGCGCGATGTTTTTCCGATTTAAGCTCGTCAGGGCGCGTCATCAGCAGGGTCAATCGTTCGGTCAGCAGCGGAATATCGCTGCGCTGCCCAAGGGCAACCTCAAATTGGCGCAGCCATTCGTGGCGGTAATCGAGCCACATGTCTAAGGTCGACAGTCGCTGCTGATTATATTGATGAATAAGCGTTTTTTGCTCATCCGTTATGCTACCCAGCCAGTCATCAAATTGTTCAATAAGATTCTCATCGGCCTCTTGCTGTAACTGCTCGGGGGTTTTACCGGCAAATTCCTTAATCAATTCCTGCTCGTCTTTTCGCGACTGCGCAAGAATTTGCTTCACCTGTTCATCGGTTAATGATGAGATGATCGGCAACATTTCCGGCAGCGCAAACTCAAATAGCCGAAACCAATGCCGTTTGGCGAGTGTGACATGCTCGGCCCACAATGCGGGAGTTAAGGTATTGGTTTGGATCTGCTGCTCAACTTCGGTTAGCTGCGCCACATAATGGCCGAGTTCTTCGGATTGATGCCAAAGTACAAACTTGTCGATAAGCCCATCGACGACCTTTTGCTGGTTTTTATCAAGGCTGACATAGTCATCCAGCTCCCAACCTATGGCCCAGTCGAGAAAATGATAACTAAATTTGGTCGAGCAGGCCGTTAAGCCAAACAGTAATACCAGTAACAACACTGCTTTTTTCATCAATTTGCATCCGTTCAGCCTTGGTCATCCTATGACACTGAGGTTAATAGAAAGTTTATTTTTTAACACAACAACCATAACCAAACAGAGGCAGTGAGAAACAAAATACTTAAGACGTGTGACTGATAAGTGGCCAGAAATGATCGAACCAGTCGAAGTATTCCTGCTGCCGCTCACCTTGGGTGTGCGCCGCCATCAATAATGCCCAATACACGGCAAACACCCAGTACATCTCGATGGCGGCGGGTATCGCCTTGATGGCATCCGAGGTTAAGCCAGGGTGCCCTGCCAGATACTGCCGTACTAACAGATGCCGCTGCGCAGGCGTTAATTGGTGAGTTGCGAGCACAACGGCCAGTTCACACAGCGGATGAGAGGCGGTTGCATACTCAAAGTCGATGCAATACAACTGGTTATCTTTTAGCAGCAGATTATGGGGATTTAAGTCGCGATGGCAAAACTGCGGCTCGACTAAACAATCGGCTAGGGTCGCCGTCCAACCATTGATCTGTGTTTGTATGCTGAGCAATTGCGCCAATCGGCTCTGCCATGCCTCGCCCTTATCCACTGCGGCAAAGGCTAACAACTGCGCGTGATATTCCTGCCATTGCTCAGTGATACTGATGTGGTACGGCCCAGTCGCTTGCTCGCGAAGCTGTTGCAGCAATTGCAGTAACAGGCTGTGGGCGCGATTCGGCGTTAAGGCTTCCAATAGGGCGAACCGTTCGGAGGGATACCAAGTCAGCTTGTCTGCTGCACCCTTGATATCGGCATGAGATTGCAACCAAGCCTCAATGTGCGCTTCACCTTGGCAAAAGGTCGTTGCACTGCATTGAGACTCTAATTCTTTCCAGCTTAGTTCTTTCGAGCTTAGTTCTTTCCAGCTTAATGCTTTCGAGCTTAAGTTTGGCAGGCTTAAGTTTGGCAGGCTTAAGTTTGGCAGGCTCAGTTCTTGATAACCTGATGCCATACTTGGCTCGCGTGGCAACTCGGGTTGCTCAAGTGTATAAGTCCCACTTGCCAAAATAGCCTTTTCGATAAGAAGATTTGTCCTGCCCTCAATATCCTCCATCAGCGGTGCAAACTGAGATGCTAATGGAAGGCTTGGCAGAGATTGCGCGAAGATAAACTGGCTGAGGTAATAACGCTGATCGCCACTCACCCACAGTAACTCGGGGGCAAGCTTTGCCTTGGCAAGATGGCGCCAATAGAACAACTCTTGCTCCCGCGAACAAAAGCTGTCGGCGGCATCGGCGTTTTCACGCAAGACATAATGCGCTGTCGGCGTTTCAATATGATAGTTGTGGTTACTTAATCCATGCGCTAAAGGCTGGATTTGACTGATATCAGTAAGCCCTGCCTGCGCTAATACCGCAAGCAGCGTATCTTTGTCCTGATCAACAATAGGCGGCATTAGTGGCTTACCACAACAATCATGTTAAATAGCGTATTAGGCATTCGCAGCCCTTGTGAATTGGCCATCATCTCTTGATATCTGCCACCGTTAGCCGAGTAGTTTTGCGGCGCTCGACTCAATATGGGGATTGCGGCTATCGGCAAGGGCGGCGCGCCAGAGGAAATAGCCGACAACCGCTAGGCCAACGTAGAGCACGAATAATAAGGAGGTCAGCATCAGTCCCTTGCTGAGGTAAAGGTAAATCGATACCAGATCGATAACCACCCAATACAGCCAATTTTCCAACACTTTTTTGGCGACTAAATAGGTTGTCATCACTGCAAAACAAGTGGTCGCCGCATCGAGGTAGGGAAAGGAAGCCTGGGTAAAGGTTGCCATCCCATGCCCAACACCAAGGGAGACAATACCGGTCGCGACAATCAGCTTTAAATGGGTTTTCAGCGGCCAAGTAGTCACTTTCACCCCTTGATGTTTGTCGCCGCCTTGGGTCCAGAGCCAGTAACCATAGAGTGCCATGGCCATGTAATAGATATTCAGCACCGACTCCATCAGCAGTGCGACTTTCCAAAATAAGACAGTGTAAATGGCCGTGCTGGTAAATGCCGCTGCCCAGCACCAAACGTTTGCCTTCATGGCCAGTAACAAATAGGCCATGGCCAATACCACGGCTAAGGCTTCCCATGCGGTCATCACATGAACTTCCCCTAGGGCCGCATTAACACTATTGACCAGCGTTAACCATAATTCTGTCATTGCCTTACTCTCACTCTATATCGCTTGCTTGAACCACTTCGCTTTAGCGTTCAAGTTAACTCAGGGCGTTACTCGCTATGGGCTAAATTCAGCTCACCACCAATAAACTTACATACAAACACCGCTTTGCCCCATTTTTCATGGGCGGCTTGCATCTCGGTCGCGAGCATTGCCATCACGTCTTGATAGTCGCCACACACTTGCGTCGCCATGGCATTGGTAACACGTTGAATTGTGGGGTAACTATCCAAGCGATGGATAAACCATTTGATCGGATCGAGATAATTTTCATTAAAGGGATACATGCTAATTTCGGCGGTGAGTTTCATCTTCACTCCTTAGGTCAAATGCTAATAATGCAATCGTCAGGCGGTGACGCAATGAGCGAGCACAGCCTGACATCTGATGTATCATTCTTAAGGGATTACATAAACTTAACGTTTAGTGTCACCCCGATTTGGCGTGGGTCGCCGTAGCGGATATATTGCTTTTCCGCCCAGCCGTTATCCGGCTCATTACCAAAATAGAAACCACGCACGCCATATTCTTCATCGAACAGGTTGCGGCCCCATAAATACGCCGACCAAGCACTCGCCTCGTAACCTAAGCGCGCATTCACAATGGTGTATGGCTCAGAGCGCGAGTCGTTGCTGTCTGAGTAGTAAAACTCACTCTTACCACTCATGTTGACGTTGGCAAACCAACCCGAGTTCGCACGATACGTACCGCCTAAGCTGTAGGTTAAGTGTGGTGAATGGGCCAAATCGCGACCCGTTAAATCCACAAACTGGTCTTCAGCTACTTCGTATTGATAATCACCATAGGCTGTATTTAAGTAACCAACGCTAGAATATAAATGCCAATTACTGTCGATATACCAATTAGCATCAATCTCTAAGCCATAGTTTTTTGAACTTCCGGCATTATCGATAAAAAGAATAAACTCACTTAAATCTTCAGGATTTTGTTGAGATGCAGATACTTGTTGGTCTTGTCTATCCATATAAAAAAGAGCAACATTTGTACTTAACGCTCCTGATAACCATGAGGATTTAAGACCTAATTCATAGTTATATAAAGTTTCAGTATTAAACTCCTTTTTATCGCTGAAATCAGCAGGAAGCGTCATATTAAAACCACCCGCTTTATATCCTCTAGCAACTCGAATGTAAGCATTATGCTGTTCACTAAGTGCTTTACTTAAAGCAAGATGACCACCCCACATTGTTTCTGATGGAGAAAAATCATCCAGATTTGTATCGCTATAATCACTCGAGCGATTCTCTAACCTCAGTCCAAGTGACAATAAATAATCATTACTCATATCAATATCGAGTTGACCAAATATTGCGTAATTTTGCGCATCATATGTTGAGTCTAAATATTTAGTTCTTTCTTTAAAACTGGGATTCAAACCACCATTACTATATTTGGCATAGTCGATCAGACTGTTGTCTTCCTGCAAACTCGAAAAGTAAACTCCAATTAACCAATCTGTAGACTCGTTAAATATTCTTCCAGCATCACTTGAAGTAAGACGTAATTCTTGTGTAAACGTTTTTCTCTGACCCACTTTTGACCATGTTGCATCATAAACACAAGGTAACTTTCCAATTGAATTCCAATCCGCATCATAAATATCACATTGCTTGGATGCCCAATATTCAGGGTTTGCCCAATCGCCATCGTAACTATAATGATGATCGGTATTGGCAAATGAGGTCAGCGAGGTAAGCTCGAAAGACTCTGCGCCCGAGTAGGTTGCTTTAAATCCAGCGCCCGTGGTGCGCTGGCTATCGACACCCGGCTGATCCGAAATAGTATGTTTAGGATCGTTGGTTAAGCTCCAGGCATCGTAGCCGTTATCAAAATCGGCATGCAGCAGAGTTAAATCAAGTTGCAGATTATCGCTGGCATACCAGCGTAATTTAGCGCGACCAGTAAATTCATCACGACCATTGGTATCTTCTTTATTTAAATAGAGATTATCGCGATAACCATTTTGTTGATGTTGCTGCAGCGACACGCGGTATAACAATTTGCCCGAATCGGTTAACGGCCCAGAGCTAAAACCGCTGAAGGTTTGCAAATCGTCATTGCCTAAAGAGACCTCGGCGCCATGTTCAAACACATCGGTCGGGTCGTTGCTCTTTAGGTAAATCAAGCCCGCTAACGCATTGGCGCCATAGCGGGTGCCCTGCGGGCCGCGTAACACTTCGACCTGCTGCAGATCGTACATGCTCGACACCATGCCGATACCAGATAAATCAATATCATCAATGATATAACCTACAGATGAGTTAGGCGCGCCTTGATATTGTTCCTGCTCACCTACGCCGCGGATCTGGAAATACTTAGGACGTGAGCTGCCACCCGACCAGTTAAAGTTGGCGATAGAACTCATCACGTCTTCAAAGTGCTGGGCACTTTCATCTTGAATTTGCTGGGCATCGATAACGGTAATGCTCGATGGCATTTTCTCTAAACTGGCACTGCGAAAATCTGCAGTCACCACCATGATTTCCATATCATTGCTAGGCTCAGGTTTATCGATAGCATCGGTTTGCGCCCATGCGGCCGTGCTTAACGCCGCCGAAATGGCCAGCGCTAATGGCGCACGCGTTAACGATAAGGAGAAGGTGGAACTCTTGGTCGATTTTTGGGTGTAAGACTTGTTGTTAAACTTTTTGTTAGACATAGGACCTCAAATACATGTTTGAGATCCGGCAACGAATAAGCGATTCAGAAGTGTGCTGTTGATTGGCCCATTCCTACGCCGGTATTAGCCGGATCAGGTTCTAAGGGTTCGTCTGATGACATCTCAGTCTGCCACTTTGTTGGCAAACACCCCTTGGCGGCGCTAAGTATACATGACGAAAATCATAAAGTAGACACTCTTGTCACTGCACATCAGTAAATGACACACAGCTCACGCCATTAATGCCTTTGTTGAAACCTCTGGCGACTCACAATTAGCCGATAAAAACGCTTTTCTCTCCTTTGGCTGATTTGACCCAATATGCTTTCTAATGCTATAGAAGGCGACGATTTTAAGTATGGTAGAAGGGTCAACTCAATGCAGCTAAAACCGTTAGCCAAGGGACGTTATAGCCAGCGATGGGAACAGGACTATCCTCTTATTGAAGCTGTGATTCTTAGCTGTATCAGCGAAATCAAAATGCTCAAAAAAGGTGCTCACCTGATGACACAAGGTGAAGCCATAAACTCTCTGGTGTTAGTCAAGCAAGGCCGCGTATCGCTGGGGCACACCGCCAGAAATGGCCGTTGTTTCCAATTAGGGACTATCGATTGTGATTCGCAGCTCTTTGGTGAGATGGAGTTTTTTACCCAATACCAGTGTCAGCTCGACATTATCGCTAGCGAACCCTTAGAGATTTCGCTAATTAGCAACGAAAAGTTGCAACATTCACTCGGCCAACACCCACAACTGGCGCTATTTTTTGCCAGTGCCATAGCGATTGATTACCAAGATACCGTCGATATTTTTACCCGAAGGCTGCTTTATCCCATCAGCTATAACGTGGCATTCGATATCTACCATGAGTATTTAAACGATTTACCCGTCGATGGTTTTAGTAAGCGTTATTTAGAGGCGGAGCGTTTTGGTACCACAGACAGAGTCTATCGAAGGGCACTGCAACATTTGGAAGAGCGCGGTTTAATCGAGCGTAAAAAAGAAGGCATTCGGATTAAAAACCTGGATGCACTTAAAGCTTTTGTCGAAGCAGGCATTTAACCCACTTCGACAACACCCATACTCGGCAGATAACAACCAAGTATGGGCCTTTAGCTTAACTTGCCGAAAGTGATTGTGCAGACATGGCAGGTTTCATCCGACTCGATGCAATCAACAACATAAAGATTGCGGCATAAAGCACGGGGATCACATACATCACGGTTTGTAAGCCGATAATACGTTCGAAGAACGAACTGATCGCCGGACTAAACATGGCGCCCGTACTGCCACTGATCAGAATGTAGGAGACATTCTTGCTGCTGGCTTGCTTCACAAACGACACGCCATAGGCAATAAATGCATTGTAAAGTGCCGCGCAGACAAAGCCGTAACCATAGGTTAAATAAGCAATCCAATTCAGTTTATCGGTAGTCACAATCACGAAGGTGATCACCATGGCAGAACCAATAATACCAACTAAGAAATGATGAATTTTTACCCGGGTCACGATCAGGGTTGAAATTAAGGCACCAATCAGCGCGGCCGACCAGTATTGGGTAATGATATTGCCCGCCTCCTCAAATGGGATATCAAATTTTTGTTTTACAAATAACGGCGCCCACGTGAGGAAGGTATACAGCGCCAGCATGCCTAAAAATAAGCCGATACCGCCGCTGATAATGCCGAAGTTCCACTCCGATTGTTGTTTCTCCTCCGTATTCGATGATTGCTCGCACAGAGAAAAATTGGTGAATAAGCTAATAATCACCGTGCCTAAGGCAACCAAACCCACGGCTAAGTAACTGTAACTCCAAGATAAGGCATTGGTTAAGGCGTAGGTTGTGATCAGCGGAAACACCACCCCAGCAACATTAAAGGTCGCATCCTGCACCACTAACATAGTGCTCTGCATTTTGGCTTGCCATACAGATACCACAATGGTGCCAGCGATACACAGACCAATCCCGCCGCAGAATCCAATTAAGGTCATGGCCACCATCACTAGCTGTAGCGAACTGGTAAGGTGTAATGCCAGTGCAGAAAGCGCGACTAGACTGTAACTGAGTAAGGTGATCCGCTTGATGCCCAACTTTTCAATAAAGAAGAAGGCGGCAATGGTCCCTGCCAATGCGCCACCATTAAGTAAGGAGAAGATTGAAGCCACATCATTCACATCGGCCGCAAACTTCTCCGCTATGGGTTCTATCAACATCCCAAATTGCGTCGCAAAACCCGCCATAATAAAGTTCGCGAGAAAACTAATGGCAGTTAAGGTGATTTTATTATTCATTTTTGTCATTCCATCGTGAAATGCGAAAGGTGCAAAGGTTAACGAGAGACCTAATTCAGCGCAGTCGCGAGCGCAAGTTCGATCATATTATTGAAGGATAACTGGCGTTCTTCGGCGGTGGTTTCCTCACCCGTTAGGCAATGATCGGATACCGTGAGAATGGCCAATGATTCAATGCCCTGTTGATGCGCTAAGCCATAAAGACCCGCGACTTCCATATCGATACCCAATACCCCAAAACGCTCCAGTGCTGGGATCATATCTTCGTCGGGATCATAATAAAGATCGCCACTAAATACGTTGCCAACTTTCACGCTAATGCCTTTTTCATTGGCTTGGGTATAGGCTTTGTGCAGTAAGGAAAAGGTGGCCGAGGTTGCCATATGATAGCCACTGCTACGCTTGGCATTCGTGGGTGAGTCGGTACCCGCCGCCTGCGCTAAAATCACATCCCGCATTTGCACGTGTTTTTGGGTTGCGCCTAAACTGCCGATACGAATGATGCGCTTCACACCAAAAAAATTAATCAACTCATGGCCATAGAGCACCATTGAGGAAATCCCCATACCGTGCCCCATTACAGAAATACGCTGCCCTTGGTAATAACCTGTGTAGCCCAGCATATTGCGAACGTTGGTGACTTCTACGGCATCAGTAAGGTAGGTTTCGGCAATATATTTCGCCCGTAGCGGATCGCCAGGCATAATAACAGTTTCAGCAAAATCAGTAGGTTGTGCATTAATGTGCGCAGTCATAGGTCTATCCTCATCTAATATTATGCTGATAGTAGTGCTCAACCCTGAAATAGTTTTAGGACTAAAGTCCGCTTTTCTGTCGCTGTTTGACTTTTTCCGTCGAACTGAGTCAGTTATCGCAACTTTGCTTCTCGGCGTAGCAACCGTCACGGGACAAACTCAATCCCGCACAAACGAGCAGAAGGAAGATGGGTTGGTGAGGATGAGGATAGATAAAAGCAAAAGACTTACGCCCTGAAAACGTAAGTCTTTATAAATGGAGCGAAAGCCTTTATCAACGCGCGTTAACTTAGCTTTGAAATGCCAAATGCTCTAACGCGATAGTGACAACTCAACCCTATGATTCAAGCTTAGTTTGAATAAGTCTCGCGAACATAGACATCGAATTTAGCCACTTGCGCATTTGGGGCCACGGCCGACACTTGCAGCTGTTGTTTGCCGTGTAATTTCACCGATTTCCAACTGGTGGCTTCATCTTCGATGGTAAAGCCGCTGGCGTCGTACCAAGTGAACTTATATTGCACTCGCATATCGCTTGAGGACTTGCTGACGATCAACGCCGAACCTTGGATCAGATCGCCAACGCGGCGCGCCTCAACGCCTTCAACACTGATATAACGGGCGAAGCTGTTGTTATCGACGCGGGTTTCTCCCAGTGAGTTCACCGAAATGCCCGCCGTATTGGTGCAAGCGCCGAGTGTCAGAGCTGCAGCCAAGATTACTCCACTGTAAATTGCTTTCATTTTGTTTTCCCTCACTCACAAAAACCTAGGTGCCGAACAACGGATGGGCAATGACACTACGCGACGCCAGCTGAACTTATGCTTAACGTACACATCGGCTTAAACTGCCCGTACTGCCGCACCCTCGCGATTAATCAATCAAAAAGTGCGCCCTTGCGGTAGCGATCAACTGCTTACGATTGGTTTGCCAACAATTGATGTTCACATTGGCGACCCGTCGCCCCTGACGGGTGATACGGCATTCGGCAAAACTGTCTTTATGTAGGCCTGCTCGCAGGTAATCAATCGAGAAATCAACGACTTTTGGCACTTTTGCCGTTTGCATAAACACCATTAATTGCACTATGGCCGACATTTCCATAAAACCAGCAATCACCCCACCATGAATCGCGGGCAGGATGGGATTACCGATATTGTCGTCCTTAGCGGGGAGTTTGAAAATCAGTTCATCGCCAAAGCGCTCGACCTTCATACCAATAAACTTAGCATAAGGCACATGTTCGAGTAGATGACCAAAGTCATTCAGCTCGGTGGCGCGTTTTACAATTCCCTGCACATCGAGGGTTTTCTGCTCGGTCGGCTTATTTGAGTTCATCTGTCTCTCCTAAGGGCGGCACGGCTTCTCCCATCAAGGCTTGTCTAAAGGCATCGCCCACCATTTCAGGGCTGATCCGCATAAAAGAGCCCACCGCATGGGCGATAGGATCATCAATGCTGTCCTGATAGGCGATGGCGCGGGTAAAGGCGATATTAGATGACAATTTATAGCACTCGGCAAAACCATAAACTGGCTTATGGGGCTGCGCGGGCTTCATATAATCGACCCGTAAGTCGAGGGTGGGCGAAATCTCTAAGGATTGATATTTTTGAAAAATCGCACTCACCACCGCACTGCCACAGGCGGTGTCCATCAAGGTGGTGATCACCCCGCCGTGGATAACGCCCGTATCGGGATAACCAATTAACTCAGTGCTATAGGGCAACTCAATCAGTACATGGTGCTCACTGGCTTCGAGCACGGTTAACCCTAAGCGACGGCACTGGGCGAGCTGATCGACAAATCGCTGCGCCATTTGAGTCAGCGGAAAAAAATCAGGATTTACCTTCATTGACCTTGGCTCAGCATGGGTCCCAATGGCTCTCCGCCAACGAGATGAATATGGATATGGTACACTTCCTGTCCGCCATGTTTGTTGCAGTTCATGATCAAACGATAACCATCTTTGGCAATCCCCGCCTCTGCCGCCAATTTGGCCGCCACTGTCATCATCCGGCCGAGTGCAGGCTCATCCGAGGCTTTCATATCATTTGCAGTTGGGATCAAATGATTCGGCACAATCAGAATATGGGTTGGCGCCTTTGGCGAGATGTCTCTAAAAGCGGTCACCAGCTCGTCTTGATACAGAATGTCGGCGGGAATTTCGCGGCGGATAATTTTGCTGAAAATGGTTTCTTCGGCCATGGGGAGTCCTCCTTGGGTTAATTGGGATAGTATACTAGCAATTCAACGCTTTGTGTCTCCAGATATTTTGCGTTTCATTTGCCTGTTGTGCGCATTTTTGGCAGCATGACGCCCATTAAAACGCATCGGTTTTACAGGATAAATTATGCTCCACTATCACATCATTCCCGTCGATCCCAAGGCGCACTTGTTCGCCGTTACTATGACGGTACAAAAGCCCCACCCTAAGCAAGTTTTTAGCCTGCCCGCGTGGCTTCCCGGCAGTTATATGGTGCGGGATTTTGCCAAGAATATTATCGATCTTAAAGCCACAGGCGATAATGGTGAGGCGCTCCACCTCACTCAACTGGATAAACAAACCTGGTCGGTCGAACATCAAAGCACCCAACTGACCTTAACCTATCAAGTTTATGCTTGGGACCTGTCGGTACGCACTGCGCATCTGGATATGACCCACGGCTTCTTTAACGGTAGCAGTGTATTTTTAGCCGCCCACGGCTTTGAGGCAGGCTTACACACAGTGACTATGGCTGCGCCGACCGAGCAGAGCCTAAATGAATGGCGCCTTGCCACCAGCATGACACGCCAAAGCGGTGATGAATTTGCCTTTGGTGAGTTTTGCGCGCAAAGCTATGACGAACTTATCGATCATCCAGTTGAGATGGGGCTATTCACCCACGCCAGTTTTGAAGCCTGCGGCGTGAGACACGATATCGTGTTAAACGGTCGCCACCGCGCCCATATGCCGAGACTCTGCCAAGATTTAAAGGCGATTTGCGAGTATCAAATCAAGCTGTTTGGCACGCCAGCGCCCTTTGAGCGTTATCTGTTTATGACGACAGTACTCGACAATGGCTTTGGTGGTTTGGAACATAGGGCATCGACAGCACTCATGTGCTCACGCAAAGATTTACCGCTGTCGATGGATGCGCCGATAAATAACGACTACCGCACTTATTTATCGCTCTGCAGCCATGAATATTTCCACAGCTGGAACGTCAAGCGCATCAAGCCAGAATGCTTCTTACCCTATCAACTCGAGGCGGAAACCTATACGCCGCAGCTGTGGGCCTATGAGGGCATCACCTCCTATTATGATGATTTCCTTACCTATCGCGCAGGCTTAGTCGATGAGCAAAGCTACTTAGATATGCTGAGCGAAACCTTTACCCGGGTATACCGCAGTCAAGGCCGCTTTAAACAAAGCATTAAGGACTCGAGCTTTAACGCTTGGACTAAGTTCTATAAGCAGGATGAGAACGCCCAAAACGCCATTATCAGTTATTACACTAAGGGCGCCCTGTTTGCCCTGTATCTGGATTTAACCCTAAGAAGCGAGACTCAAGGAAAATACAACCTCGACGATCTAATGACCATTCTGTGGCAGGAATATGCCCTGCAAAATCGCGGCACCACGGATGAATGTCATCAAAGGATTGTTGAACGCTTATTGGGGCGTGATTGCCAAGATCTCTTCGCCTATTTAGACAATACCGACGATATCCCGCTGGCACCACTACTGGCCGAGTTTGGGGTTGAATTGACACTGAGAGCGAGCCAAGGCGCGCAGGATGTTGGCGGTGGCACGGCCAAAGGGTATGAGATTGCCTTTGGCGCTAAAACGCAAGCTGCGCCAATGGGCCTTAAAGTGACCACTGTCGCCCAAGGTAGCCCTGCGCACCTTGCAGGCTTAAGTGCCGGAGATATCTTAATTGCGGCGGATAATCTGCAGGTGACAGGTCAATTTGAAGCTCAGCTTCAGCAATACCCAATCGGACAACGCTTAAGCCTGCATTGGTTTAGACGAGATGAATTGATGACGGGAGAACTGATTATTGCAGAGGCGCCTAAGGATACGGTTGCCTTAAGCATCACAGATAAAGACAAACTGCAGGCTTGGTTAGGTCGTTGATCTTTAATCTATTAGCCTTTAATGCACTAATTTTTAATGCACTAATTTTTAATGCATTAGTTTTTAATGCAATAGTCCTTAACCCATAAAGCACAAAAGGGGCAATCGTATCGAGGATTGCCCCTTTTTATTTGATTCTTAAGTTGTTCAATTGAATATTGGCTTAGTGGCCCCATCAACAACGCGTTACACCACCACATCGTGTAAGTAGGTTTGCGCCCATGCAATGGCTTGCCCACGGCTTGACACACCAATCTTACGGAACACACGGTACAAGTGAGTCTTAATGGTGCTCTCACTCACAAACAATTGATTCGCGATATCGAGGTTAGTGCTGCCAGACAACAGGGCTTGTAACACTTCGCGCTCACGGATGGTTAATGGCTCGGTATCTTCGAACAGTCCAAAGTCATCATTTACCCCATTCACCAATTGGATGGGGATCACTCTGTGTCCACGCAGGATGTTAGACAGGCCAAGGCTGATTTCAGTCAGTCCTGCATCCAGATAAAACACCCCTGCCGTAGTCGAGGCTTGCATTAAAAAACGGGCATCAACCTGTTTAGGGAATTGAATGTAGACGACTCGCACACTCGGGTGTTCACGGGCAAGCAAGCGTTGAAATTGATAGGCTTTCTGAAGATCGACGGTGGAAAGGTCAATCACCACCATAGAGGCTTGGTTATCTTTGATTTGATCGCACATTTCATCTGGACTGACTTGCGACAGCTTCACCAGAAACTCCTGCGGCCAGCGGCCTGCAAGCAATTCCATCAGAACTTGCGATCTTGACACTACAATCCAATGTAATATTTTGAACATCCTGCTCACTCCCTGTCTGGTTAACGATTATTTATTTTGAGAGGAGAAACATCTCTCAATACCACTTCAACATCCGTTCAATAGACTTCCAAGTCTATCGTGCACACGATATTAGCATTAGATAAAACAGATTCAAAAGACTTACGTAAAAAATATTTACCGTACGCAAATCAAAAACTTCTACAACTTTAGGACAAATCATTGTCAAGCAGAAGGCTTAATTTAAACTGAAAATAATGCGCTATTTTTAACAGAAAGGCGTAAGATCAAATCAATACAAAACATAAGGAAATACCATGTCCAGCCAGCAACCAAGCCCTATTGAAATACAATCCTACCCCGTCTGGGACAGACCTACGCGTCTGTTCCACTGGATTAATGTCATCCTCGTACTCTCCCTGCTTATCGTGGGCGGTATAATGATGTTTCGCAGCGACTTAGGTATAACCGAACTCTCCGGTAAAATCGGGCTTAAAACCCTGCACGTCATCATTGGCTATGGCTTTGCGATTAATTTACTTATCCGCTTAGTGTGGGGTTTTATGGGCAATAAATACGCCCGCTTTAGCCATATGTTCCCCAATGCCAATAGCAAGGCCGAGTTACAAACCTATAAAGCAGAACTTGCCGCGGGTAAAAATCCCCAGTATCTAGGCCACAATCCTAAGGGGAAATTCGCCGTACTCGCTATCATGCTCTTATTAGTCACAATTATGATTACTGGGCTGATCCGCGCCGGTACCGACATTTACTATCCACCCCTGGGAAGTGCAGTCCAACAGTACCTTGCGGCCACCAATGTTGATCCGAGTAGCCTACAACCCTACGATGCTACGGGCGTCGATACCGATAAAGCTAACGTGATAAAACCCATAAAAGGTCTTGTAGGAGAGGTACATGTGTATGCAGTGTATTTATTGATACTGTTGATCATGCTGCATGTTTTTGCCGTAATCTACACCGAAGTCAAACGCCAACCTGGCATTATCTCAGCCATGTTTTCAGGCAAAAAGCTTATTCAAGGACAACCGAAGGACGAATGAGGTCAACTCAATGAGCATAAAAAACGCCAGCATTTGCTGGCGTTTTATCAAGCTCAATCTGAAGTCAAACTTACTTCTTCAGAATAGATGCCGGAGTACGGCCATCGTCGTGGCAGCTTTCACAGGTAGGTTTTTGACCTACGTTCATATCGTGTGGAGCGTGGCAGTCAGCACAAACTAAGTTGCCATCGTGTGGCTTATGTACTGCGTCCATTTCAGCCAAAGAGCCGTGGCAGCTTTGACATTGTTCAAATTCGAAAGCACCATCAGCAGAAGGCGTACCATCCTTATGACAGCTTTCACAACCACCTGACTCAGCATGGAAGTCTGATAATTTTTGATCCGCGGCAAATGCGGTTGGTGACAGCGCCAGCGCTGCAAGACTTGCCCCGAAAAGCGCACTTAATAGTTTTTTGCTCACAATTGTATCCTCCAATGGCGATTGACAGTGGAAATTCTTGTCAGGGTGACTTCCATCTCGCAACCAATGTAAATAGCACGACTCGATTTAACTTAGCTAAGGATTGAGCAATAAGCAACCCAATCTTAATGCAAAGTAACTTTATCAATATACCAAGGGGTAAAATGTGCGCTGCATCATGTAACCACATGCTTATATAAGAGTTTTACATTGACTTAACCTATCGCTCACAACTAAAAACGGCCCTAGCCTAATCCGTAGAAAAAGAAAAGCCCCAATAAAAAAGGAGACACTAGGTCTCCTTTTTTGATCTTACTGACCCGTCCTAAATAGCGTTGACACTTTTCAAACTCATTTTGGAGAGTGTAATGACTTCAACAATTAAACGAACTCAACGCGATTATTCCCTCGCTTTTAAATTGGCGGTTGTCGACCAAGTGGAAAAAGGCGAACTGACCTATAAGCAGGCGCAAGACAAGTACGGTATTCAAGGTTGCTCCACCGTGTTAGTGTGGTTACGCAAGCATGGCAAACTGGATTGGTCCCTAGGGACGCCGCCAACATCAATGCGAGGACAGTTGATGACTGAACCCACCACGCTCACCCCCGAGCAAAAGATAAAAGCCCTCGAAGCCGAACTTGAAGATACCCGCATGAAAGCGGCGTTCTTCGAAGCCATTGTCGAAAAACTCAGAACTGACTACGGGATATCCGTCGTAAAAAAGCCACCCGCGAAACGCTCCAGGAAAAAACGGACGTAGGTTATCGCGTCACCCAATGCTGTCGTTACCTTGGCATCAGTCGTCAGGCGTATTATCAGCAATGCCAGCGGCAAATCGTCTCAGAGCTAAGGGAGCAACAGGTGTTGCAAACAGTACAATATGAACGGTTATTTCAACCGCGAGTCGGTACGCGTAAACTGCAGTATTTACTCAACAAAATGCATCAAATAGTGATAGGACGAGACCGGTTATTTCGCTGTCTTAGGGCGCATCGTTTGTTGGTCACGCCGAAACGGGCGTACTATAAAACGACCCATAGCCATCATCGATTTAGGTGTCATCCCAACTTGCTTAAGCCCAGCGAGCAGCAAGTGGACATCAGCCGCTCAGAACAAGTCTGGGTGGCTGATATTACCTATCTGCCACTGCAAGATAATGAAGCCTATTTAAGCTTGGTGACCGATGCCTGGTCACGAAAAATCGTGGGCTATCATGTTGATGATAATCTTAAAACAGACGGGGTGCTAACGGCCTACAAACGGGCACTGAAGCAGCGACAAGATAAAAGTAAACCGCTGATACACCACTCAGACCGTGGAATACAGTACTGCTCAAACGCGTATCAAGCGGTTCACGCACACCATGGCGTGACATGCTCAATGACCGATGGATATGACTGCTATCAAAATGCCTTAGCAGAGCGAGTGAATGGCATCTTGAAGCAGGAGTTTTTAACACATAAGCCCGCAACGCTGGAGGAGGCGCGACAAATGGTGGCAGAAGCGGTTGCCATCTATAATCAACGGCGGCCACATTTGGCCTTAAAATACAAAACGCCCGATGAGGTTCATCGAGCGTTTTAGGTGGAAATAAGTGTCAACTTATTTCAGGACGAAACATACAGCCTCGATTAACGGGTCTGTAAAGCGGCGATACGCTTCTCTAATGGCGGATGACTCATCATCAGCTCTGCCATTGAACGCTTGCCGTTAATACCGAAGGCAGACATTTGCGCTGGCATTGCTGAACTTTCAGGGCCTTGGCGTAAACGCTCAAGCGCTGCAATCATCTTATGCTTACCCGCTAAACGTGCTGCACCTTCGTCTGCACGGTATTCACGGATGCGTGAGAAGTAAGCCACGATAATCGAGGCCAAGATACCAAACAACATATCGAGGACAAACACAACCGCCATATAAGCGAACATGCCTAGACCTTCACCTTCTTCGTCGTTGCTCGAGACGAAGTTATTGATAATGCCCGCAACAACACGCGCGGCAAAGATAACAAAGGTGTTCACCACGCCTTGAATTAAGGTCAGTGTCACCATATCGCCGTTAGCAACGTGGCTCACTTCGTGGGCAAGTACCCCTTCAACTTCATCTTGGCTCATGCCGTACAACAGACCGGTACTCACGGCAACTAATGAGTTGTCTTTACTTGGGCCTGTGGCAAAAGCGTTCATCTCTGGCGATTGGTAAATTGCCACTTCTGGCATTTTAATCCCAGCTTGCTGCGCTTGGCGGGCAACAGTGTCTAACAACCAACGCTCAGTGCTATCACGTGGCGTGGTGATCACTTCACAACCCATGGTCTTTTTCGCCATCCATTTTGAAATGGCTAAGCTGATGAAGGCTCCGCCGAATCCAAAAATCGCAGCGAACACAAGTAGTCCACCCATAGTAGACGTATTCACGCCCAGAATAGACATCACAATTGAGGCTACCAGCAACACGGCTAGGTTAGTCGCAATCAATAAAAAAATACGCTTCATTTCAGCTCCTTTACGGCAAACACATGCCATTTAACTTTGCTCAAAGACATAATATGTCCAATTAATCGAAATTCAAGGGGTAAAGATAAGAGTTTTTCTACTCGCTAATTTTTCTCTCAATTTAGACATTGCCTTTCATGGCTCGTGAGTCTAGGGACAGTATATTAATCCAAGCTTAAATCTAGGCTCTGTCAGCATTACAGCCAAATTCATGTGTGTTTATCTATGTTTATCGCGATTAAACTTTGTTAACATGCCAGCACATTCCGAGATTTCAGGATAAAAAAATGACAGTCAATGCCCTACTACTGAGCAGTTCTCGCGTCGGTGATACGCCTTACCTTTCCCATGCGATTCCCTTTATCAAACCGCTCACCGCTAACGCCCAAAAATGGATCTTTATCCCCTATGCCGGTGTCAGCATGAGTTACGACACTTATTTGGCCTCAGTCGTGGCGGGATTAAGCGAACTCAGGCTCGATATCAGCGGCATTCATCAACATCCTGATCCGCGCCAAGCGATTAAAGATGCCGACGGCATTTTGATCGGTGGCGGCAACACCTTCCATTTACTGCACGAGCTCTATAAGTACGATTTAGTGCATCTTATCCGTGAAGAAGTTCTGAATGGTAAACCTTATATTGGTTGGAGCGCGGGCTCTAACGTCTCTGGATTGAGCATTCGCACCACCAACGATATGCCGATTATCGAGCCGCCGTCGTTTACCGCGTTAAATATAGTGCCATTTCAGTTAAATCCACATTATTCAAACTACCGCGCTCCAGGGCATAACGGCGAAACCCGCGCCCAGCGCTTACTCGAATTCACCCGTGTCGATCCTATCACCCCGGTTGTGGGTATCGTCGAAGGCAGCGCACTCTGGCGTCAGGGAGACACTTTATCCCTACTCGGTGACAACCCAGCCTATTTATTCTGTGGTGAGCAGCAAGAGATCCCTATCCCTGTAGGAAGCGATTTATCCCATTTACTGAAATAAGATCTATTCGGCGGCATTGCCTCAGCTAATCTGCTAATATCGGCCACCGAGTGTGAGTTTGTCATCAGACTTGCTGGCCGATAAAATGCCGCAAAATGTCATATAAAAGAGGCATCTATACCTCGTGCGCTGAAACCGGATAGCAGTAATATCCCAAGTTAATACCCAAGCTACCTGATGCTTTAACCGATAAGGTCAGCACTTATCCCGTGGGAGAAAATACTTGCACCACTTAAGTAACTGCTCTAATTTCGTTGTCGAACACTTTGATTAACAAGATTAAATTTTTATCCACCCTTAAGCACTTCCCGAACTAATGCATTCTAAGTGATTTATAAATCGGGAGTTTTGGGCACGTTCCGGGTGCCAATCTTGCACCTTAGCCCATTGAAGTGAGGAGTTCCTATTTTGCGACTGCATTCAACAATCAATCATTTAGCCCCGATCACACAGCGAAAAACGAACCAACCGCGGTTTTTTCTCGGTTCCTTACTCGCTTGTATGGTGGGCATCAGCAGTTTAGTCCCTGCCTATGGCGCCGACTCGACCCCAGAGAAGAAAGCCAAGGCCTTCTCCCATGACACTGTCATTGAACTGGCTCAACAACTGGCTCAGAAACCGTTTAAAGAAGCAAGAAAAGCCCCCAAAGAGCTCATTGATCTAGATTACGCCACCTACGGCAAAATCAATTATCAAGAAAACGCCGCGATTTGGGGCGGCACTCCCACTAAGTTTTCGGTACAACTCTTTGCCCCCGGTTTTTTATACAAAAACCTCGTGGATATCGATGTAGTTGAAAACAGCCAAGCCTTGCCCATCGAGCTGACCGAGTCTTCCTTTAGTGTCCCTAATGGCGCCATTGAAAAATTACTCACTCAGGTTGGCCAATATGCGGGCGTGCGCCTGCACTACCCTATCAATGACGATGAAGTCAAAGACGAGTTCATCATGTTCCAAGGCGCGAGTTATTTTAGAACGCTGTCTAAAGGACAAATTTATGGTCTATCCAACCGTGGACTGGCTATCGATGTGGCCCAGCCCAAAGGCGAAGAATACCCATTATTCAAACGTTTTTGGGTAGAGCGCCCCTCTAAGTATCAAACCGCCATTGTGGTGCATGCGCTGTTAGACAGTCAGAGCGTTACTGGGGCCTACCGCTTTGGTATTTACCCAGGCGCGCCAACGCGGGTCGAAGTGGATGTCACGCTATTCCCACGCAGAGACATCGCCCATGTGGGCCTCGCACCGCTGACCTCGATGTTCCTCTATGGCGGGTTAGATACTTCAGATAAGCCAGACTATCGTCCTGCGGTACATAACTCCGAAGGATTACAAATCGATCGCGGTAACGGTGAGCGTTTATGGCGCCCGCTTAATAACCCAAATAAATTGCAGATCAGTGCCTTTGGCGATGAAGATATTAAGGGTTTTGGTTTAATCCAACGCCATCGTAACTTCGATTACTATCAAGATCTGACTGCAAACTATCAGCAGCGCCCTTCCGCTTGGATTGAGCCGCTGAATGATTGGGGTAAAGGTCAGCTAGTGCTACTGGAGATCCCATCGAGCGCCGAAACCAACGACAATATAGTCACTTACTGGGAGCCTCAGGGCGGATTGAAGCAAGGTGAACCCTATCGTTACTCCTATCGCATCACAGCGTCTAACGATAGCCCCAGTGCTAACACTAAGGCACGAGTGGTTCGCAGCTCAAAGGGACAAAAGCAAGCCAAAGGTAAAGAGTTGCTTATCGATTACAGCAATATCAAACCACAAGATATTGAGAACATTGTGATTGATGCCAGTATCAGCAAGGGCAAGATCCTGTCATCTCGTATCGTCGCTCATCCAGATATCAATGGTGCCCGCGTATTTGTGACCTTCGAGCCCGAAAGCACCAATGTGGCAGAACTGCGCATCCAATTGCGTAAAGATGAAAAACCTGTGGCCGCCACTTGGCTGTATCGCTGGAACAGTGACGATTGGCCTTAGGCAAATAAGCTAGCTATCCGTTACACCATAAAAACGCCGAACTTACGGCGTTTTTTATTGCGCTTGGTTCTACACTAACGAGTGTTCAGATCTAACTCGATTATATTCTCAGCAAGTCGTGGCAACATCATAACTCTTTAGCTATTCAGCTTCTTAATTTACAGGATAACTTGGACAGAATAACGTCTTCGGAATATCTAGGATTATTTCTATCTAACAAAAATAGGGAACTTCAGTTCCAATTTTCGGCCCTATTTAGCACGCCAATAAGATTTACTCCCCTACTCCACAACGGTATATTACCTCCTTCACAGCAACTGAATATTTGCTATATACACTTCTTTACAAGATCTCCATCTATTGCTATCACCATATTCAGTGTTAGTTATATTTCGCATCATGAGTATGTCAGAGAAAAAATGAAGTTACCCACATTAGATGCTGCGTACTTTCGTAAGCCAACGACAATATTGTTAATGATAAGTATCCTACTTGCCTTATATTCACTACCAATGATTGGACGAGTGTTTTGGCTTGCGTTGGTTTTACTCTGCTATACGCTGATTTAATTGCAAACAAAATGTTAATACAACAATTAACGTTAACATCTATATTAATCATCAGTGTAACTGTTGGTCGATAATACCCTGTTTCATCAACCCATCGAATCTAGATAACTCATTATCTAGACGGATATTTAAGCTATGCCGTTTTCAAACCTAAAACCAGCCTTTGCACTTTCTTTGCTGTTTGTCCCGAATGCCTTTGCTACTGCCGTCGATTTTAGTGACTACGGTCCTTTACGCACCTACGCACAATCACCGACCCAAGCGGGCAGTTTAACGCCGATGCTTAGATCTGGGTTTTCGTTACCTGAAGGTCAAAAAGAGCTGCACTTATCTGCAAGTGCGGCCAGTGTTTGGGCCGAAACCGATGATTATTTTGCTGATTACTACCACAACACCCTCGAAGGAGGGCTGACTTGGCAAATCAATGACAAATGGATGATAGACACAAGTTATCACTGGCGCTTTAGCGGCGATAATCACTTAGACTCGGTAACTATGTGGTTCCATGATGCTTTTGGTTTTAGTCAAAATGGTCGTGAAGATACGGCAAAACATCAAAATCAAATATTTTCTAAAGATGGTGTAAACCAACAAGATATTTCGGGTGAGACACTCAATAATGCCATTATGCTTTATGTTGGTTATCAATTATTTGAGAACCAACATCAGGGTTTATCCTTAGGTGGTAGCTTATATTATAACTATGTGGACTCAGGTCCCTTTGAAAATGAAGCCTTTGAACAAGCGTTGCAGTTAAATTACAGCTTCCGTTACGAGAAGCATCATTTTCATTCTAGCGCCGCCGTCAGTTTTAGGCAGGGCAATGAAGTGCTCTCGGGGATCCGCTACGATAATCATGCCTATTCAGTCAATCTCGGCTATGAATATATCACGGGTCGCCATGGCTGGTTAATTGAGTTACATCATTACCAAGGTTTATTAGAAACTGAAAATGATTTCGCTAAGGCGTCAAATGAAATATTACTCGGCTACCGTTATTACTTAGACACAAGTGCAATTGAGTTTTCCGTCGTTGAAAATTATTTCAATATGGATAACAGCACTGACATTGCCTTTAATATTGGCTACCGAGTTAAGTTTTAGTCACAATAAATTAAACACTCAATAACAAAAAAGAGGCTGTATGGCCTAATGCCGATCAGTTAAGCCAGAACACTTGACGATCTCATTGAAAAGATCAAAATCCGATGACCACTCGTCATCGGATTTTTTTATGCAACTGACTACAGCGCTTGCACTGGCTAATGGCTACGCTCCCAACACTGAACAACTCGGCAAACTAAGTGATATCTTGTGTCCAGATTTCATCTCGCAATGCCTTGAAACATCTGGTGTAGCAACCATACGCAAACGTCGACTTCCTCTAGAGCAGGCTGTTTGGGCTGTCATTGCGATGGCAATGTATCGCCAAGAGCCTGTTTGGAGCATTGTCGCCAAAGCACAATTGATGTTGCCTGGTAAGAAGCCCCTTGTGGCTCCTAGCGCCGTTGTTCAAGCCAGACAACGTTTAGGTGTTGATGCCGTTAAAGAAATTTTTTCGCAAAGTCAGCGCGTCTGGAACCAAGATGCCCAGCATCCTGACTGGTGTGGCTTAACGTTGCTTGGGGTTGATGGCGTCATTTGGCGAACGCCCGATACTCCCAACAACCAGCAAGCCTTTACCTACAGCAAAAACCAGCACGGTGATGTTGGCTATCCGCAAGTACGCATGGTTTGCCAGATGGAATTGACGAGCCACATGTTAGTTGCCAGCGCATTTGACGATGCCAAAATCAATGAAATGAAGTTGGCAGAGCAACTGATTGATAGCACACCCGACAACTCACTCACCCTATTTGACCGAGGATTTTACTCACTGGGGCTGCTAAACCGTTGGCATCAAGCGGGCAAATCCAGACATTGGTTAATGCCGATGAAGAAAGGCACACAGTTTGAAGTCATCACAAAACTCGGTCGACACGATAAACTCATTCGGCTGACGACCACAGCACAATCTCGTAAACAATTTAATGAGTTACCTGAATTTATTGACGTCCGATTGCTGACAAAAACAGTGAAAGGCAAAGAGGTCAATATCCTCACCTCAATGACAGACCCGTTGCGTTTCCCTGGTGCAGAAATCGTGGATTTATACAGTCATCGCTGGGAAATTGAGCTGGGCTATCGCGAGATGAAGCAGAGTTTGCTCAACAGCGAGTTTACGTTGAGGAGCAAGAAACCGGAGATGGTAAAACAAGAGCTATGGGGCATTCTCTTGAGCTACAATATTATCCGCTACCAGATGGTGAAAATGGCGCAAAGCAAGCCGGGTTTATACGCTAACCAACTGAGTTTTACGACATGCGCGGTTGCGATAATCCATGTGATTTATGGGTTTTGGCTGGAAGCCGCCGGAACCATCCCTAAAAGGATGGATAGTTTACTCGCAGAAACCGAGCAGCATGTGCTACCAATACGAGGGGATTCAAGAGCTTACCCTCGGTGTGTCAGAGTGAAACCAAGGAAATACCCAGTCAAAAGAAAATGCCAGTCAGCTCTTAACTGACTGGCATTACTGTATGGCCTCTTTTTTGTTATATCACACGTATTTTTGAATGGGTTATTTCATCAACAAAGCTTGGATATCGATAAAATGGACGGCATGTTCTGCATCAGCCTGCTTAAGATGTGGAACACAACCAAGGAAAGGCGATGTCATCATCTCTTTAAGCGATGCTAAGTTTTCATCAAACACGCTCATATTGGGATCGACGCAATTTGCTACCCAACCCGCCACGGTTAAGCCATCAGCTATTATCGCCTCTTGGGTTAATAATGCATGATTTAAGCAGCCCAGTTTCATTCCCACAACCAAGATCACTGGCAAATTAAGTTGCTGCACTAATTCCGATAAATAACGCCCGTCCCCTAAGGGCAAACGCCAGCCACCCGCACCTTCTATCAAGCAAAAATCAGCCTGCTCAAAGGCTTGTCTATCTAACTTTGCCAAAATCGCCTCGGGAGATAAGTTAACCCCCAGCTGTTTTGCGGCAATATGCGGCGCAATGGCAGGTTCAAAGCTTATCGGATTGACCTGTTCATAGTTGAGCTTTAAAGATGAGGCCGACATCAATTTTAACGCATCACTGTTACGTAAGCCCTGCTCTGTGGTTTCACATCCCGAGGCCACAGGTTTTACCCCAAGGCTTAAGTGCGCAGCGCCTGTGCGAGCAGCTTCACGATTGAATGCGGTTAACAGCGCCGTCGACACTAAGGTTTTACCACTGTCGGTATCTGTACCTGTTACAAAAAACATGCGTTTTCCTTCTTACTCCATGGTCAATCACGTGCTCAAAGCTAAACGACGAGTTTTACACCCTATCGCCTTGGCGACGTACACGAAATTGGGCGATTTGATAGGTTAAAGGCAGGCCCTGAGCCTCACGGAATAGTTCTGCGCGTTGTTGTAATGCTAGCCAATCGCGGCGGCCACGCAATTTGCCTAAGTGAGTATCGGCATCTGAGGAATTTTCGGTCTGTATGTACGATTGCACCGATGCGCCCACGCCCTTAATGGAATAGAGCAAGGTTTTAAGATCTTGAAAATAGACGGTCATTGGCACAAGTTGAACATCAAACAGTTGCCAATCTTTGGTATCAAAGGCGGCTTGTAAGCTTTCAAGGGATTGAAAACCGTTCACCCTTAAACCCAGATGGGATAACTGCGCCAGGCTGCCTTCGGCCACAATACTCAGATGCGCTTCTCCACCAGCTTTTAAGACTCTAGCCATTTCACTGGTCGCCGCCGAAAAATCATGGCACCACTGCAGGGCTAAATTGGAGTAAATACTATCGATACTCCCATCGGCAAAGGGGAGTTGCTCGGCATTACCACACACGCATTGGTGCCGAGAGAAAGTCACTTGAAGTTGTTGCAGCATCCCTAGGGCGACATCGAGGGCATAAACCTTGATATTGTCACCCACTACACGGTCGGCAAAATCGGTCCCAGGCCCCGCGCCAATATCAAGAATTGCGCCCTTGGCAGCAAATCCCTGCAACAAACTCGCGCCGCTTAAACGCTGTAAACAGTTATGCTCTTGGTAGCGCTTGGCCGCAGCAGAAAACCTATCGGCAATATGCTCGATCTGACTTGCAGATGGATGGGAATTAACACTCACGCCAAGCGGCATAGACATCACAAATTATTCTCACTTTAACATCAAACTTTTACTTAGAAGCTTTTACTTAGAAGCTTTTACGTTCAAGCTCTTACTTTCAGACTCTTACATTCAAACTCTTATCTTCAAGCTCTCAATACTCGAGCATTGAAGTGCCCTACCCCTACCATTCACCGGATGTTCTGAATCAAACGCTGGCTTACCGTTCAGGCCGCTCAGAAACCCTCGGCAGTGCGCATTCCTTTAGCACAGTGGCAATACTACTGACACAGCACCTTATTGCCGCCTCGCTATGGGATGCGCTTAAGGTGATGCGCAATCTTGCCGAGCCGACCGGCACTGTCGGTGGACGAATGGCGCCGACCCAAATGCCTAATGCCTTTAGCTTTTCTGCCACCCGCATGGTTTGCGTCGCATCACCGATAATCAAAGGTTGAATTGCCGTGTCACTTCCTAGGAGTGGAATGTCCGCATCTTGGCACAACTGCTTGAACAATAAGATATTGCTCTGCAATTTTTGCTTAAGCTCAGGATGGGTCTCAGCGTATCCAACTGCTGCCAAGGCAAGGGCCGCATTGGCGGGCGACAAGGCCGTAGAATAGATATATTCCCGTGCATTGCTGACCAGAAACTCAATCAACTGCCGACTCCCGAGGATTGCAGCGCCCTGACAGCCTAACGCCTTACCAAAGGTCACAATCTGGATATCGATATGCTTGGAAGCTGGAGTAGACTCAGCTTCAGCACTCACTGCATCTACCACGCCAAAACCATGGGCATCATCGACAATCAACCAAGAATTGTGTGCTCGGCAAAGTACGGATAACGCCGAAATCGGCGCGATATCACCATCCATGCTGAACACACTTTCAGTGATCAAGGCAGAAACAACGTTCTTCGCTAATAGACGCTCGGCACTTTCGGTAGAATTATGCAAAAAGCGCTTAAAATCCGCGCCGCTGTCGCGTAATCCATCGATAATCGATGCATGGACCAGTTTATCGGCCAGTACCACATCCTGCTTATCGAACAAGGTTTTACACAAGGTAGTATTGGCACTAAACCCTGAGCTAAAAAGTAGTGCCGCCTCAAATCCCGTTATCTGGCACAGCTTAGTTTCTAGCGCCAAATGCGCCTCGCTGTAACCCGTCACCAGTGGTGATGCGCCGCTACCCACGCCATATTGCTTAGCGCCAAGGTGCAGCGCCTCGACCAATGCGGGAGCACGGGATAGGCCTAAGTAATCATTACTGCTGAAGTTAAGATAGCGCTGATCCGCTAAGCCAAACTGAGGGCCATCCTCACTGAGTGCTGCCGCGCTCGACAATGCCTGACGCTGCCTAAGCAAACCTTGCTCGGCTAACGCCTGCTGACGGGCGAGGATTTTTGAACTCAGTTTTGAGGTGAGTGGTGAACTCATTTTTTCTTACTCAACTTGTCTTGCTCAATTTTTCTTGCTGTGCATTTTACTTTGCTGGCTTACTCGGCGTCTTGACTGGTTTTTCGTTCAGTCTCGGCACAACGTCAGCTCAAATGCTCGCTGAGTCTCACCGCCCGCATCATCCTTTGGAACCTGCGCTTCGCCACTTAACGAAACGCAAGTCCAACGTAGCAAATTTTACTGTGGCGATAAGCCTTAGTTACAGCGCCGCCGCATCGTAAAAAGGTGCCGAGGCTTTATCTTGGTGAGCCGCAGCTTTGGCTAATACCGCTTGTTCATCATCGATAGTCGCGGCAGCACCCTGCTCAGGGCGTAAACCCAGACGGCGGAACAGGCCCATATCATCACTTTCTTCAGGGTTTGGCGTAGTCAGTAACTTGCAGCCATAGAAAATCGAGTTCGCGCCCGCAAAGAAACACATAGCTTGCAGTTCGTCAGTCATGTTTTCACGGCCCGCCGATAAACGTACGCGGGACTTAGGCATTAAAATACGCGCCACGGCGATGGTACGGACAAACTCCAGCGGATCTAAATCATCGAGTTTTTCGAAGGGGGTGCCCGCCACTTTGACCAACATGTTAATGGGCACTGAATCGGGATGCTGAGGCAAATTAGCTAGTTGTTGCAATAAGCCCGCTCGGTCGGTGGCCTTTTCGCCCATACCAACAATACCGCCAGAGCAAACTTTCATGCCCGATGCGCGCACGTGGCTTAAGGTATCTAAACGGTTTTGATAGGTACGGGTCGTGATCACATCGCCGTAATATTCAGGCGAGGTATCTAAATTGTGGTTGTAGTAATCAAGACCGGCATCGGCCAGCTCATTGGCTTGTTCGGCACTTAACATTCCTAGGGTCATACAGGTTTCCATGCCGAGGGCTTTGACCTCTTGCACCATTTGCTTGAGGTATGGCATGTCTTTATCTTTCGGGTTACGCCAAGCGGCGCCCATACAGAAACGTGAAGCGCCCGCGGCTTTAGCACTGCGCGCTTCAGTCAATACGGTTTCCATCGCCAATAGTCGCTCTTTTTCAAGGCCAGTGTCGTAACGCGCACTCTGCGGACAATATTTACAATCCTCAGGACAAGCACCGGTTTTGATCGACAGTAATCGGCTGATCTGCACTTCATTAGGATCGTACACTTCACGGTGGATACTGTGTGCTTTAAATAATAAGTCATTCATCGGCAGCGCAAATAAGGCTTCGATTTCTTCCCGCTTCCAATCATGACGAACTTGCAACTGCGACATTGAACACCCTTTTATTTTTGTATTTTACCTTGGCTAGGATAACCTCAGCCCTTAAACTGTCAACGCCAACCAGTGATACAGGTTTACCACTGATTAATTTTCAATCAACACTGTGAGCTTTTATGCGCAATTTACTCGATTTTGATTTTGATAGCGCCCATATTTGGCATCCTTATACCTCCATGACCCGCGCACTTCCTGTTTTTGGGGTACACAGTGCCCAAGGCTGCGAGCTGGAATTGGTCGATGGCCGTAAGCTTATCGATGGCACCAGCTCTTGGTGGGCCTGCGTACATGGCTACGGGCACCCGGCGATATTAACGGCGATGGAGCGGCAACTGCACCAACTTAGCCATGTGATGTTTGGCGGCATTACCCACGAGCCAGCCATTACACTCTGCAAAAAACTGCTGGCGATGACCTGCGAGCCCCTCACTAAAGTCTTTCTCTGCGACTCAGGCTCAATTGCCGTCGAAGTCGCCATCAAAATGGCGCTGCAATATTGGCAGGGGCAAGATTTGCCTTCAGCGCAAAAGGCCCAAAAACAGCGCATTCTTACGGTGAAGAAGGGTTACCATGGCGATACTTTTGCCGCCATGAGTGTCTGCGATCCCGAAGGTGGCATGCATACCATGTTTGGCGAGGCCGTAACGAAACAGTGTTTTGTCGATGCGCCGCAAACGCCCTTCGGTGAGCCATTACACCAAGATGATTTAGCGCCAATGCAGCGTATTTTACGCGAGCAACATCAAGACATTGCCGCCGTGATTATCGAGCCGATTATGCAGGGTGCAGGGGGAATGCGCTTCTACAGCAGCGAGTATTTACGCAGCCTGCGCGCCCTGTGTGATGAATATAATGTGCTGCTTATCCTCGATGAAATTGCTACGGGTTTTGGCCGAACCGGTAAGTTATTTGCCTATGAACATGCTGACATCACGCCCGACATACTCTGCCTAGGCAAAGCGTTAACGGGCGGTTATATCAGCCTTGCCGCCACCTTATGCACGGATAACGTCGCCCAAGGCATTAGCCAATCGCCCGCTGGTGTCTTTATGCATGGTCCCACATTTATGGGCAATCCCCTCGCCTGCGCCGCCGCCTGCGCCAGCTTAGATTTAATCAATCAGCAGGAGTGGCCTGCACAGGTTGCCGCCATCGAGCAGCAAATGCGGCGTGAGCTTGACGATGCCATTGATATTCCCAGCGTGAAAGAGGTGCGCGTGCTCGGCGCGGTTGGCGTGCTCGAAATGCACCAAGCGGTCAATACCGCGGCGCTGCAGCAGCAATTTGTCGACTTAGGCGTATGGGTGCGTCCTTTTGCCAACCTGATTTATATTATGCCGCCCTATGTGATAAGCCCTGCGCAGCTGACACAACTGACTCGGGCGATGAAGCAAGTGGCGGCAACGATTGCCCCGCCCCATGCCAATCAAAGCGAGGCTCTGGTGAAAGAGAGCATCACTATCAGTCACGGCTAAGGTTGTTCAATCACAATGCACTCGTGATGCAAACTCTGCACGTCTTAGCTTGGCCCCATTTAAACTCAGCCAAATATCAGTTCAACCGAGTGAGTAACACTCGGCTGGACTGTTTCTCTAAGGCCTCTGACTTTGGCTTTGCGATCCTAACCCTACTCACTCAACTGGCTCACTCAATCTGCTCACTCAACCGGCTCAGAATTGAGTTATCTTTTGTACTCTTAATGTGGTTCACCTTACTTTGAGTGAAAGACGTCACATAAAAACGCTTTAGATAACCTCGTTCACAAATTGCATAAAATCTCACTATTTTCACATTTATTTAGCAAGTTAACTGGAAAATTAGTTAAAGCCAGTAATGCTTAATAACACTGACTTCCACATAAGTACGTTTCATAAGCAGCCGCTAAAAACCTAGGCAAAAAGGATAGCTTAGTGAGCGTTACCAAGAAAAAGGAGCTTTTATGTTTAAACTCGCCGACATTCCCGTCAGCCGAAAACTCGCGCTACAACTTATCACAGCCCTTATCGGCGCCTTAATTCTTCTCACCCTTTCTGTCACTACCTTAAAAAGCAATTTGATGGCAGAACGTGAAGCCAGACTCAACGCTGTGCTCAGCTTAGCCCTCAGTCGCATTCAAGCTTTACAACAAAACTTACCCCTAGAGCAGGCTCAACAAGCCGCAAAAGAGATGCTTAACAATATGCGGTTCGACGGTGACAACTACCTGTTTGTAATTGATGAAACACGCCACATCATAGTTCATCCCGTTAAACCCGAGTTAGTCAGCCAGCAAATGGGCAACACTGGCGCTGAGCAGTATTGGTTTAACATGGTCGAGTTAGGGCGCAATGGTCAGCAAGGTGTCTTGCAATATCCTTGGGTAACAGGCAATGGCAAAAAAGCCCAGAAAATGTCCTTAGTGATGGGGTTTAAACCCTGGGGCTGGATTTTAGGCTCGGGGATTTTACTGCAAGACATTGAAAACACGATTTGGCATGAATATGTGCTAATGGGCGGCACTACACTTATTCTCATTCTGCTGATGGCGGCACTGGGCTACATCATCAGTCGCTCGATTGTTCAACCCTTAGAGCAAGTGAACAACGCGATGCAAATCATCGCCACTGGCAACCTTACGCCGCAGCTTGCGGTCACTGGCAAAGATGAACTTGCAACCCTAGCGCACAATATCAATCAGAGCATGACAAGCATTCGAACGGCACTGGCAGAGGCTAACCACAGCGCCGACAACGTCTCACAAGCCGCTTCACGTATCGCATCAACCGCCGAAGAAACCAATCAAGCGGTAAACAACCAGCGGGATCAACTCGCCCAGTTAGCCACGGCGATGAACGAAATGAGCGCCACCATTGCCGATGTGGCCAATAATGCCGAAAGTACCGCGAAAGACACCAAAGAAGCCACCCGCGAAGCCGGACTTGGCGATAAAGACGTGCACGCCAGCGTTGATGGTATCCATGCGCTTGCCAAAGAAGTGGAGCAAGCAACGCAGCAAGTGAACAAGCTAAAAGAAGAAATCATGCAGATCAGTGAAGTGACGGCGGTGATCAGTGGCATTTCGGATCAAACCAATTTATTGGCATTAAACGCCGCCATTGAAGCGGCGCGTGCCGGTGAGCAGGGCCGAGGTTTTGCCGTGGTGGCCGATGAAGTGCGGCAATTAGCCAGCAGAACGAGGCAATCCACAGAGGAAATTCAAAACACCATTTCCCTATTACAACAACGTGCTGTCAGTGCCGCCAATGCGATGGATACGAGCCGCGATCTGGCTGAAAAGAGCGTTGACCAGTCCACAAAGGCAGGCAACGATTTATCCCTCATTGTGACCCATATTAAGCACGTGAGTGATATGGCCACCCAGATTGCAACCGCGGCCGAAGAGCAAAGCGCGGTGGCAGAAGAAATGAACCGTAACGTCTGCGGGATTAATAGTTCGGCGCTTGAAGTGTCTGAATCAGCCACCTATCTTGCTCAAGAAAGCGAAAGCCTCGCCGAGCTATCGCTTAATCTCAATACCAAACTGGCGGCGTTTAAGCTCTAAATCAGAGTGATATCAGAGTGAATTCAATAGGAGCCAACATCCTGATGTTGGCTCCTTCTTTAACGACTCGCCTTGACTAGGCTCGAAATCAATGCCCGCAGCGCCGCGGGTTTAATCATTTTCGCCATATAGTGGTAACCGCGGCGCTGCACATCTTCCACCAGCTCTTTGCGAGTATTGGCCGTGATTAAAATTCCCGGTAACTCTTTTCCATAGAGCGCGCGGATCCCGTCCATCGCATCGACACCATTTTGGCCATCGTCCAAGTGGAAATCCGCTAAAACAATATCCGGTGCCACCCCTTTTAGGCCTAACTTTATGCGTGCATCGGCTAAATCCTTGGCACAAATCACCTCACACTGCCAACGGCTCAGTAGACTCTCAAGCCCTGCCAAAATGGCCTCTTCGTTGTCGATACACAGCACTTTAATGCCAGACAAAGGTTGCAATAGCGATGGCAAGGCCTTCACCTGCGGCTGACGCACGGTTTCCCCTAAAGGCACACTAATAGAGAACACTGAACCACGTCCAAGCTGTGAGGACACTTGAATACTGTGGTTTAGTACCCGACTGATCCTATCGGCAATCGCCAACCCAAGGCCAAGGCCGCTAACGCTCTTACTACGAGGATTATTTAAGCGCTTAAACTCTTTGAAGATTTCACGGGTTTCATGCTCATCAATCCCGCAGCCCGTATCCAATACTTGGATCTCTAACTCACTGCCGCGATGGCGGCAGCCAAACAGCACTCGTCCACCTCGGGCATAACGATAAGCATTGGTTAAGAAGTTTTGCAGCACGCGCCGCAGTAGCGAAGGATCTGAGTTGACCGTCGCACTACAGGGGATCATCTTAAAACGAATTTGATTGTCCGCCGCCATCGCCTCAAATTCGACCGACAGACCATTGAGCAGCTCAGATATGGCAAATTCCCGCCGATTGACCTCCACCATGCCGGAATCGAGCTTCGAAATATCCAATAAGTCGGTGAGCAACTCGCCCGCTGTTTTGAGCGAGCTATTCACATGGGATAGGGTCGTGCGCGCCTCGCGGTCCAAATTAGGGTATTGGGACAAGGACGCGGTAAACAATCTCGCCGCATTCAGGGGTTGCATTAAGTCGTGCCCTACCGCCGCTAAGAAGCGACTCTTAGAAGCGTTCGCCATTTCTTCCTGCGCTTTGGCCTCAAGCAACTCACTGTTTAGCATGGCTAATTCGTAGGTACGCTCTTTGACGCGTGACTCGAGGGTTTCATTGGCCTCAAGTAAAGCCCGTTCCTGTTCACGGTATTGAGTAATGTCGGTAAAGGTCATCACAAAGCCACCATCTGGCATGGGATTGCCTTGAATTTTAATCACTTTGCCGTCTTTACGTTGCCGCTCTGAGGTATGCGGCGTGCCATTACGCATATGCTGCACACGTTTTTCGACCTGCGACTCGATATCCCCCTCACCGCAATATCCCCGCGCCGCGTTAAAGCGGATCACTTCACCAATCGGCATACCTTGCTGCAAGAATCCTTCCGGATATTGATACAGCTCGACGTATTTGTAGTTCCATGCCACCAAGTTGAGGTCGCTGTCGATAACGCTCATCCCTTCATAGGCATGCTCGATAGCCCCGCGCAGCATATCTTGGCTGAGCATGATTTTGGATGAGGCTTCATCGACAAGGCTAAAGACCTCATCGAGCGCCAAGTCGCGCCCCTGTAAAACCGAGTCCATTACCAAGGAGGCACTGGAAGCGCCAAGTACACCGGCGAGTAAGCGTTCGGTGTGGGCGATAAGCTCAGGGGTTGCGGCCTTGTGCCAGCTGTCACTCTTAACCGCCTCGGTGGAGAATCGGCTAAAGCTTTCATAGGCGCGGGTTGGGCTCACAAAGCGACTGGCTAAGATCAGCAAGTCCTGCTGGGAAATAGGGCCATTTTTCTTATTGGCATTATTTTTAAGCTTACCCGGGCTGACAAAGGCGCTGGCTTGAATACGCTCGGCCACCCCCGCCCTAAACCAAATCGAGCCTAAGATATAGCAGGCAATATTAGCGAACAAGGCTGTGAGGGCATCACGCACATTGGGAGTAATGGCATCTAACAGGTCGATATTACTCGACAATAAGGTCGCCACATTTTGGCCGTCATTCATGCCGCTCAGCATGATGTAAAACCACAGGCTAAAGCCCACACTTAAGCCTAAAAACACCCCAGCACGATTACCGTGCTTCCAATAGAGACCTCCCACCAGCGCGGGAGCCAGCTGGGCAAACGCCCCAAAGGATAACATCCCAAGGTGCGACAAGGAGTCACTGTCGGCGAGCGCCAGATAACTGCCATACCCCAGACCGAGGATGATGACGATGGCAAGGCGGCGTGCATTTAACAGCATCTGCGAAAACTGACTGAAATTCTTCTCACGGATATTGCCCGTGCGCAGCATCACTGGCACCAGCCACTCGTTACTCACCATCACGCTTATTGTCACGACCGCCACAATCACCATGCCAGTTGCCGCTGATAAAGTGCCTAACAACGCAATCACGGCGAGCAGTGGATGATCTAACGCAAGCGGTAAATTGATCACATAAGTGTCTGCGGCAACGCTATCGCCGAGGATGACTTTACCCGCTAGGGCCAGTGGCCCAACGAATAAGCCAAACAAGGCCAAATACAACGGGAATAACCAGCGCCCCTTGGACAACACCGACTCATCGGCACACTCCACCACCATCACGTGGAATTGCCGTGGCATACATAAAAACGCCGCCATGCCGACGAGCAGCTCAGGCATTAAGGCTTCGATGCGAGGATTTGGGTAATTAATTAAGGCTTTTTCACTCGCCTGCTGCCAGATATCACCAAAACCATCGAACACCCCAAAGCTAATCACAATCCCCACCAGCAAAAATGCCGCCAGTTTGACTAGCGATTCAAAGGCAATCGCCAGCATCATGCCGGGGTTATGCTCGGTGGCATCGAGCTTACGCGTTCCAAATAGAATGGCAAAAATCGCCAGCAATGCTGTGATAAGTAAAGGGATAGTAATGCCGTTTAAAGGATCGTCTGCTGGCTGAAACAAATTAAGGCTAAATACCATCGCCTTAAGTTGCAGGGCAATGTAGGGCATGATGCCAAATAGCGCGATGAGGGTAACAATGGCCGCCAAGGTTTGTGACTTACCGTAACGGGCGGCGATAAAGTCGGCGACCGAGGTAATATTTTGCGCCTTGGACACGAGGACCATCTTGCGCAGCATGCCAAAACCTAAGGTGAAAATAATGATAGGACCGATAAAAATCGGGATGAAGGACCAAAAATCATTAGCCGACTGCCCTACCGTGCCTAAAAAGCTCCAGGAAGAACAATAAACCGCCAGACTTAAGCCATAAATGCCAACCTGCAGCTTCTTGGTCACGCCGCTAAACCAACGCTCCGCGCCCCAGGCTAAAAGGAATAAAAGTGAGACATAACAAATAGCAATAACGGCGACGACTAAGGTTAGATTCATATTTTTGCTCTTTTTTCCATTATTGTGCGATAAATAATGGCTGAAATCTAGCCAGATTTTCGAATGCAACAGCCTAAATATAAAGGAAATTTTAAAACTAGACCAAGGTCTAATGGAGTTGCCAGCCCCTTGCATACCATACTCAGACTACGCAATTTTTAGAAAGGGAAGCCCTATGAGCTCGCAGTCTCTCTACAAAGTCTCCGGCAATATCGCTGCCAATGCACTTGTAAATAACGATCAATATAAAAAAATGTACCAAGAGTCGATTGTCAATCCAGAGGGTTTCTGGAGAGAGCACGGCAAACGGATCGATTGGATAAAGCCATACACTAAAATCAAAAAAACCACTTTTGACGATCATAACTTATCGATTAACTGGTTCTACGACGGCACCCTAAACGCCTCAGCCAACTGCTTAGATCGCCATCTAGCAGAGCACAGCGACCGCGTTGCCATCATTTGGGAAGGCGATAACGCCAGCGAACAACGTAAAATCACCTACGGTGAGCTGCATACACAAGTGTGTAAGTTTGCCAACGCCCTACGCAGCCAAGGCGTGCGTCGTGGGGATATTGTGACCATTTATATGCCAATGGTGCCAGAAGCGGCTGTCGCTATGCTGGCCTGTGCCCGCATCGGTGCCGTGCACTCGGTTGTCTTTGGTGGCTTCTCACCCGATTCTATCGCTTCACGGGTCATCGACGGTAAATCTAAAGTGGTTATCACCGCCGATGAAGGTATGCGTGGTGGCCGCGCGATCCCACTCAAACGCAACATCGACGATGCGCTAAAACATCCTGATGTCACCAGCGTTGAGAAGGTGATTGTACTTAAACGTACTGGCGGCAAGGTTGACTGGGTAGAAGGCCGCGATGTGTGGTGGCATTCTTTGGTTGAAACCGCATCCGAGCACTGCGCCATTGAAGAAATGGGCGCCGAAGATCCGCTCTTCTTGCTTTATACCTCTGGTTCAACTGGTAATCCCAAGGGCGTATTGCACACCACCGGCGGTTATATGGTGTATGCCTCTATGACCCATGAGTATGTGTTCGATTACAAACCCGGTGAGATTTACTGGTGTACCGCCGACGTGGGTTGGATCACGGGTCATTCCTACATGGTGTACGGCCCACTCGCTAACGGTGCTACCGTGCTTATCCACGAAGGGATCCCTAATTACCCAAGCCCTGCACGTTTAGGCGAGATGATTGACCGTCACAAGGTGAATATCCTCTACACGGCGCCGACACTTATCCGTGCACTGATGGCCGAAGGTAAACAGCATTTTGACAAGTATGATGGCAGCTCGTTGCGCATCATGGGCTCTGTGGGTGAACCCATCAACCCTGAAGCTTGGCGCTGGTACCACGAGGTCATCGGCCATGAGCATTGCCCGATTGTCGATACTTGGTGGCAAACCGAAACCGGCGGCATTTTGATTACGCCGTTACCAGGCGCAACCGATACCAAACCTGGCTCGGCGACTCGCCCCTTCTTTGGGGTACAACCGGCGCTCGTGGACAACATGGGTAACATTTTAGAAGGCGCTACCGAAGGTAACTTAGTGCTGCTCGACTCATGGCCAGGCCAGATGCGTACCGTATATGGCGACCATGAACGCTTCGTGCTGACCTACTTCAAAACCTTCCGTGGCATGTACTTTACCGGTGACGGCGCGCGCCGCGATGAAGACGGTTACTACTGGATCACCGGCCGTGTAGACGACGTGATTAACGTCTCTGGACACAGATTAGGCACAGCAGAGGTAGAAAGTGCACTGGTGTCACACGAACTGGTCGCTGAAGCCGCCGTTGTGGGCTATCCCCATGATATTAAAGGCCAAGGTATTTATGCCTATGTGACGTTAACCCGCGGCACAGAAGAGAGTGAAGAACTTCGCCAAGAGCTGCGCCAATGGGTTCGCAAAGAAATTGGCGCCCTGGCCACACCGGATCTTATCCAGTGGGCAACAGGATTACCTAAGACCCGTTCTGGCAAAATCATGCGCCGCTTCCTGCGTAAGATTGCCGCGAACGAAGTGACCAACTTAGGTGATGCATCAACGCTGGCCGATCCAGCCGTGATTGAGACCTTGATTGAAACTCGCTTGAATCGTAACGAGTAATCGTTATCCCGCGCTTAATCGTGATTTATCACGGTTAAGCGCAGCTTTAGCTCCTGTACGTTTGAACCTTGCTCCGTCGAGTACAGGTTCCTTTAAATGAAGCAAACCCTGTTGAGAAAGTGCCTGATTGCCCCTTTCTCTTAGTTGCCCCTCCAACCAAGGGGCATTTTTTTGGTTCTGTGTTAAGCTTGGCGCCAAACTCAATCGACCAAGAATAGCTAACAGCGTGTCAGTTAATTCCAGCCCAAGCGTTACCCTCAGGGATTACCAGCAACAAGCCGTCGATGCCGCCATCGCGCATTTTAAAAAAAGCACCGATTCCGCCGTGTTAGTCCTACCAACGGGAGCCGGGAAAAGTATCGTTATTGCCGAGCTTGCCCGCATCGCCAGAGGACGAGTGCTGGTTTTAACCCATGTGAAGGAACTGGTTGCCCAAAACGCGCAAAAGGTGGGATTACTGACGACTGAGGCCAGCATTTACTCCGCTGGGTTAAATCAAAAATCGACTGACGGCAAAACCGTCGTGGCCAGTATCCAATCCGCCGCGCGCGCATTAAATCAATTCGATGAGCCCTTCTCGTTAGTGATTATCGATGAGTGCCACAGAGTCAGCCTCGAAAAAACCAGCCAATATCAGCAGATCTTAAGTCATTTACAGCAGCGTAATCCCAAGCTGAGGTTATTAGGCCTAACGGCCACTCCCTATCGGCTCGGTACGGGCTGGATTTACAAACGCCATTACCATGGCAAAGTTGGCTCGCCTGAACTTGGGATCTTCGAGCAGTGTATTTTCGAGCTCCCCATCCGTCCGCTGATTAAACAAGGCTATTTAACCGCGCCCACTTTATTTGATGGTTTAAGCGCTCAATATGACTTCAGCCAAATCAAGCCCAATGACAATGGCGAATATCCCGAGGCCCAAGTCAATGCGCTGCTGAATCACGCCGGACGCGCGACAACGGCGATTGTGAAGCAACTGATTGAACTGAGTCACCATCGCCAGGGGATCATTATTTTCGCGGCGACAGTGCGCCATGCTGAGGAAATTGTCAGCCAGCTGAACAAAGAGCACAGCGAGCAAACGGCAATCGTCACGGCGCAGACGCCAGATAATGAACGTGATGAACTTGTCGAGCGCTTTAAAGCGAGGGAGCTTAAGTTCCTCGTCAACGTGGCGGTATTGACCACGGGATTCGATGCGCCCCATGTGGATTTGATTGCGATTTTACGTCCCACCGCATCGGTGAGTTTGTTTCAGCAAATGATTGGCCGCGGTCTTAGGATCTGTGAAGGTAAAAAAGATTGTTTAGTGATTGATTACGCTGCCAATGGCTATGATTTGTATTTTCCAGAAGTCGGCCAAGCGAAGCCCAATAGCAAGTCGGTTCCGGTACAAGTGCACTGCCCTGTCTGCCAGTTTGCCAATATCTTTTGGGGATTAACCGACAATGATGGCGATATTATCGAACACTTTGGCCGTCGCTGTCAGGGCATAGTCGAGCATCATGGGCAAAAGCAGCAATGTGACTTTCGATTTAGGTCTAAATCCTGTCCCGATTGCGGGCAAGAGAACGACATTGCGGCGCGTATTTGCCAGCATTGCCAGTCGACCTTAATCGACCCCGACAAACGCCTTAAGCAAGTATTGAACAAGCAGCACCATCATCTGTTCCGCTGCCAGCATATGACGTTAATGGATGATGCGGGCGATCTTAAGGTGCAATATCTGGACATTGAAGGAAACGAGTTTAACCGACGCTTTAAACTGCAAACGCCCGCCCAATGGCGTGCCTTGTATGCGCTGTTTATTTTCCCCCATAGTCGCACGCCGGGCCTTAAACCTAAGCAATACAAAAAAGTGTCTGAGCTGATTGCCGATAGCGCCGCCTTTCGAATGCCGGATCTGTTACTGCTGAAAAAGCACAAGAAAGGCTGGGATCTGCTCGAAAGCTATTTCGATTACCAAGGGCGCTATCAAACTGAAAATAAACACATCTGACATTATCAATTCGGTTAGCGCTATGGTATAAAACGCTTAAAGTAATCCTAAGGAGCTATTATGTACGTTGTTATTTTTGGCCGTCCTGGCTGTCCTTATTGCGTGCGAGCAGTACAACTGTCAGAGCAACTCGTTGAAAAACGTGATGACTTTAAATTTAGATACGTGGATATCCACGCCGAAGGGATTTCTAAAGCAGATCTCGAGAAGACTGTCGGTAAGCCAGTCGAAACTGTGCCACAGATTTTCGTTGATGAAAAACACGTAGGTGGTTGCACCGATTTCGAACAATATGTTCGCGATAACAACCTGTTAGGTTAATCCTAATACCAAATAAAAAGGAGACCTCAGGTCTCCTTTTTATTTATTACATCAAACGTTAGAGCACATACTTCGCCGAGAAGATGATCCGGCTTAAATCACCATCATCACCATTCTCTTTACTGTTTTGGGCGTACATATATTCCACCCCAAAGGTCAGTGGTTTACTAGGGGAATACAACAGGTTGATATAGCCAGAATAGGCATCCTTATTCACCCCTATGCCCGTTAAAGCCACATCATTATCCGCTTGCATACCAGAGAGTGTCACACTGGTGCGCCACTGTTCGTTCCACCAATGACGGTAAGACACAAAGCCGCCGAAGGTACGAATGGATTCGATATCGCCGCTCGCATCTAACACACCCGCATTAATGTAGTTAAGCGCCATATAACGCCCTAAACCGTCACCATAGGTTGCGGTAAAGCGCAGATCATCTTTACCAATGGGGATAATCCCCGCCACACTGGCGCCGTAACCAAAGCTCGAACTATCGATTTGGGTCGCACCGATTTTGGTTTCTAAATTGAGTTGACGAGCAATACCCGCAAACGAGAATGAGGCGCCGCCGTCCGTCTTGAGATTGTATCGCGCCACCACATCAGGCACGACACCATTACCACTGGTGATGCGTGCGCCACCTTGGTTCGGAGTTACCGTTGTTTCAGGGTTTTCTATCGCAAATTGGAAGTTGCCATGGGTATAACGCAGTAACGATTGACGCACAAAGGGCGTACCATCTGCAGCACCCACAAAGTCGAGGTTTTCGGGCAGAGCTGCAGGGTTTTGGAAAGTGGTCCAGGTTTGACCTACGGTCCAATTATCATAGGATACATAGGCATGGCGGATACGTGGTGAATAGCTGTTAGACACCCGCTCATTACCATCTGTGTGGGTCATAAAATCCAGTTCAATAAAGCCCGACAAGCTATGGCCATCAAGATCCGTTGCCGCCTTAAAATTGAATCGCGTTTCACGGGCTTGGAAATCCACCACTTGGTTACCGTTGCCGTCTTTACCGTAAATGGTACCCGGCACGTAAAACTGACGGGATAAATCCCCCGAATCGGGTGCCCCATTGCCATAATCGCTGAACATCACGTCCGCCTTGATATAGCCACCAAATTCAACGTCAGTATTTTTTAAAGAAGCCGCATTGGCAGAGCCCATAAATGCCAATAAGGTTGCAGAGTAAAGCAAGCTAAGTTTTGCTTGTTTCATTTTATGTTTCCCCAGTTGTTATTATTTGTCCGCAGCCAATATGGACAATTTAACAAGCGAGCAACATTGGCAATAAGTCTATGAGACAAAAGTTGAAAATGCTGAATATAACGCGAAAATACTTTGGGATTGCAAGCTAAAGAGGAGTTTACTAGGGAATTTTAGAGTGGTGGGTCGTGAAGGATTCGAACCTTCGACCAATTGGTTAAAAGCCAACTGCTCTACCGACTGAGCTAACGACCCATCTAAGGACTCTGAATTTTACACTCTCAGAAAAGTGGCGAATCGTGAAGGATTTAAACCATTCGATTGATTGGTTAAAAGCCTACTGCCCTCGCTTTATAAAATAAGCGACAGGCTAACGACCCATCTAAGACTCTGAATTTTACACTTCCAGAAAAGTGGTGGGTCGTGAAGGATTCGAACCTTCGACCAATTGGTTAAAAGCCAACTGCTCTACCGACTGAGCTAACGACCCATCTAAGGACTCTGAATTTTACACTTTCAGAAAAGTGTGTGAATCGTGAAGGATTTAAACCATTCGACTGATTGGTTAAAAGCCAACTGCCCTAGCTTTATAAAATAAGCGACTGAGCTAACGACCCATCTAAGGACTCTGAATTTTACACTCTCAGAAAAGTGGTGGGTCGTGAAGGATTCGAACCTTCGACCAATTGGTTAAAAGCCAACTGCTCTACCGACTGAGCTAACGACCCATCTTATTTACAAACTTCAAATACCGCTAACTTATTCTATTTACTAGAGTAAGTGGTGGGTCGTGAAGGATTCGAACCTTCGACCAATTGGTTAAAAGCCAACTGCTCTACCGACTGAGCTAACGACCCATTTACTGGTATTTTGCGCCCCGAACGACCTCGCCGTTCCGAGGGCGCCTATAATACCTTTTTCATTTTCCCATGCAAGCGTAAATTCCCAATTTTTTGTCGTTTGCATGAAAAACAGACTAAGAGTATGTTTTTTAGTTAATTATGCTTTAATTGCAGCCAATTGTTGTTGTGCAATGCGTGCTGCAGCGCTGTTGGCGTAGTCTTTTACTACTTGTTGGTAGTATTGAGTCGCGCCGGCTTTATCACCGGTTTTCTCTGCGATCATGCCAAGCTTCACTAGACTGTCACCACGTTTGTTCGAATCACTAAAACGGGTCACGACAGTATTGAAGGCTTGTTTGGCTTCAGCAAATTCACTCTTATTAAACAGTAACTGTCCTAACCAATAGTTGGCGTTGGCAGCATAGACTGAATCTGGATACTGTTTAATGAAGGCACGAAACGCTGGGATAGCATCGTCATACTTGCGCTCTTTCAGCACTAAGTTCACCGCACTTTCGTAGCTGGCCGTTTCACTTAAGCTACTGGCGGCGGCATTGGCGGTAGCTGCCACAGCAGCAGGCGTTGCAGGAGTAGAAGCAGCTGGCGCAGCAGCGGCTTTGGAGGATAAATTGGCAATTTCATCGTAAAGCTGACGCTGACGTTGTTGCATCTGCTCTATTTGATAATTCTGTTGTTCGGTCAAACCACGTAAGTCGAGAACTTCTTGTTGCAAAGTATCCAGACGGCGCTGCATATCAATTTCGCTTTGTTGTCTCGATTTTACAATGCGCTCTAAACGAGCAAGTCTGTCATCACCTGAACCACCAGCAATATCTTCAGCAGGAGCAGGAGCTGCCACTGCAGCTCCTGCGCCGAAGAACATTGCCGTAATTAAGACGGCACGTTTCATCTAGTTACTCTCCGTAATTCAATCTTAGTAAACTAAAACTGCACGACGGTTTTTAGCAAAACCTTCATCGGTACGAGTGAAGTCAAGTGGCTTTTCTTCGCCATAGCTTACGATGCTCATTTGGCTAGGTTGTACACCCATGCCTTGTAAGTATTTAGCAACAGCTTTAGCACGACGCTCACCCAGTGCGATGTTGTATTCTGGCGTGCCACGCTCGTCGGCATGACCTTCAATCAATACACGTACGCTTGGGTGCTCAACTAAATAAGTACCGTGGGCTTCGAGTACGGCGGCGAATTCAGTTTGAACTTCACTGCGGTCGAAGTCGAAGTAAATGATGTGTTCTTTTCTCAACTGCTCGAGTTGCTGACGTTGTTGCTCTTCAGGTGACAACATTCCACCAATACCGCCAGTTTGAACGCCACCACCATTCAGTTCGCTACCAGAACCGTTTGTAGAGCCCATTGCATCAGTTTCTGATTCAGAAGTTGAGCTACACGCACTAATAGCCATAATTGGAAGTGCTACCAACATAGCTTTTAACAACTTGTTCAGATCCATTATCTGTTCCTTATAAAATTAAATGTGAATAAATCTAGCTAATACATTAGAGAAACGGAGACCAAGAAGGTGATTTCACCTCGCCCTGACCTACCGGTAATCTCGCTTTAAAGCGTCCGTCCGTAGAAACAGCTGCTAAAACTTGCTTGCCTTGATACGTAGTGCCATAAATCACCATAGTACCATTAGGGGCCACACTTGGAGATTCATCCAAACGTGTCGATGTCAGCACCTGCATAAAGCGCGTACTCAAATCCATACGTGCAATATTAAATTTACCGTTTGTGCGATTCACAAAAATCATGCTGCGACCATCAGGGGTAATTGAACCACCTAAATTCCATTCACCTTCAAAGGTTTCACGGGTCACTTTGCCTGAATTTAAATCTACACGATATAACTGTGGTCTACCACCGCGCTCGGAGGTAAACAACAATGACTTGCCATCGGGATACCAAGATGGCTCAGTATCGATGGAATAGTGGTTGGTAATACGTTTTGCCGCCTTAGTGGCGATATCGATAACGTAAATCTCAGGTTGGCCATCCTTTGAGAGGGTCACAGCCAAGGATTTACCATCGGGCGAGAAAGTCGGTGCACCGTTAATGCCAGGGAAGCTGCTCACCTTTGTACGCACTTGGGTGTATAGATCCTGAACAAAAATCTCAGCCTTTTTGTTTTCAAAGCTTACATAGGCTAAACGACGACCATCGGGAGACCAAGAAGGCGACATCAGCGGCTCTGGAGAGCGCAGTAACATTTGCTCGTTATAACCGTCATAGTCGGCGATCATCAGTGAATAAGCCGCTTTCTGAGTGTGATTCACCACCACGTAAGAAATACGGGTTAAGAACGCACCACGAATCCCCGTCAACTTCTCATAGACGATATCGCTAATACGGTGGCCATATTGACGGAACTGCGCCGCAGAAATCACTGTTTGGCGACTGTCCATCAAAAATTCCGTAGCACTGGTAGGGCCTTTTAACGCTTGGTTTTGCGCTTTAACCAAATCGATAAGGTCAAAACTCACCAAAAACTGATCCGTACCATAAGGTTTTACCGACCCCACGACGACAGCTTCGGCACCGACATTGGCCCACGCGCTCGCGTCAAACTGGGCTAAGGCACCGATACCACGTTGTGGTAACCCTAATTCATCTAATGGTTTGAAGGTACCGCTACGAATTAAGTCAGACATCACCACATCGGCAATCGCCTGGGGTGGCGCACCCGCACCTTGCCATTGGAATGGCATCACTGCGATTGGACGCGCCGCATCCACACCCTCAGTGATCACAATATCCAGCGCCGCTTTTGCCGGCATAGTGCAAAGCAGAACCGCCAATGCTAACCATTTTGCCAAAATTTTCATGGGACTCCTTTAATTAAACGTTGGTTCAACGATTAAGTTAATTTCTTTCATCAAGTTATAAACCGCAGGATCCGGAGACACTGGTAACTTGCCCGCTTTTAAGATCGCCGCTTTTGCTGCACGGCACACATTAGGATCGCCACCCTGCGTCTGACTGCTGATCACAAAACCATCATTGGCTAAACGTACAGAAACAGTACAGGTTTTACCGCGCATCGACTCGTCAACCACTAGGTTACGTTGAATTGTCGATTTAATCATCGCGGTGTATTTACCCACTTCCGTTTGCATTTGCTTATTCATGGTTTGCGATAACGCAGCCTGCTCGGCGGCTAACGCATCGGCCATTTCCTGCTCTTGCTGAGCACGAGCCTTAGCTTCAGCATCCGCTTTTGCCTTAGCTTCGGCTTTTGCTTTCGCTTCTGCATCGGCCTTGGCTTTTGCCTCCGCTTTAGCCTTAGCGTCTGCCTCTGCTTTCGCCTTGGCTTCGGCTTCCTTCTGCTTTCGGTCGGCCTCGGCTTTCGCGGCTGCGGCCTCTTCTACTTTGCGTTTTTCTGCCGCTTTTTGGGCTGCATCTTCAGCAAGTTTACGTTCCTGCTCCTTTTGCTTGCGGTCGGCTTCAGCTTTCTGCGCTTTTTCCTTTTCCTGTTGCTGCTTCACCTGCGCGGCTTTCGCGGCATCATTGGCCTTTTGGGTCTCAATTTCCTGCTGCTTACGTTCTTCCGCCAGTTTCTTCAACTGTGCTTGTTCACGCTCACGGGCTTGCTTTGCTTCCTGTGCTTTGCGTTCAAGTTCGGCTTGGCGTTCACGTTCGCGGCGCTCGGCATCGCGCTTTTCCTGCTTAAGCTTTTCAACTTGATTAGCCACTTTTTGCTGATCAACCATAACAGCTTTTACTGCAGGGGCGCTAACTTGTTGCACAGGTTCAGGTTTATGGGTGAAATCTATGCCAATGGCCAGAATAATTATCACGCCAATATGAATACCTGCTGAAATCGACAGAGGTAATGCAACATTTGAATTATCCGCCACCTATTTCTCCTTGGGTGAATCCGTCATCAAACCGACTGAGGGAACGCCTGCCTGCTGCAGGGTCACCATCAATTGGATCACGTTATCGTAAGGAATATTTCTATCGGCTTTCACCACCACTGGGCGCTCAGGCTCAGTCACCATGATTGCAGCGACGGCGGTGGCTAACTCATCCAATTCCATCTCTTCGTTATTGGAACCGCCCTGATTGAGGAAATAAGCGCCGTCGGCATCGATAGACGCTACCACTGGTGGCTTACTGTCCGCAGGCAGCACTTCGGCCGCCCCTTGAGGCAGCTCCACTTTCACCCCTTGGGTCACAATCGGCGCTGTTACCATGAAAATAATCAGCAGCACGAGCATGACGTCGATATAAGGCACCACGTTGATTTCGGCAACGGGGCGACGACGTTTACGCTGATAACCGACTTGCATTATACGCCTTCCTTCTCACTGTACGCTTGGCGATGCAGGATGCTAGAAAACTCTTCCATAAAGTTAGCGTAACCGATTTCCAGCTTTTCAACTTGGGTGGCAAAACGGTTATAAGCGATAACAGCAGGGATTGCCGCAAACAGACCCATTGCGGTTGCAATCAGTGCTTCAGCAATACCTGGCGCCACCATGGCAAGCGTCGCGTTTTCCATTGAGCCGATAGCGATAAATGAATTCATAATACCCCATACCGTACCAAACAAACCGATATAAGGGCTAGTCGAACCAATAGTTGCCAATAAAGGTAAGTTGGCTTCTAACTTTTCTAATTCACGGGATAAGGTGACGCGCATCGCACGTGAAGTCCCATCCATCACCGCATCGGGCACTTTGCTATTTAATTTATTCAGACGTGAATATTCTTTAAAACCCGTCACAAATAATGACTCTAAGCCAGTATTATCAGGACGAGCCGATAATTCTTTATACAGACGGTTTAAATCAACGCCTGACCAAAATTTATCTTCAAATTTTGCCGATTTACTTTTTGCAGATGTCAATAAGCTACGGCGTTGTAAAATCACCGTCCAAGACATTACAGACAAGCAAAGTAAAGTGAACATCACAAATTTCACTAATAAACTGGCTTGTAAAAATAACCCAACAATCGACATATCAGCTTGCACTGTCAAACTCCTGCACAATATTTAAGGGAATAGCTCGGGGCCGCATTCGTGATAAGGCAACACAGGCCACTAGCACTGTACCTTCACAATAACAGTCTCCCTGATGATCAACCAAACGTTGATGAAATACCAACGAGGCCTTTTTCAACTCTATGACCTTAGTTTCTACAATAAGGTTCTGTTCAAAACGCGCGGCTTTTTTAAAATCCAATTCCGCCCGCTTAACCACAAACGCCGTATCATCGGCTAACAGTGCAGTCTGGCTTACGCCTAAGGCTCTTAACCACTCGGTTCGCGCCCGCTCAAAAAAATTGAGATAGTTCGAATGATAGACAACGCCGCCTGCGTCGGTGTCTTCGTAATAGACTGAAATGGGCCAATTAAACGTCATTTGAAATCAGCAAATTTTGGTTGAAAAATTGACGCTTACTATACCTAGGGAAACAAGACTTGTGAATGACCCGACGAAGATATAGATAGGGATAGCGCGGGTTTCAGCGCAATTGAGGGATTTGTAAATAACAATGGGGTCAAACGACCCCATTTCATTAACATAGTTCGCTATTTTGCGAGGGTTTGCGGCAATGTCAGCCCAAAGCTTTGCCACAGGAAGCTGTAAATGTCGGCAAACTCGTCGATCTTCATCGCCGTCGGTTTGCCCGCACCGTGCCCTGCATTGGACTCAATGCGCATAATGACGGGTTTATCGCCCTGCTGCTTCTCTTGCATCATGGCAGCAAACTTAAAGCTGTGTAGCGGAACTACACGGTCATCGTGATCGGCCGTCATCACCATAGTCGCAGGATAGGCCTGCGCTTTAACGTTATGGTAAGGCGAGTAAGCCAATAGCGCAGGGAATTGCTCAGCGTTGTCGGCACTGCCGTATTCACTGGTCCAAGCCCAGCCAATGGTGAACTTATGGAAGCGCAGCATATCCAGCACACCCACGGCCGGTAACACGGCGGCAAACAGTTCTGGGCGTTGGGTGACAGCAGCGCCCATCAACAAACCACCGTTACTGCGACCATAGGCACCTAACTTAGAGCTGTTGGTGTATTTTTCGTTGATCAGGTATTCGGCCGCCGCAAAATAGTCATCAAACACATTTTGCTTCTTATCGAACATCCCTGCTTGGTGCCAGCTTTCACCGTAATCCGCGCCGCCACGCAAACTTGGCACGGCGTAAATGCCGCCCATATCTAACCAAGCGATGTTGGCAGGACTAAAACGCGGCGTCATTGAAATCGCAAAACCGCCATAGGCATAGAGTAGCGTTGGGTTTTGACCATTCTTCACCACCCCCTTCTTGTAGGACACCATCATAGGAACGCGAGTACCGTCCTTACTGGTGTAAAACACTTGCTCAGACACATAGTCATCGGGATTGAACGACACCTGCGGCTTAGCGACCACTGTCGATTCTGCCGTTTTAAAATCGAACTTATAGGTGGTTTCGGGTTGAATATAGCTGTTAAAGACATAGTAGAAATAGTCTTTACTCGCCTTGCCGAAAGGTCCGGCAACATTACCTTTACCAGGTAAAGTGACATCCTGACGCTTTTGTCCGCCCATGCTGAAAATCGATAACTGTCCCAATACATCGTGCAAATAACTCACGACTAAATGGTCATTAATAATGGCCACTTTATTAATAGGATCTTTCGATTCTGGAATAATGGTTTGCCACTGGGATTTATCACTATTACGGGTATCGATGGCAATCACTTTACCGTTTGGCGCATCTAAATCGGTCTTGAAATAAAATACGGCGCCATCATTACCTAAAAACTCATATTCCGCCTCGAGGTTAAGGATTAATTCCACCACCTGCGCTTTAGGTTCAAACAGTGATTTATAGAAGAAACGATTACGTTTGTCTGTGCCTTGGGAAATTGACAACAGTAAATATTCGCCCTGCTCAGACACATCGATACCGAAGCCCCAATCTTTATTTTGTGGGCGTTCGTAAATCAATAAATCTTGGCGCTGATCTGTGCCTAATTTGTGGTAATACACTTTTTGATTAAAATTCACATCGGCCAGTAAATCACCGCCCGCGGGCGCATCGTAACGGGCATAGAAAACACCTTGGTTTTCCTTATCCCACACCGCGCTGGAGAATTTAATCCAGTTGAGTTCATCTTTAAGCTTTTTACCCGTGGCAATATCGATAAACTGCCACTGCTGCCAGTCAGAGCCCGACTGAGACACACCATAGGCTAAAATCTTGCCGTCATTACTGACTGATACGCCGGAAAGCGCCACAGTTCCATCGGCTGAAAAACCATTTGGATCCAGTACAGGTTTCTCAACGCCGTCTTTGCCTTTTACATACAGTACCGATTGCGCTTGTAAACCATCGTTACGGTAATAAAACTGGTTATCGCCATTCTCGAAAGGAGCTGAGATTTTCTCGTAGTTCCACAGCTCTGTGATACGGTCAACCACGGCTTGTTTGTTGGGGATCTTCGCCAAGTAAGCTTGACCAAAGGCCTGTTGTTCTTTTACCCAGCTTTCGGTTTCTGGCGTGTTTTCTTCAAGGTGACGGTAAGGGTCCGCCACTGCAACACCGTGAATCGTCTCGACTAAGTTGTCTTTTCGGGTTTCAGGGTAAACCAATTTGTTGGCGCTGACCTGCTGTGCGGCCTCTTCTGGCGTATTGCCACTCTGGCAGGCGGCCAACGCCATGCCCAATGTGGCCACTAATAAACCTTGCTGGGCAAGGCGAAATCTTAATGCCATCTTTTATCGTCCTTTTGGTGATGTCTGGCTTAACGCTCTTTTGCAGCAAGTACTATACAAGCAAAATTTTTCATGGCAATGCCACAGCAAAAGATGAGCTTTTCTCGCTAAGAGACAAGATTTAACAAAGTGGTAGCAATGATGAGTTTATTGAAGTGTATTTTTATGCATTAATTCTGACTGACAAGTTGTTAATCAAGCTAAATAGTGACTTAAGTGAGCCAGATCACTTAATTATCCATTAGTTTTGCTAATGTGTCAGGGCAATTTTTCTCGTTTGCTTGAGCCTTTGGGACACACTAGAATGTGCTTGTTTTCAGGAGATATCCGCTAGCGGATATGGAAAACAAAGAACTTTTAAACTGGTGTCTTTTTAAGATGTCAGTTCATCCCTGGTTCTTATGCTTGACTTCCTTCCTTCAATTTGTTGATTGCAAATGCATTTTTTGCGGCCCGCTTAGTTTAAGCGGGCTTTTTTTTATCTCGATTCAAACACACAGCTAAACTCTAGCGATTTTCAGTCGTTTTTTGTTACATAAAAATCTCCGAGAACCACACGCGATAAAAGCCATATGGCAAGCAACCGTGTTCAGCCTAAGTCCCACTACAGCAAACCATGACAAATAGTAATCCACTGTGAGACGTTATAAACAATCGGGATTAACGTGCGTCTATAGCACTTGTTCAAAATGAGCACTTGTCAGTTAGGAAGTAAAAATAAGGCTACGGTGAGCCGCTATTCCCGCCATAGTTCCCGAGGCGATGGCAAGTGTTGCACTTTGCATCTGGTTGGATAGATCACCTGCAACAAACACCCCCAACAAAGAACTTTCCTTTTGCGCATCCACTTTAACAATATTACCAAGTGGGCCCGCTTCAAGCGCTAAACCTAACATCTCAATCAGAGGCGTTGGCAGCTGGATTTGCGGCGCAACAAATAAACCTTGTAATGCAACCGTGCGCCCATCTGCGAGTACCACGTGGGTGAGCAATTCACCATCACCATGCACTGAAACTATTGGGGTGGTTTCAATTTGTACTTGCCGTTTGGCAAGGGCATGTCGTTCGCCATCGTTGGGAACAAAGGCTTGTTGCGTAAATAATGTCGTCGGCCCCCAATCAGGCAGCATAAGGGCTTGATGCATGGCTAATTCACCACTTGCCAGAACCCCCAAGGATTTACCCCGCAATTCATAACCATGGCAATAAGGACAGTGAGCAACGGCTTTCCCCCAATATGTCGCTACTCCCTCAATATTTGGCAATGTATCTTGGATACCCATAGCTAAAATCAACCTCTGACAGCGAATATTCATACCGTCAGCCGTTAAGACCGCATAACCCGTTTGTGTTTGTTCGACACCAATGGCTTGTGTTTCCTGCAACGAAAAACTTGGATACTGCTCCAACTGTGCAAGGACAGTCGTTCTTATTTCCGCTGGCGTTTTACCATCTAGGCCAAACACCCCATGTGAGGCATGGGCAAACCTATTCCGTGGTTGATTAGCATCAATGACCACAACCTTTCGCTGCGCCCTTGCTAATTGCAAAGCGGCTGCTAACCCAGCAAAACTACCACCAATAATGACAATTTCGACTTGCATAAATCACCCCTTCTATTTGTGTAACTTTTATTGTTACATGATAATATTGTGAGAATCAACACATGTAACTTCAAAAGTTTCATGATATGCTTCGACGAAATAGCAATAGGTGTTGTATGAGAAAAGACAGTCGATTATCGCGTGTATTACACATTCTTGTGCATTTAGATGCATTTGCAACGCAGCTCACTTCCGAAAAAATGGCCGAAATGATTGGAACTAACCCCGTGGTGGTTCGCCGAACAATGGCGCTACTGCGAGATCAAGGTTATGTCACCTCAAGCAAAGGGCATGCTGGCGGCTGGGCTTTGGCAAAACCACTTGCCAAGATCACTCTGCTGGAAATTCATCAAGCACTAGGAGACAGTGCCTTTTTTACGATTGGCCTGACTGATGAACACAATAACTGCCCTATTGAAATAGCCGTCAACGACGCATTAAAGGACGTTATGCAAGAAGCTGAGTCATTGTTGCTGCAACGATTTGGTGAGATCACCTTAGATAAATTGGCGTTTACTCAATCGGTATAATGAGCGCATAAACTGTGAGAAGAAAGAAACCAATAACGCCAAGTCAGAAGGCTTGGCATTGTTGGTTTATATGAAGTGCATTTAAACTGAACGAAACTAGAACTTAGAGCCAAATATCACATCAGCGGCTTACTGATCCGGATAACGACGCGGCGGTTGAGTGCTCGCTCCTCAATATCATCATTCGATGCCACATGACGGCGCTCACCATGGCCAACAGTGACAATCCTATCCTGAGGAATACCGCTGGCGACAAAGAAATCTTTTACCGATTCTGCGCGCTTATCCGATACTTTTTGGTTAACGGAGCGGCCACCGTAACTGTCGGTATAGGCATCGACTAACACCAGTTCCACATCCGGATCGTAGGACAAGTATTCCTGAATGCGGGAAAGCTGCTGCTGTGAGAAACGGGTTAAATCGGTGCCGCCTTCTTCGTAATTCAGTACGGTAAAGGCGATATCCTCGAAACTGTATGGCAATAAGTGTGATAGGCACGACTTAAACTCAGCATATTTACGGCCAAAGTTCGCCGCCGACAGCCCTACCGCAATTTTATTCGATTCGTTATACCAATCGGCATAATAAAACGTCGGCTCCATGCCACGGCTCAGTTCGCTCAACATCGACCAAGCGGCACGCTTTGGTACTTCACCATTAAAATACTTTTGGTAACGTAGTGAAGTGATTTCTTTCGATACTACGCCAGGACGCCACTGGGGGGCGCGACTCATCAAGGTCGCCTGTGTGACTTGGTCCGGTTTCACCCACATGTCCAAGGTAAAGTTAAGGTTTAACTGTTTACCCGCTTCGCTGGTGAAAATCGCCTTACCGTAAGATGGAATATCATGCTCAAGACGGCATACGATGGGGCTGTTTTGACTGACTCGCCATTGGGATTCGCCCAAAGAGGCCACATAGTGGCGCAACTCTGCCATTGCAGTTGCTGGAACGCATAAAATTGATACTAATATCAGTTTTCGCCACATAGCCCTTACTCGTGTTTATTCGGTTACGAAGTTTTATCGGCAAACTATTTAGTTCCTTTAGCTCATAAAACCACCAATCAAACATGACACATCCTAGTACATTTAGCATAATAGCGCCCTATCATTTTTCTTGGGTACTTTAATGAGCGATATTAGCGACGCAAACAAATTGAAACACCGATTTCGAGGCTACTTTCCGGTAGTGATAGATGTCGAAACCGCGGGCTTCAACTCTCAAACCGATGCGTTGCTGGAAATAGCCGTCACGCTGTTAAAAATGGATGATGAAGGCTTGCTCGGCATTGATAAAACCCTGCATTTCAATATTGAGCCCTTTGAAGGCGCCAACTTAGAACCTGAGGCGCTGGCCTTTAATGGTATTGATCCCACCAATCCATTACGCGGCGCCGTAAGCGAAAAAGAAGCCTTCTTAGAGATTTTTAAAGCCGTTAAAAAGGCGCAGAAGGCCTCAGATTGTCACCGCAGTATTATCGTGGCGCACAATGCCGCCTTCGATCATGGCTTTGTGAGTAAAGCGATTGAGCGCTGTGACTTAAAACGATCCCCCTTCCACCCTTTTGCCACCTTTGATACGGCAACACTCGCAGGCTTAGCGATTGGCCATACCGTGCTGGCCAAAGCCTGCATCATGGCGGGGATCCCTTTCGATAATAAAGAGGCTCACTCAGCACTTTACGATACCGAGCGCACCGCAGAGCTGTTTTGCCATATCGTCAACCGCTGGAAGCAGTTAGGTGGTTGGCCATTATTAGCCGCGGGTGAGTCAGAGGATGCAGATGGTGAGGAATAGGCGTTAATGCTTATCGACCGTCCAATAAAAAAGCTGCCCTAGGGCAGCTTTATTATTACGCGAAAATCCGCAAATTACAGAGAGCTTGCGTTTTCTGCTAAGTAAGCCGCAACACCTTCAGTGCTTGCGTTCATACCTTTGTCGCCTTTTTCCCAACCCGCAGGGCATACATCACCGTGCTCTTCGTGGAATTGCAGAGCGTCGATCATACGCAGCATTTCGTCAACGTTACGGCCTAATGGCAGATCGTTAACCACTTGGTGACGTACCATACCTTCTTTGTCGATCAGGAATGAACCACGGAAAGCCACGCCAGCTTCTGGGTGCTCAACATCGTATGCTTTACAGATGTCGTGTTTAACGTCAGCAACTAAAGTGTATTTCACTTGGCCGATACCACCTTTTTCTACAGGGGTGTTGCGCCATGCGTTGTGAGTGAATTGAGAATCGATAGACACACCGATCACTTCAACACCACGCTTAGTGAACTCTTCCATGCGGTGATCGAAAGCGATCAACTCTGATGGACAAACGAAAGTGAAGTCAAGTGGATAGAAAAATACAACCGCTGGCTTACCTTTGATGGCCGCAGTTAAGTTAAAGCTATCTACGATTTCGCCAGAACCTAATACAGCTGCAGCAGTAAAATCAGGAGCCGGACGGCCTACTAATACGCTCATTTTATATCTCCATCTATGAGTTGAACTAACTATTAAAGTAAAACATCCCTTAAACACGCTTGCGCTGATTTGCGCGAGTGTCTTTGAGGGAGTTTACCAATCAAATCTTTAGGCATTATAAGTCGTGCGTTTTGCCTTACAACCTATTTAAGACCAATATCACATTTTTCAAGGGCATTTTGACACTACTGCTTAAGGATAGAGCAATCTGGACGAGTGGTAAGCGTGCGAGAACACATTCGTCTAACAGTAAAAACCCACCCAATTCACATTTTCAGATATTTTTCAGATTAAGCCGCCGTAAACTGGACAGACACGGCCTTTGCAGTCAAAAATAGTCCCTTTGGTTTACAGAATTAAGATATTGTCTATGAATGCAGTCGTTATTGCAGTGTGTTTAATGTTAGCCCTCAGTTTGGCGAGGGTGAATGTGGTGATTGCACTCACTATCAGTGCCCTCGTTGCCGGTTTGGTCGGGGGAATGGATCTGCATCAAACGATTGATGCCTTCAATACGGGATTAGGTGGCGGCGCACAAATCGCCCTCAGTTATGCCTTACTTGGTGCGTTTGCTGTGGCACTATCCCATTCGGGCTTAACGACACTGATCTCCAACTCCATCATTAAAAGCCTTGGCAAAGATCCCAATGCTACCAACACCAACTGGGTCCGCTGGTTATTGTTGTTATCCCTGCTCGCTATGTCGATGGCATCGCAAAATATCCTGCCAATCCATATCGCCTTTATTCCGATACTCGTGCCGCCGCTGCTGCATGTGATGACCAAGCTGAATATCGACCGCCGTCTGGTCGCCTGCGTGCTGACCTTCGGTCTTGTGACCACCTATATGATTTTACCCGTAGGCTTTGGTGGGATTTTCTTGAATGATATTTTGCTCTCTAACCTGACGGGCAATGGATTGGTTGCCGTACGCGATCAAATACCCCCTGCCATGCTGATCCCCGCCGCCGGTATGGTGGTCGGCTTGCTGATCGCGGTATTTTTCAGTTACCGCAAACCTAGGGTTTACGATGAAGCTAAGGTACTGACCGCCGAACCTGAAGAAAGCCTCAATAAACGCAATATCGTTATCGCCGCGTTTGCGATTCTGGCGACCCTGTTTGTGCAACTTGAAACCGATTCGATGATCTTCGGCGCCTTAGTCGGCTTTATGATCTTCAGTTTTTCGGGCGCGCTTAAGCACGTTGCCGATCAAGATATTTTCACCCAAGGCGTGCGCATGATGGCCAATATCGGCTTTATCATGATCTCCGCCGCAGGTTTTGCTGCGGTAGTCAAAGAAACCGGCGAAGTCGGCACACTTGTCTCGTCATTGAGTTCATTGATTGGGGATAATAAAGCCCTTGCCGCCTTTTTGATGTTACTGGTCGGTCTTTTGATCACCATGGGCATTGGCTCGTCCTTCTCGACCATTCCGATTATCGCGACAATTTACGTGCCCTTAGCCTTAAGCTTTGGTTTTTCAGTGCCTGCAACTATCGCGTTAGTCGGCACCGCTGCGGCCTTGGGCGATGCTGGCTCACCAGCATCTGACTCAACATTGGGCCCGACCTCGGGTTTAAATGCCGATGGTCAGCACGACCATATTCGCGACAGCGTGATCCCAACCTTTATCCATTACAATATTCCCTTACTGGTCTTTGGTTGGATTGCCGCCATGGTGCTCTAGGGCAGATAGCAATAAAAAAGCGTGGCAAGACCACGCTTTTTTATGCCTAATTTTTAATGTCTAGCTAGCTCAGTAAAAGGAACTCAGCGCAGGCTATTATCGGACACATGCCCACCCTTTTTGGCCTTATCCACGTATAAAGCCTTATCCGCCGCCTGTAACACTGAGTCAAAGGATGGATAGCCGCTCGAATCTGCCACCCCGCACGATACCGTTAGCATGCTTAAGAACTGGCGCTGCTCAACATTCTCTTTAAGCTTATGAGCAAGTTGTAACGCTTTATCCTGGGAGCAATTACTGAGGATCACCACAAATTCGTCCCCACCAGTGCGGATAAACAAGTCATTCTCCCGAAATACCGCCCGCATGGCTTCAACAATTTGCAGAATCGCCATATCGCCCAGTTTATGTCCGTAGGTGTCATTGATGGTTTTGATTTTATCGCCATCGATACAGATCACCGCATACAGGCCCTCGGTCGCCGCCTTAAATGTCAGCGTCTCATAGATCTTCTTATTGTAGGTTTTAGTAAAAGGATCCTGCAGCATCGCTTCGCCGAACCGTTGACGTTCTGCTCGCAGCTGTTTAAGGCGCATATATCTGAGTTGGAAGATAACAGTTAACACGCACAACAAGAACCATAAGGGAACATACTGAACCACAAAGCGTAATACACTGACTTTGTAGGTTAATGTGGTGAGGTTATCCAGATGATTACTCATGGGATAAAACAAGAACTCTGGCGTAATACGCGTCCAGAGGCTGTCGCCAGTGATCACTATATCTGTGCCATAAGGAGTCATCACCGACTCATAGCCTTTACCCCGCATAAATCCCGATGCCATAAATGCCGTATCGGCAATCACATCCCCCCACAGGTGCGCAGGATCGTGGGAAGATGAAATCGGTGCCGCCATAGAGAAAATTACATTTCCTGTAATTTCATCAACATAAGGAATCGATAACACGATACCGTCCGCCAAGGACTCCGCCGACGCGTCCTTACTACAATAATGCAGCCGCTGACAAAACTCATTGGTCAAAATGTGATCGTGAATTAATCGGTTTTTCACTTCTTCAGGAATTGGGGATGCCACATACAAGGCATTGCTTTTATATAAGCCGATATAGACAAAAGCCCCGCGAACCGCATTCTTGCGACTCGAATAGAGGTAGTCAAAATAACGAATGATTTGCTCTTCTTCCGGCAGTAAATGACTTCCAGGAGGCAATAATAAGCGCGAAGGGTCGAGCTTAAAGGGCGCAAGCAGCGCGCTATCAAAATCAATAATATCGTGTAACGACAATCCTTTCCCAAGCAGCTCCACATAACTTGGCACAGTGTGTTTTGCCCTCAGGAAATGAACGAAAGCCTTATGTTCCTTATCGATTTTGAAGGGTAAGAGAATGAGCAGCAGGACAACAAATATCAATGTTGCCAGTGAACAGGATTGACGAACCAGTGCCCAACTGAGTTTTGTACTAATCATAATCCCTGCGATCATCTTACTTAAAATGAATTGAATATAACGAACATTTGTATTGTTCAAGTATTAAATTGAAATAAATCTTATTGTTAACTCTAGTTCAAGCAGTGGGAAGGGCGATGAATTTTGTATTGCGGACGCCAAAAACAAAAAGGGAGCCTAAGCTCCCCTATCGAATCTTAATGACGGTTAAGTCATCTCGTTTTTATTTAGTACCGAAGATTTTATCACCGGCATCGCCTAAACCAGGCAGAATATAGCCTTTCTCGTTTAAGCATCTGTCGATAGCGGCAGTATACAGCTCTACATCTGGGTGAGCCGCTTCAAGGGCTTTAATCCCTTCAGGCGCAGCGACTAACACTAGGGCTTTAATTGACGTACAACCGCGTTTTTTCAGCAGATCGATCGTCGCAATCATAGAGCCGCCGGTTGCCAGCATAGGGTCAACGATCAGTGCAATACGCTCGTTCATATCGCTGGCCAGCTTTTCAAAATATGGCACTGGCTCTAAGGTTTCTTCGTCGCGGTAGATACCTACAACCGAAATACGCGCACTTGGAATATGCTCAAGTACACCGTCCATCATACCTAAACCCGCACGCAGGATTGGCACAACAGTCACTTTTTTGCCCTTGATCTGATCCACTTCAACTGGACCATTCCAGCCTTCAATCGTAACAGTTTCGGTTTCGAAATCTGCGGTAGCTTCATAGGTTAACAAGCTGCCCACTTCGGCGGCTAGCTCGCGGAAACGTTTAGTGCTAATGTCACCTTCACGCATCAGGCCGATTTTGTGACGCACTAACGGGTGTTTAACCTCGACAACTTTCATTTTTCTCTCCTACTGTTGTTCGCGAAATATCTTAGGCAAATTTTTCAGATTTTAGATGATTTGTTTATTGGGTAAAACATAAAGTTTTGCCATTCGAGCTAATCGTGAGCAATATCCCAAGAATTATTGCCTATCGCTTAAGATACGCCCATTCATCTACTATTTTATGACCAATCGCAGGATAGAAAATGTGAAATATCCCCCTGTGAAGCTAAAAATACTCCCCGCAAGGCGATAAATCCAAATCATGGCTTTCGACCCCTAGCACAAGCTGGTAGAATACCGCCGCATAAAAATCCAATAACGATGTACCCGAGAGGATCCTCCGTGAGCACTCCTACCCCACTGAGCTATAAAGACGCTGGCGTTGATATTGATGCTGGTAATGCACTGGTAAGTAACATTAAAGCGGCTGTTAAACGTACCCGTCGTCCAGAGGTAATGGGCAACTTAGGTGGTTTTGGCGCATTGTGTGAATTACCCACTAAATACAAGCAACCTGTTTTAGTGTCAGGCACCGATGGTGTTGGTACTAAATTGCGTTTAGCTATCGATTACAAAAAACACGACACAGTCGGTATCGACTTAGTGGCTATGTGTGTGAACGACTTGATCGTTCAAGGTGCTGAGCCGTTGTTTTTCCTCGATTACTACGCAACAGGCAAGCTAGATGTAGAAACAGCAACCTCTGTTGTTAACGGCATCGGCGAAGGTTGTTTCCAATCTGGTTGTGCGTTAATCGGCGGTGAAACCGCTGAAATGCCAGGCATGTATGAAGGCGAAGATTACGACCTCGCAGGTTTCTGTGTGGGCGTGGTTGAAAAGGCCGACATCATTGACGGGAGTAAAGTGGCTGCGGGTGATGCGCTGATCGCCTTAGCCTCAAGCGGTCCTCATTCAAATGGCTACTCATTAGTTCGTAAAGTATTAGAAGTCAGCCAAGCGGACCCTCAACAGGATCTCAATGGCAAGCCATTGATCCAACATCTGTTAGAACCAACCAAAATTTACGTTAAATCATTGCTCAAGCTGATCGAAGCATCAGACGTGCACGCAATGGCGCACATCACTGGCGGCGGTTTCTGGGAAAATATCCCCCGCGTACTGCCTGAAAACTGCAAAGCCGTTATCCAAGGTGATTCATGGCAATGGCCTGCCGTTTTCAATTGGTTAATGGAAAACGGTAACATTGCAGAATATGAAATGTACCGCACCTTTAACTGTGGTGTCGGCATGATCGTTGCGCTGCCAGCCGATAAGGTCGATGCCGCACTGGCACTGCTCGCCGCCGAAGGCGAACAAGCTTGGCTAATCGGTGCTATCGCTGCTCGCGAAGGCAATGAAGAGCAAGTGGAGATCCTGTAATGCCCCAAAGCTGTCGTGTAGTTGTATTAATTTCCGGAAATGGCAGTAACCTGCAAGCCGTTATCGACGGTTGTGACGATAATCTGCAGGCCGAAGTTGTCGGAGTGATCAGTAATAAACCCGATGCCTACGGTTTAATTCGCGCCCATCATAGTGAAATTGATACCAGCTGCGTGATTGCTCATTCAGGTGAATCTCGCTCTGATTACGATGCACGGTTAATGGCAACAATTGAAAAGTACCAACCCGATTTGATCGTGTTGGCCGGATTTATGCGTATTCTGACCAACGATTTTGTGAATCGTTACTTAGGACGCATGATCAATATCCACCCTTCATTGCTGCCTAAATATACCGGATTAAACACCCACCAGCGCGCCATTGATGCCAAAGACACTGAACATGGCGCCAGTGTGCATTTTGTCACCCCAGAGCTGGATGCAGGCCCAGTGATTTTACAGGCAAAAGTCCCTGTTTATGAGGATGATACCGCTGAGATGCTCGCCGCTCGTGTCCATGAGCAAGAGCATGCGATTTATCCTTTGGTGGTGAAATGGTTCAGCCATCAACGCCTCAAGATGCAGGACGGCCAAGCCTATCTCGATGGCACCTTAATCGGACCTAACGGCTACGCCCCCGATTAAACACAGCCTCGCGAAAAAAGAGACCTTAAGGGTCTCTTTTTTTTCGTCTTGTCATACAAAATCATTGTTTTCTCGCCTAATGTGGCATTAGATAAGCTAACGAAAAGTGATTTTGTTCGGCATACAAGAGACTATTAGATGAAAAATATTATCTGCGATATCGATGGTGTACTCCTGCACGACAATAAGCTGATCCCCGGCAGTGATAAATTTATCCACCGCGTTCTCGACCAAGGCAATCCCCTCGTTATTCTGACCAATTACCCAGTACAAACGGGTAAAGATCTGCAAAACCGCCTCAGCGCCGCCGGGATAGACGTACCTGAAGAATGTTTTTACACCTCGGCCATGGCCACCGCCGATTTTTTAAAGCATCAAGAAGGCAGTAAAGCCTTTGTGATTGGCGAAGGCGCCCTCACCCATGAGCTCTACAAGGCTGGCTTTACCATTACCGACATTAATCCCGACTTCGTGATTGTGGGTGAAACCCGCTCCTATAACTGGGATATGATCCATAAGGCCGCCGGATTCGTCGCCCGCGGTGCCCGTTTTATCGCCACCAATCCCGACACTCACGGCCCCGCTTACAGTCCAGCATGCGGCGCCCTGTGTTCTCCAATAGAGCGCATTACTGGCAAAAAGCCCTTTTATGTGGGCAAGCCCAGCTCGTGGATTATTCGCTCGGCGCTCAACCATATCGACGGTCACTCCGAAAATACCGTGATCATTGGCGACAATATGCGTACCGATATTCTGGCGGGGTTTCAAGCGGGGCTTGAGACCATTCTGGTTACCAGCGGCGTAAGTAAGCTTGAAGATATCGATAAAGAGCCTTTCCGCCCCAATCATGTATTCGCCTGCGCCGGCGATATTGATGTAGTTTAATCCTTAAATCGCCCGATTCTCAGCACCTTAGCGTGCTGAGAACCACAACAGACTCGATACGGTAAAGCAACATTAAGTAACATTTTTCCCCTTGGCTCTCCCTTGTTCCCCAGTAGCGCTTGCTTCATGATAAGGCGCGACATACTCCTTTGATATATGCGTGAAATACGCCCTAAAAACAACAGTAGGATTAACCTATGCGACGTTTGTATCCTGTCTGCGCGCTAGCCATGCTCAGCGCCTGCAGCCCTAATTCGGCCCAGCCCGATGCCAACAGCAGTACAGCACTGAAACCCGTGCAAATGAATGAAGCACGCTTTAGAAACGATATTAAAAACCTTTCCTCCGATGAGTTTGAAGGCCGCGCCCCCACTACCCACGGTGAAAAGCTCACCTTAGACTACCTATCTAAGGCCTTTGCCGAAATGGGACTCAAAGGCGCCTATCAAGGCAGTTTTTTACAACCAGTACCTATGGTGAGTTATACCGCCTACGATGCGCAGCAAATCAGCTTGGCAGGATTGCCGTTAACCTTTCGCAAAGATATCGTCTTAAACAGTCGTCACGATAATGGCGGCGTCAATATCGAAAACGCGCCCTTAGTGTTTGTTGGCTACGGTGTGAATGCACCTGAATATGGCTGGAACGATTACCAAGATGTGGATATGAAAGGCAAAATTGCGGTGATCTTAGTGAACGATCCCGGTTTTGCCCGCCCTGACTCAGGTAAGTTTAACGGTAAAGCCATGACCTACTATGGTCGCTGGAGCTACAAATTTGAAGAAGCGAGCCGCCAAGGTGCGCTCGGCGCATTGATCATTCACGATACCGAGCCTGCTTCTTATCCTTGGTCCGTGGTTGAAAACAGCTGGACTGGCGCGCAGCAAGATTTAGTCCTCAGCAAAGCCGAGCAAGACAGTCGCGTGCAAGTCGAAGGCTGGTTAACCTTAGATGCTGCAACACAATTATTTGAAAAAGCAGGTTTATCCCTACCAACGCTGATGGCGCGCGCCGCCGATAGCCCGATTAACTTACCCCTTGAGCAAACGGCCAACATCGCCTTTAAAAACAAAGCCGAATACGCCAACAGCTATAACGTGGTCGCCACCCTTCCCGGCACTAAGCAAGCCGATGAGCAAATCCTATTTACTGGCCACTGGGACCATATTGGCAAAGATGACAGTAAAGAAGGCGATAAGATTTACAATGGTGCTATGGACAACGCATCGGGCATTGCGGGCATTTTAGAAATCGCCAGACAACTGGCCGATAACGCCAAACAGGGCCACGGCTTAGCGCGCTCGGTGACCTTTATCGCGACGACAGGTGAAGAGCAAGGTTTACTCGGCTCACGCTATTACGCTGCCAACCCAATCTATCCCATTGATAAAACAGTGGCAGTGCTCAACTTAGATAGCACCAATATCTATGGAAAAACCAAGGACTTCACTATCGTCGGTAAAGGTAAGTCTGAGCTTGAGAACTACTTAGTCGATGCCGCCAAACTGCAAAACCGTATTGCTTTGGGTGAAAAGAATCCTGCGTCGGGCGGTTTCTTCCGCTCTGATCACTTCAGCTTTGCCAAACTTGGCGTGCCTGCGGTCTTTGCTGGTGGCGGCAGCGAGCCCCTAGATGCCGCAACAGCAAGCTATAAGACTCAGATGCAGGCGACCATGAAGGGCTGCTACCACAATGTCTGCGATGAATACCATGAAGACTGGGATCTGAGCGGTGCGATTCAAGATCTCGAAGTTTACTATCAGGTGACTCGCACCTTAGGTAACAGCCAAGATTGGCCAGGCTATTATCAAGGCACTGAGTTCAACAGCCTGCGTCCTGCCAAAACGGAACTTGCCACGGCCGCAAAGTAAACACTTAAGTAAAGCGATTCATCGCTAAAACATCCCTATAAGGCACCTTGAGAGGTGCCTTATTATTTTACCAGCCGCCCCACTTTAGTTTGACCTTGACTGTAGCAACACGCGCATTGACCGCCGATAAACTGTTTATTAAATCAGCAACACTTGCGATTGGATCACTATCTTGCTCACATTTATGATTATTTTCCTAAAAACGGATTTTCTTGAGTCAACATTACGTATTTACCAATATCCCGCTTGGCAACCCACAAGCAAAAACACTTTATTCATAAAAATTCGAAATAAATTAAATAAAAACCAATTAAAAGCATTTTAAAGATACAGCAAACTCACTTAAAACACCTAAAATCAAACGAATCGTCAAAAATAATGTTTGGCAAAATCCCGAATTGCTGGCACATTGATACTCAATTGAGACATCCTCAAATGAAATATAGCGGTTTAGGAGTTGCATTATGTGTTCGATTTTTTCAATTTTAGATATTCAATCCGATGCGAAAGAGCTGCGCCAAGTGGCACTGGAAATGTCCAAACTGATGCGCCATCGCGGCCCCGATTGGTCAGGCATTTACGCCAGCGACAAAGCGATTTTGGCCCATGAGCGCTTGGCGATTGTCGATATTGAACACGGTGCGCAGCCACTGCTAACCGAAGACGGCAGCCTTATCCTCGCGGTAAACGGTGAGATCTACAACCATAAAGAACTCAAAGCCCAACTCGGCGATAAATACAGCTATCAAACCAACTCTGACTGCGAAGTGATCTTGGCGCTATATCAAGAATATGGCACTGAATTCCTTGATAAATTAAACGGTATTTTCGCCTTCGTACTCTACGATAAAGCCAAAGACGCCTACCTTATTGGCCGCGATCATATGGGCATTATCCCACTGTACACAGGGCGTGATGCGGCGGGTAACTTCTATGTCGCCTCCGAAATGAAGGCACTGATGCCTGTCTGTAAAACCGTGGCCGAATTCCAGCCAGGGCAATATCTGTACTCAAGCATCGGTGAGCCAGTGCAATACTACACTCGCGATTGGCAGAGCTTTGATGCAGTGAAAGATAACGGCGCCAGCCAAGAAGAATTACGTGATGCCCTCGAAGCCGCCGTTAAGCGCCAATTGATGTCCGACGTGCCCTACGGCGTGTTGTTGTCTGGCGGTTTAGATTCCTCGGTGATCTCAGCCATTACCCAAACCTTTGCCAAGCGCCGTATTGAAGATGACGATCAAAGTGGCGCTTGGTGGCCACAGCTGCACTCCTTTGCCGTAGGGTTAAAAGGCGCGCCGGATTTAGCCGCCGCTAAGAAGGTCGCCGATGCGATTGGTACCATTCACCACGAGATCAACTTTACCTTCCAAGAGGGTTTAGATGCGATTAAAGAAGTCATCTACCACTTAGAAACCTATGATGTGACCACCATTCGTGCCGCGACACCTATGTACCTGATGGCGCGTAAAATCAAAGCGATGGGCATTAAAATGGTGTTATCGGGTGAAGGTGCCGACGAACTCTTTGGCGGTTACTTGTACTTCCATAAGGCACCAAACGCGCAGGCCTTCCATGAAGAACTCGTGCGTAAACTGGATAAACTGCATCTGTTCGACTGTCTGCGCGCCAACAAAGCCATGGCGGCGTGGGGACTCGAAGCCCGTGTGCCTTTCCTCGATAAGGAATTTATGGATGTGGCGATGCGCATCAACCCCGAGGCAAAAATGTCTAAGGATGGCCGCATTGAGAAACACATTCTGCGCCAAGCCTTTGAGCATAAACTGCCAAAAGAAGTCGCCTGGCGTCAAAAGGAGCAATTCAGCGATGGCGTGGGTTACTCTTGGATTGATGGTTTAAAGGCCCATGCTGCTGAGCAAGTCGACGACTTACAACTGGCTAACGCGAAGTTCCGCTTCCCGTACAACACGCCAGAAACCAAGGAAGCCTATTTCTACCGTTGTTTCTTTGAGGAGCATTATCCATTGCCAAGCGCCGCCGAAACGGTTCCCGGTGGCAAGTCGGTCGCCTGCTCTACTCCAGAAGCGCTGGCATGGGATGAAAGCCTACGTGGCATTATCGACCCCTCTGGCCGCGCCGTACGCTCAGTGCATGCCGCCAGCTATTAATCGCTGACGCATGCCATCAAGATAAAAGCCACCCTAGGGTGGCTTTTATCTTTAACTATCTAACTCTTTAAGACTTGGATTTAGCTTGACCACATGGCGCCAAACATAAATGCTGCTTTGAAATATCACCTTGAGATCGAACAAATAACCTAGGCCGATATCGCCAGCGGTGCAACGGGCGTCGCATCTTTAGCCTTGGCAATTTGCCCAGAAGACGTTGCAAGAAACGCCTTCCCCGCCTTTATCCCTTGCTGATAATCAATGCGTAAATCCACATCTGTACTGCCTAACAGCTTGCTCTGTAATGGCGCCTTCGCAAAAATCTGCACAATTTCAACATCATCGGGAGGATTGGCAATAAAGTCTAACTCGGCCTGATAGGCTTCTTCATGCTGCACTAAGTAATCAATGGTCTTAGGGCAAAAGCCAGAGACACAGATCCACGATTTAAGCTTATGTACCCAAGCCGATTGGGCTTGAAAGTCCTCATTGACTGTTCTCACGACCACAATTTTACGGGCGCCCCGTTTGTACGCCTCTCGCACGGGCAGCGGCGCCGCTAAACCGCCATCGAGGTAAAAGTCTTGCTCGGGTTCGAGTGTCGCTTCAACATGATTAGCAGATTCAATCCCTAACCAAGGCGTTAACTTGACCCCCTGTTTATATAAAAAAGGCAAGGCGCTAGAGGCTTTGAGTAGTTCACGCCAGTGCTCATGACTGGTTGGACTCAAGAAATACCCTTGGCGATCAGACACTCGTGTAGTCGTAATAAGGAGTTCTCGCCCATTGAGGGATTGACTCGCCGCAGCTAAATCCAGCTTAAAGCTGCCACGCTGAGTCTGCTCAAAATACCAGTCAAGATCGATAACGTTGGCACCAATCAAACCGCGTCCTAGTTGATAAAAGCGTTTATGGCGCGTTAGCCCTCGGATGAGTTTTTTGGCGTAACCCTTTTGTCTGGCTAAAAAACTGGTCAAGTTTTGCGAGCCTGCTGAGGTACCAATCAATAAATCGAAGGGGTCGAACTCCGCCTCAAGCCAAGCATCGAGTACGCCTGCGGTAAAAATGCCACGCTGGCCACCGCCTTCTGCAATTAACGCCACTTTCGGCGCGGTAACAGATTGAGAGGCAGAAGATAAATGGCTAATGGGCGGCATAACTGACCTTATCGCAATAAAGACGCAATGGAGAATAGATAAGCTCAGTCTAAACAAAGATTGTCACAGTCAAAAACGGATAGAATCTATCGTTGTAATCGATAAATAAAATATTAGAAGCCTTTCATTCGGATCATGACATGGTTAGCAGCAATGCTAAAACGCTAATGCACATTAAAAGGTATAGTTAAATTTATCCTTAGATACAATTGCTTAGCAAGCAATCTATGCCCGCGAATCATCACGCGGGCATAGATGACACTTGGAAGCTTTACCCTAGAACTTATGGGTCAATTCGAGGGTGACATTACGCGGCTCACCGGGGAAATGGCCATTGCGCTCACTAAATCCGCTAACAGCATATTCCTTGTCGAAGATATTCTTCAGATTTACGCGCACTTGGGTTTGATCCCATTGGGTCGTCCAGCTCATATCAAACACTGTATGGGGTTTCACCGTTTGACCATTGAGGCTAAATTGCTCGCCCACATAGTCCATCCCAAAAGCAATGGCCGAATCAATCGCTTGAATATCGTAACGCGTCCATAAACCTGCTTGATGACGCGGCGCATTGGCAAAGTGTTTGCCGTCGCCAAAGGTGTTGGTCAAACTGTCGTTGGTCACACCTTTAATCACTTCGGTATCGTTATAGGCATAGTTGGCCGTCACGGTAAGATTATCAGTGAGATCGCCCACCAGCGTCCATTCCACCCCTTGGCTGCGTACTTCGCCTAAATTGACTAAGTTAGGAATACCATCGTCATCGCCGGTATCTAGAGGGTTTGCCTGAGCAACATTTTGTTTTTCAATGCGATAGAGTGCGAGCGTGGTCATAAACTGGCCATCAAGCCACTCGTTTTTCATCCCGAGTTCTATTTGATTACCAGTTTCGGGATCGAGTGCGCCGTCACTTTTAATGCTCTCTTGATCCGACAATGATGCCGGATTGAAACTCTCTGAGTAGTTCAAATAGAAAGACATAGATTCGATTGGACGATAATTCAGCCCAGCCCTTGGGGTAATGGCATTATCGCTAAAGGAGAATCCGGTCTTTTTGTCGTAATCATCAAACTGGCTAAAGCGTAGACCCGCAATTAAAGACCACTGCTCGTTGAAATGCAGATGTTCTTGCAGATAAAAGCCAAAACGGTTGGAGCGGGTACCGTCGGTATCCATGTCTTTTAACTGATAAGTACTCGGATTAGTTTCTCCGTAATTCAGCTCAAAGATATTGAGATTACCCACGCCTTCCTTGCTGGTCGCCAACTTGTAATGGTATTCGGTTTCGACGTAGTGATAATCACCACCAAACAGGAACTCATGCTCAAAACCTAAGGCATTAAAGCGATAGACAAAATCGTTGGTTAAACTGATTTCGTCATTGGCACGGGATTGGACACGATATTCACGTTTGATGGTGCCATCAGCGCTGTTTGCCTTACCATCACCGTTCACATCGACCCAGCCACGGGATTCGTGATATTGCTGATCGGATTCATTATTCAGATAACGAATTTGAGTTTTTACCGAAAAATCATCACTAAATTGATGATCGAGAATCGCTTGCAGCACCAAGGCATCCATTTTCTGGAAGTCGCTCTTCTCGTTGGCATTGTAGGAAGGGTCAACGAGGAAATTCCCCGCATCATCCACGGGTACACCACGGAGTCGATTACCGCCCAAGTCCTGTCTTATCAGATCGAATGTGGTGGTCAGCTTAGTATCGTCACTGATTTCATACAGTAAGCCACCTGCTACTTCGGCATTTAAACTATCGGCATTGTTACGGAAGCTATCTTCCTGTTGATAATAGCCTCCCAATCGATAGGCTAAATCCTCGGTTAAGCCGCCGGTGAAATCCAGCGAGCCGCCCATCATGTCGTAGCTGCCCGTGCTTAGGGTGAGCTCTTTACGCTCGACAAAGGTTGGTTTTTTGGTGACATAGTTAATCATGCCGCCGGGTTCGCCACCGCCATAGAGTGCCGATGCAGGGCCTTTTAATACTTCAACCCGCTGTACGTTGAACAGTTGTGGCACCGAAAATCCCGAATACGGGTCGCCACGCACGCCATCGTAAAACACGTTGGCATCGTCGCGAAAGCCACGAAAGGTCACGCCGGAATAGCTAAATTCACTGACACCGGCAATGGAGCGGTATAAGTCAGTAATATTGCGGGCGGCTTGATCGTCAATCAGTTGCTCGGTCAGCACTTGTACTGACTGCGGCAGCTCCATCACATTGATGGCCGTTTTAGTGCCGATTTCCGTCTCTTTATCGACATACATTTGCATGGCGCGACCGCGCACAACAATGCGCTCTGGCGCCTTAGTCTCAGCTTGTGCTTCGGCCTGTGTGTTGGTTTGTATAGCGGCTTGTGCCGTTGAAACACTTTCTTGTTCGGGTTGACGCTCTTGAGCGTTAGGCGCAGCCGCAAAGACCAAATGCGGCATCAGGGCAAGCGTTAGTATTGAATAGGCAAAACGTGATTTCACAAAGTCCCCCAACCTTGAGCAAACCTGTGGTTTACCCATGTCATCTAAAATGTGCCGTCATTATAAAGTTTGATTATTAGATGACAATAATTCTCATTTAAATTTACATCGGTCGGGATTTGTAACAATTGTAAAGAGAGTCCACTCGTAATGTATGGATGTAACGGCATGGCTCCTAGTGAATGGATCTTAGTGCATAGCTCTTACTGAATGGCGCTTAATAAAAGCCATCTTAATAAAAAAGCCAGCATCACGCTGCTGGCTTTGACTGGTTGTAACACTTTGAAGGTAAACTTAAAAAATCGCCTCATCGAGCGTGGTTAACATCTCACTCGCCTGCTCCAACTGTTTACGCAGACTGCGGCTCTGCACGGCCCAATACGCCATATAAAAGTCCGCCGTTTTCAGTTTAGCTTGGTAAAAATTGGACTCTTGCGTGCCATTTTCGAGTGCAGTCAGGGCAATCTTCGCCATACGCGCCCACATCCAGGCAAGGGCAGTAATGCCAAATAACTCGAGATACGCCATCGATGCCGCGCCGATAATGTCGGGATTGCTAGCCGCATGGGTCGCTAAATAACCGCTCGCCTTTTGTAAATCGGTGGCGCAATCCATTAGCCCACTGATATAGGGCTGCATTTGCGGATCTTTGCCCTGTGATTGAATAAACTCAGTCACTAGCGCAGACCATTGCTGCATGGCGGCGCCGCGATCGCTCAGCAGCTTACGCCCAACTAAATCGAGCGCCTGAATGCCATTTGTGCCTTCATAAATCAAAGCGATACGGCTATCACGCACGAATTGCTCCATGCCCCACTCGTGGATATAGCCATGGCCGCCAAATACTTGCTGTGCATCCACACAGGCGTTAAAACCACGGTTTGTGATAAAGCCTTTCACCACAGGGGTAAATAACGCCGCTAATTGGGCAGCCACTTTTGCTTTGGCAGGATCGCTATGGCGCTCTGCCTCATCGAGCCACAGCGCCTGCTGACCAACGAGTGCCCGGGCACCTTCATTAAAGGCTTTTTGCGATAACAACATTCGGCGCACATCACCGTGAACCAAAATCGGATCGGCGGCTTTTTCGGGCGCTTTAGCCCCACTGATGGCGCGGCTCTGCAATCTATCCTTGGCGTAGGCCAAGGCATTTTGATAGGCGATTTCGGACACACCTAATCCCTGCATCCCGACACCAAGTCGCGCTTGGTTCATCATGGTAAACATGGCGCGCAGCCCTTGGTGGGGTTCGCCGACTAACTCACCGAGTGCCCCCTCAAATACCATCACACAGGTTGAATTGCCGTGGATCCCCATTTTGTGCTCGAGGCCGCTAGCATAGAGGCTGTTCGCCTCACCTAAACTACCATCACTGTTGACTAACACTTTGGGCACGGCAAACAGCGAAATCCCCTTCACCCCTTCGGGGGCATCGGGTAAGCGAGCTAGCACCAAATGCACTATGTTATCGGTAAATTGATGGTCACCCGAGGAGATAAAAATCTTCTCCCCAGTGATGGCAAAGTAGCCGTCAGCTGCAGGAACGGCCTTAGTACGCAGCAGTGCTAAGTCAGTTCCAGCATGAGATTCGGTTAGGTTCATGGTGCCAGTCCATTCACCACTCACTAATTTGGCTAAATACTTTTGTTTCAGCGCCTCACTGCCGTGGGCATGAATGGCCGCATAGGCGCCATGGGTAAGGCCGGGATACATGGCAAAGGCCATGTTGGTCGAGGTTTGCATCTCGGTGGCGAAAATGCCGACCACTTCGGGTAACCCTTGGCCGCCATAGGCGGGATCGCAGGTCAGTGTTGGCCAGCCATTGTCGACAAACTGCTGATAGGCGCCGGCAAAACCTTCGGGGGTAACCACTTTGCCATCCACGAGTTTGCAGCCCTGCACATCCCCCACGCTATTTAACGGCAACATCACCTCAGTACTAAAATCCGCCATACCTTGTAGGATGGCATCGACCAGATCAGGGTCGATTTCATCGAAGCCTTTAAGAGCATCTTGCTGATAAATATGCAACATTTCATCGAGGATAAATTGATAGTCACGTAGTGGTGCTTGATAGACTGGCATAATCGCTTCCCTTTCTTGTTTTATGGCAATGAACTCAGTGCTCTGACCACTTTAGCTAAATCTGTTGAAAAAGGAAGCATCTGGACCTTGGCACAATGACTTTTGTTTACACAATCGAACAGCGAAACCGTAAATTGATCGCAACAAAGGCTTATGCTCAAGTGCAAAAGTTTGTAAGCTAAGTGTCTGTATTGCTGATACGTCATCAGGTTGAGGATATTGTTACTATGGGTTCTGTTACCACCAAAAAACACGCAAACGGGCTCGATTATGTCGAAGTAAACACTGCGTTATGCCAAGCAAGGATTTTTTTACAGGGCGCGCAAATCGATCATTTTCAACCCGTAGGTAAGCCGCCCCTGTTGTGGGTGTCTTCGGCGGATGACTATCAACCCGGTAATGGGATCCGTGGCGGTGTACCCGTCTGCTGGCCTTGGTTTGGCATGAGCAATCAAGCTAATTTTCCACAACATGGGTTTGCCCGCACCCGTATTTGGACACTCGAGTCTGTTGAGATGCGAAATCAACTGGTGGATTTGCGTTTCAGTTTAACGATCAGCGAAGAAGACAAGGTCTTTTGGCCGCACCATACCCAAGTCAACGTGCTCTTTACCTTAGGTGAAACCTTAAGTATCAGCTTAGTTAATACTAACCTTGGCGATGTGCCCGTTACGCTCACCCAAGCACTACACAGCTATTTTCCGATTGAAGATATTCACCAGCTTAAAGCCACTGGTTTTAGTGGCGCTCAATATATTGAGTTTGCCGAAGGGCCTTATCCGCAAACGACAGATGATGTGCTATTTGACCGCGAAACCGACCGCGTTTACACCAACCTAGGTCCAGTTCAACACTTACATACGCCCCAAGGTGTGATTGAAGTGAGCCGCGAAAATAGCCACTCGGCCGTACTGTGGAACCCTTGGATTGAAAAATCGACTCGCCTTGCCCGCTTTAATCACGATGATTATCAGACCATGGTGTGTCTTGAAGCCGCCAATGTGCTTGAAGATAAATTAACGCTGGCTCCTGGCGAGAGTCACAGTTTAGTCACCCATATTCGCTGGGCAGACTAATCCGTCTTTATCCCCCATCAATGCAAAAGCCCAGTGCATGACTGGGCTTTTTTATGCCATCAAATTCACGATGGCAATCTATTTGGCAATCACCGCCTATTTAGTGTTTTTCTCAAAACGCGCTAACAAGCTAGAAGTATCCCAACGATTGCCACCCATGGCTTGAACTTCTGAGTAAAACTGATCCACTAGCGCGGTTAAGGGTAAGTGCGAGCCATTGCGGCGAGCTTCTTCTAGGGCAATGCCTAAATCCTTACGCATCCAATCGACGGCAAAACCAAAATCATAGCTCTGTCCCCACATGGTTTTGTAGCGATTTTCCATCTGCCAGCTTTGCGCCGCGCCTTTACTGATCACCTCAACCACTTTTTCACCGTCAAGACCAGCCTTACGGGCAAATTGCAGTGCTTCGGCAAGGCCTTGAACCACACCAGCGATACAAATTTGGTTGACCATCTTAGTGAGCTGGCCTGCACCAACCTCACCTAAACGCTCTGCACAACGTGCAAACGCTTCGATAACGGGCTTAACACGCTCGAACACGGCTTGATCGCCACCGACCATCACGGTCAGTACGCCATTTTCGGCGCCAGCTTGGCCACCCGATACAGGCGCATCGAGAAAATCGACGCCTTTTTCGGCCAGCACTTTATGTAATTCACGGGCCACATCGGCAGAAGCCGTCGTATGGTCAACTAGTACTGTACCTGGCGCCATGCCATGGATCACGCCATCATTGCCTAATACCACTTCACGCAAGTCGTTATCGTTGCCTACGCAGGTAAAAACAATATCTTGGCCAATAGCCGCTTCTTTGGGTGTTGGGCAGCAACGACCGCCGTAATTCTCGACCCAAGTTTGTGCCTTAGCAAAAGTGCGGTTATACACAGTAACCTCATGGCCCTTGTTGAGTAAGTGTCTTGCCATGGGATAACCCATTACGCCTAAACCAATAAATGCGACTTTTGCCATGAGGAATTCCTTTAATTGATAAACAAGGTGAAACGTTTTACGCCACACATTTGCCCTGCGTTCATTAACATCACTCAATTGACAACACTGAGTTGACAACAATGGACTAACGACACGCAGGATGCGCGCTTATGTTACTCCGAGAAAGACCCGACCTAAACTAAAAAAATGCGAGCAAGTGTTTCAACTTAAAGGGTCAATCCGTAGCAAAAAACGCTGGCGGCAGTGTAGCACTCGCTTAGGCAAGCGTCAGAGTAAAAATGCCCTCGGCAGCAAACGCAGTGTTCGACAGAAACAACAAAGGCGCACACTGGCGCCTTTGCTTTTTATCACGAGCCAAAATCACTTTTGCACGTGGGCTTCCATTTCGGCGCCAATTTTCTTGCGCATTTCCATTAAGCGCAGCGCAGAATCACGCAGATGAATATCATGCTCAGTCTGCGGCACCCATTCAGGAACGGGTGTCGGTTGTCCGTTTTCATCCACGGCAACCATGATAACGATACAATGAGTCGTGAGATGGCGCTCAGAGACCTTAGGATCCCCTGCCCGCACATCAATACCGATATGCATCGAGGTCTTGCCGGTATAAATCACCTTAGCGCTGACTTCAACAATATTGCCCACGAGGATCGGTTGTACAAATCGGATCCCCCCCGCATAGGCGGTAATGCAATATTTACCACTCCAACCCGCAGCGCAGGCATAGGCCGCAAGGTCAATCCATTTCATCACAGCGCCACCGTGAACCTTACCACCAAAATTCACATCCGCAGGCTCAGACAAAAATCTCAGGGTAATTTGTCTATCGATACCAGCCATATAACCTCAACTTATTCAGCCTCTGTGGCTCAATGATTTTGCAATAAGTTGAGTTTACGATAGAAATGGTCAATAGCGTAAAGATAATTGCGATTGTCTTGGCGAAGATAACCGATTTAGCCAAAGTAGCTTATCAGCCCACAGGAGAGTAATAATCCCGGCAACGCTAAGCGATACAACCACAGCTGTAATTGGCTGCTAACAAAGCGAGTACCTTCACCAAAGGTATAAAGCCCTAGTCCAAATAGAAACAGCCCAATCACTTCAAATCCCGACGATAAATGGTTGTTACCACCGACGCTGATGGCGGTCACCAATAAGGCAAACCACACCAGCACATATGCCGCAATCGCAAAGGTGAAGGTCTTCATGCCGATATCCATATTAGGATGCCAAGCTTTAGATTCACCTCGAATTAATTCGGTTAAATTAGCGGTTACCGCCCCAACGATAGGCACAAGCGGGATCACCAGAGGGTTTAGCATGACAAGCTTCCTTTTAGACGGAGTATGCCTGTCATTATCGGCGCCAAGTAAGATTAAACAAGTAGGATGAACAAAGGTTAACCCTCAGGATATCAGCATGTTAGAAAGTGATATTCGGCACAATTTGAGCATAAAAAAATGCGCCCATAGGCGCATTTTTTATCTAGCTTATCGCAATTTAGACTTTCTTAAACAGCAATGAACCGTTAGTGCCACCAAAACCGAAGGAGTTACACAGAGCATACTCTAACTTCACATCGCGGGCAGTGTGTGCCACGAAGTCTAAATCACAACCTTCGTCTGGATTATCGAGGTTGATGGTCGGCGGTACGGCTTGATCGCGCAGCGCAAGCAAAGTGAAAATCGCTTCAACCGCCCCCGCAGCGCCCAGCAAATGACCCGTCATAGACTTAGTCGAACTAACTAGCAGATTATAAGCGTGGTCGCCAAATACAGATTTCACCGCTGCCGCTTCGGCTTTATCGCCCGCTGGCGTTGAAGTACCGTGTGCATTGATATAACCAATTTTCTCAAATGGCAACTTGGCATCATTCACCGCATTAACCATAGCCGCCGCAGCGCCCGCACCATCGCTTGGAGGCGATGTCATGTGGAACGCATCACCGCTCATACCAAAGCCGACGAGCTCACCATAAATGGTCGCACCGCGCGCTTTAGCATGTTCGTATTCTTCCATCACCATCACACCCGCGCCATCACCGATGACGAAACCATCACGGTCTTTGTCCCACGGACGACTGGCCGCCGTTGGGTCATCGTTACGGGTTGATAGGGCTTTGGCCGCGCCAAAACCACCTACGCCTAATGGACAAGTCACATCTTCGGCGCCGCCTGCGATCATCACATCGGCATCGCCATAGGCAATAGTACGCGCCGCAAAACCAATGTTATGCACACCGGTAGTACAAGCGGTCGTGACGGCAAAGTTAGGACCAGTCATACCGTACATAATCGATAAATGGCCGGCAATCATGTTGATAATGGTGCTTGGCACGAAGAAAGGCGAAATTTTACGAGGGCCACCGCTTAATAGCGCGCTGTGGTTTTGTTCGATTAACCACATACCGCCCATGCCCGCACCGATAGCGGTACCGACGCGGCCTGGGTTTTCTTTGCTCATATCCAGACCCGAGTCTTGGATAGCTTGGATGCCAGCAGCCATACCATACTGAATAAAGAGGTCCATTTTACGGGCGTCTTTCTTGGTTAAGTACTGCTCAACATCAAAATCTTTTACAGAACCACTGAAACGAGTGGTGAATTCGCTGGCATCAAATTTGGTTATAGGTGCAATACCACTCTTACCCGAAAGCAGCGCCTTCCAAGTAGTATCGACAGTATTACCCACGGGAGTTACTAACCCTAAACCGGTTACCACTACACGACGTTTAGACACGGCAGTCACCTTTTAATGCTAAATAGATAAGGTTATGACAGACAATGGTGTTTCTATCATAAAGAGTCTTCGCCAATCTGCGGCGAGCATCTCATGGACAAATGCAACACAGGTTCCAGAGACGATTGAATGGCACTATTGCAGAATTGGGCGGGGCTAAAACAAAAACAGGCGGCATATTTGCCGCCTGTTCTCTAGAATTCAGAATTACTGATTCTTAGAAACGTAATCGATCGCTGCTTGAACAGTAGTGATCTTTTCAGCTTCTTCATCAGGGATCTCGGTATCAAACTCTTCTTCCAGAGCCATAACCAACTCAACAGTGTCCAGAGAATCTGCACCCAGATCGTCAACGAAAGATGCCGCTGGTTTAACGTCTTCTTCTTTAACGCCCAGTTGCTCTACAATGATTTTCTTTACACGTTCTTCGATGTTGCTCATTAGTTTTCTTTCCTATTCAAATTACGCACTTGCGTAAGATTGCGAGTAGTTTATTAGATTTGGCTGACAATGCAAGCTTAGTTTTCGTGGTCTAACCACGAAATTTAGCGACCAATTGATACAGATCACTACTCAGTTGCGACAGTATCCCTGCCATCCGCCCTTAAACCATGTACATTCCGCCATTCACATGCAAGGTCTCGCCTGTGATATAAGCGGCAGAATCCGACGCTAAGAAGAGTACGGCATTAGCAATTTCTTGCGCTTGCCCTAATCGTTCCATCGGAACCTGAGACATGATAGCTTTTTGCTGATCTTCGGTCAGCTCATCAGTCATATCGGTCTGGATAAATCCAGGAGCGATAGCATTAACTGTAATTTGACGAGATGCAACCTCTCTTGCAAGAGATTTTGTAAATCCGATCAAACCAGCTTTTGCTGCCGAGTAGTTAACTTGACCTGCATTGCCCATAGTGCCTACCACTGAACCGATATTGATGATCCGGCCGAAGCGCTTTTTCATCATGGTACGCATCACAGGTTTTGATAGTCTGAACAATGATGTCAGGTTGGTATCGATGATATCGTTCCATTCATCATCTTTCATTCGCATCAGCAAGTTATCACGGGTGATACCCGCGTTGTTGACTAGAATATCAACATCACCCGCTTTTTCTTTGATCGAATCGAATAAATCGGTGACGGATTGACTATCGGTAACATTAAGCACTAAACCAAAACCTTTGTCACCCAGATATTCTTGAATTGCTGCGGCGCCCTTCTCACTTGTGGCAGTTCCTACCACAATCGCACCGGCTTCGACTAAGGTTTCAGCAATCGCACGGCCAATACCACGGCTCGCGCCAGTCACTAAGGCAACTTTGCCCGCTAAACTCAGATTGATACTCATACAAACTCCTTATTCAGTTAACGCGGCAAGGGATGCAACGTCATTAACTGCTTGGGCAGAAAGAGATTTATTAATGCGTTTCGCAAGACCTGTCAATACTTTACCAGGACCACACTCAACTAACTGTGTAATACCTTTTTCGGCCATTAATTCAACGGTTTCGCTCCAGCGCACTGGGCAATACAGTTGACGAACCAGCGCATCTTTAATGTCGGCAACCGCAGTGGGTGATGCCACATCCACGTTATTGATAACAGTGATGCTTGGCGCATTAAACTGTACATCGTTTAACGCAAGGGCTAATTTATCAGCGGCAGGTTTCATTAATGCGCAGTGTGATGGCACGCTGACAGGCAACGCAACCGCCATTTTGGCGCCCGCCGCTTTACAGGCCGCAGCTGCACGTTCAACCGCCTCTTTTTGACCCGCGATAACCACTTGGCCTGGGCTGTTAAAGTTAACAGGGCTCACCACTTCGCCTTGGGCGGCTTCAATACACGCATTAGCAATGCCGTCATTATCCAGGCCGATAATCGCGTACATGGCGCCAGTACCGGCTGGTACGGCTTGCTGCATCAGTTGACCACGGAGCTCAACCAGTTTGATCGCATCTTTAAAGTCGATTACACCAGCACAAACTAATGCAGAATATTCACCCAAGCTATGGCCCGCTAACATCGCTGGCATGGCCTTGCCAGAAGCAACATAGGCACGCCAAATCGCCACACTTGCGGCTAATAAGGCAGGCTGGGTTTTATCGGTTTCATTTAAGGTTTCAACGGGGCCATCTTGCACTAATGCCCACAGATCATACCCTAACACTTCACTCGCTTCGGCAAAGGTTTGTCCCACAATCGGCTGCGCACCAGCCAGCTCGGCTAACATGCCTAGGGCCTGTGAACCTTGGCCTGGGAATACAAAAGCTACATTTTCCATATCAAATTACCTATGGCGAACTTAATTTATTGAACACTAAACCGTTATCTTGGACAGCAAACCAAGATAACGATAGTTAGGAATTTAGTCGTATCCAGATACGGTTAAAAACGGACGAGCGCACTGCCCCACGCAAAACCGGCACCGAAGGCTTCAAGCAGCAATAGCTGGCCACGTTGGATCCGGCCATCACGCACGGCTTCGTCTAAGGCAATCGGTACCGAAGCCGCCGAGGTATTACCGTGTTTAGCAAGGGTTAACACCACTTTATCTAAGCTCATATCTAGCTTTTTCGCTGTGGCATTAATAATGCGGAAGTTAGCCTGATGGGGAACCAACCAGTCGATTTCCGACTTATCGATATTATTCAGGCGCAATGTTTCAGTAACGACATGGGATAACTGAGTCACTGCCACTTTAAAGACGTCATTGCCTTTCATGGTCATAAAGCCAACCGCCTCAGAGGTTTCCCCCTGACGAGGTGGGAAAGCGCACTTAAGCAAGTCACCTTGACGACCATCGGCATAAATATGGGTTGAAATAATCCCGGGCTCATCGGAAGCACCGATAACCGCCGCCCCTGCACCATCACCAAATAGGATAATAGTAGTGCGATCTTCTGGCTCACACAGACGGGATAATACGTCGGCGCCAATCACGAGGACTTTTTTCGCGGTACCATTTTTAACGAATTGGTCCGCCACGGATAAGGCATACACAAAACCTGAACAAGCCGCCGCAATATCAAAGGCTGGAATGGTATGTACGCCGAGCATGGCTTGAATTTCGCAAGCCGCCGCAGGGAACGCATTTGCCGCACTGGTGGTGCCACAAATGATCATATCTAACTCTGATGCTTCTATGCCGGCCATTTCGAGCGCCTTTAATGCCGCCTGATAGCCCATAGTTGAGACAGTTTCGTCTTGCGCCGCGATGCGACGCTCTGAAATACCTGTACGTTCAACAATCCATTGGTCACTGGTTTCCACCATTTTTTCCAAATCTTGATTGCTACGCACCTGCACTGGCAGGTAACTACCAGTTCCGAGAATTTTTGTATGCATAAGGAGGAATCAGTTATTTATATCTAAAAGAATCGACTCCAAACGATCTTTTATCATTTCGGGGAGTCGACGTTGCGCTTCAGTCACTGCCAAACTAATTGCTTGTAAATAGGCAGTTTCATCCGCATTTCCATGGCTCTTTACAACTATGCCGCGCAATCCTATCAGACTTGCACCATTATAGTGGTCGGGGTTCATCTGGCTGAGGACCGCCTGAATGCGTGGGGCGATGAGTTTTGCCAAAAAACGCACGAAGAAACCTTGGATTAGGCCACGTTTTAACTGATGAACCAATAACTTGGCAATGCCTTCAGAGGTTTTGAGCGTGATGTTACCCACAAAACCGTCACAAACGATCACATCCACATTGCCCGAATAGATTTCATCACCTTCGATAAAGCCGGTGTAATTAATCTGATCGGTGTTTTGCAGTATTTGCGCCGCTTGTTGAACCTGATCGTTGCCTTTGATTTCTTCTGTACCCACATTAAGGAGTGCAACTTTAGGGCGGGATTTTTTATCCACCGCCTCGCACAGCACAGAGCCCATCACGGCAAATTGGAAAAGCGTTTCTGAATCGCAGGAGATATTGGCACCTAAGTCCAATAAATAAACTGGCTTTTGCGTGACCGAGGGTAAACAACTGACCAACGCAGGTCTGTCTACACCGGGCAAGGTCTTCAATAACACCTTGGCCATGGCCATCAAGGCACCAGTATTACCCGCACTTACACAGGCTGCAGCTCGTCCGTCACGCACCAGTTCAATCGATAAGCGCATCGAACTATTCTTGCGGGTACGTAAAGCGTGCACGGGTCTATCGGACATACTCACCACTTCATCGGTGTGAATGACTTCAATACGTGAGAGTAACGGTTGTTCTGCTTGACGCAGATAGACATCAATTTCAGTCTTATCGCCGACTAAAATGATTTTAAGGGAAGAGTGAGATTTTAGTGCCCGCAAGGCTGCAGGCACCGTGACGTGGGGGCCATGATCGCCACCCATCGCATCTAACGCGAGCGTCAGACTCGTCATTAGGAAACCAACAAATTACTTGTTGATTACCTTTTTACCGCGATAGAAACCATCAGCAGTCACGTTGTGACGCATATGGACTTCACCGCTGGTAGCGTCAACAGACAACTGAGCAGTGCTCAGTGCGTCATGTGAACGGCGCATACCGCGCTTAGAACGAGATTTTTTATTCTGTTGTACAGCCATTGGCCCTGTCTCCTAGATTACTTGCTCTTCAGTTTTTCTAACACTGCAAACGGATTTGGACGCTCCTCTTGAGCGGGTTCGATCTCGCCTACAACTATGTCCATTGACCCGATGTTGCAATCAGTTTCTTCATGCATCGGGATGATAGGCATAGCGACTATCAATTCATCTTCGATCAATTGATGCAGACGTACTTCGCCAATCTCATTGCACTCAATTGGGTCATACGCATCCGGGAGCTCATCGATTTCTGCCTTAGTCCGGCATGGACCGAAGCAAAACTCGACCGTAACCTCAGTGGTAAATAGCGTCATGCAACGTTGACAAACCAGAGTGAGCTCCGTCACAGCCTTCCCTTTCAGGTAGACTATCCCCTGCAAATCTACGCCACATTCAATCGACACTGCCACATCGGAACAGTCGCCGGCACATAACTCATTTAATCTTCTCAATTGCTGCCCAGGCACTATCCCCTCATAGGTAGAACGGCTCGAGGCGGCGCGAAAAGGATCAATTGAAACCGGTATCTTTACTGTTTGCATAAGGCGCGCATATTATAGTTTGAAAACGCTAGAGTCAAAGAAAAATTTCTAACTTAAGTCCCAGTTTGCGACTTAAGTGATTCTCTAGCCCCAACATTGAAATTAACGGAAGCGAAATTTTACCCAAGCACGGGGCGGCGCACAAGCGTAAGCCGTCTAAAATAGCCGCACTCATCGTAAGAATCCCCGATTACCGTCCCAAAGTCATGCAATCTGCCACCACTCGCTTGCATTCAAGCGGCCAGGTTAGCGACAATAAGTCAGGTTTTCTTATGGATTTTTACCGATGACGCCCCAGTTAATCCTCGCTTCCACCTCTGTTTACCGACAAGCACTATTGCAAAAGTTAGGCTTAACCTTTGAGACTTGCAATCCAGATATCGATGAAAGCCCCATGGCAAATGAGTCCGCCCAAGACTTAGTCTTAAGGCTTGCCAAAGCCAAGGCCGAGGCAGGTGCGAGACATTTTCCTCGTGGATTAATTATAGGCTCAGATCAGGTCGCCGTGATTGACGGCAAGATTATTGGTAAGCCATTAAATCGAGACAATGCGATCAAGCAGCTCAGCCAAGCCTCGGGCAAAGCAATCACCTTTTATACCGGTCTTGCGCTCTATGATGCCAAGACTGGAGAAATGACAGCTCAGGTCGAACCTTTCACCGTGCATTTTCGTCAGCTGACGGCTGCGCAAATCGCCGCTTATGTCGATAAAGAGCAACCTTTTTATTGTGCGGGTAGCTTTAAGAGTGAAGGCTTAGGAATTGCCTTATTTAATCGCTTAGAAGGCCGCGATCCTAACACGTTGATTGGACTGCCCTTAATACTGTTAACTGAAATGCTGCTCACTCAAGGAATCGATGTCTTAGCCGACTAGCGCGAAGCTATTATTAAGGTGATATTACGCAAGTGCGGCCCGAGATAAGCAAGCGAGATGGCACTTGGCCATATCGCTTGCTCAGATAACTCAAAAAGCACTTAGGTTATTAGCGATTCAGCTCATCATTCGTCATTAATCTGCACTAATGAGTCAATCACTATAAATGCAGCAAGAGTTTTTCAGGGGAATCGATTAATGCGATGGGATTGGCTTGCAGGAGCATTGCTTCATTATGGGCGCCGTAAGTCACGCCCACAGCGTCAATCCCTGCATTCGCCGCCATAGTCAAATCCAACAAAGAGTCTCCGACCATCAAGGCTCGTTCAGGCTGAACACCTAACTCCTGCAGCAGACTTAAGATCATTTCAGGATGAGGTTTACTCTGCGCCTCATCGGCGCAGCGTGAAGCAATAAAATAGTGACCTAAGCCGGATTGCTCCCACACGCGCACTAAGCCTGCTCTCGCCTTACCCGTCGCAACGGCAAGTTGGTACCCTGCAGTTGATAATGATTCGAGTAATTGGGGGGCTTGGTTAAAAATCGGCGTTGGCGTGGTATCAAGGTGCAAATACTGCGTCTTGAACTCGGCACGCATCTTAATATAGAAATCATCGGTGCCCACAAGCGCTTGAGCAGCATTTTCTTGTGTTGCACTCGCAGCTGCGTTAATCGGCAGCCCTGAAGTCAAACCTTCGGGAAATAACACCTGTAACGCCTGCGTCATCGACAAGCCAATCACATTGCGAATATCCGTCTCAGCTGGCACGTGTAACGCCAGCGCCCTAGCCATATTCTCAATGCAAACAATAATCTTGCCGATGGAATCCATTAACGTGCCATCCCAATCAAAAATCACTAAATCATATTTTCGTTGGGTTGAATGGCTCACTGACACTTTTATGCTCTCAGGTTATCCGTAGGTAATTGGTGCAGAAAAAACGCTAAGCGCGCTTTAACTTGCTTAGCAGTTGCTGCAAATTATCATCGAGCGGCGCTGAGACTCGCATCACTTCATCGTTTTCAGGATGAATAAACATTAACTCTGCCGCATGTAAAAACAGTCGAGTCAGACCCAGTGCGCGCATACTGTCATCGAACGCCTGCTCGCTGTATTTTTCATCACAGGCGATGGGATGTCCCATATATTGGCAATGCACCCGAATTTGGTGGGTACGTCCTGTTACAGGGCTGGCCTGCACAAGCGTACAACCTTGATAACGCTGTACAATTTTAAAGCGGGTTTCGGAAGATTTACCTTCGGCATTGACTCGAACGATACGCTCGCCCGACTTAAGTGTCAGTTTTAACAGTGGTTGTTTAACCACTTTATCCTGCGCCGACCACTCACCTTTTACTAAGGCCAAGTAATCCTTTTGCATCTTTTTATAACGCAATTGGTCATGCATATGCTTAAGCGCACTGCGCTTTTTCGCCACCAGTAACACGCCCGAGGTGTCTTTATCGAGACGGTGAACCAGTTCTAAAAACTTTTGTTGTGGACGTAACGACCGTAGCGCTTCAATCACACCATAATCGACGCCACTGCCACCATGCACCGCAATCCCCGCAGGTTTATTTAATACAATCAGATGATTGTCTTCATGCAAAATACGGTCTTCAAGCTGTGACACTCTGCTCAAGTTTGCTGAAGGCGCGGTGCGATTGTCCTGCTCAGCCATTCTGACCGGCGGCACGCGAACCACATCACCGATTTGCAATTTGTACTCGGGCTTAATGCGTTTTTTATTCACCCGTACCTCGCCCTTACGGACGATACGGTAAATCATGCTCTTAGGAACGCCCTTGAGCACTGTGATTAAAAAATTGTCGATTCGTTGGTCGAGGTGGTCTTCGTCAATCGTGATCAACTGCACCTGTAGCTGTGGAGATTCTGTATTCATGATGTGCCATCTGCTTAAAACGGCGGCCATTGTACAACACTTAAGAAGAATTGTGCCTTTCCATTGCTGAATTTTTTGATTATTGCTATATTTCACCAGCGATTAGGGATAAGCCGTGAATAAAGTGTTCACAAGGTCCCAGTCCCAAGTGAAAAGCTTTATAGATTAAAAAAGATTTTCTTGATAGCAACTCATTGATTTGCAAATCGTATACTGAGTAAAAATACCACAAATGCGTTTTTTACGATTAAATCGAGAATCTAACCTTACTTTGACTAGGTTTATCTAAAGTTTTTCTCACCGATTTCGAAATATATTTTAACTTGTCGTCAGACAAACCGATTCGACTTGGGCATTACCGGAACGAAATGAAAGAATTTATGGGGTTGGTTGATGTTTTACAACGAATTCCTTGTTTTTGTAATCATTAAAAAATAAGCCATAAATAGGATGCGACACGCAGCGACTGCGTCTAACAGTAATGCGCACCTTGCCTAGCCACCAGCCGTGAGGCTTCGTTGACCTACTGCTAGGCCCGTAATGCAGCGAAACGCGATTGTTTGATGACCTCCATTTAAAGAAGAATGACGTCATCATGAAACGTATGTTAATCAATGCAACTCAATCAGAAGAGTTGCGTGTTGCCCTGGTTGACGGGCAACAACTGTACGATCTGGATATTGAAAGTCCTGGTCACGAGCAAAAAAAATCCAACATTTACAAGGGTAAAATTACCCGCGTAGAACCCTCTTTAGAAGCCGCTTTCGTTGATTATGGTGCCGAGCGCCACGGCTTTTTACCGCTAAAAGAAATCGCCAGAGAATACTTCCCTAAAGGTTATTCTTTCCAAGGTCGCCCAAACATCAAAGAAGTGGTCAGTGAAGGACAAGAAGTTATTGTTCAAATTGACAAAGAAGAGCGCGGCAACAAAGGGGCGGCACTGACGACCTTTATCAGCTTAGCGGGTTCTTACTTAGTCTTGATGCCAAACAACCCTCGTGCTGGCGGTATTTCTCGCCGTATCGAAGGTGATGAGCGCACAGAATTAAAAGAAGCCATGGCCGATTTAGAGGTCCCAGCGGGTATGGGGCTTATCGTGCGCACCGCAGGTGTTGGCAAAGAATCGACTGAACTGAAGTGGGACTTAAAAGTTCTACAGCACCACTGGGCAGCCATTACCGAAGCGGCGCAAAGCAAAGCGGCGCCTTTCTTAATTCACCAAGAAAGTAACGTGATTGTACGTGCAATTCGTGACTATCTGCGCCGCGATGTGGGCGAGATTTTAATCGACCACCCACGTATTTTTGAAGAAGCCAAACAACATATCGCATTGGTACGCCCTGATTTCGTAGAACGTGTAAAACTCTACGAAGCCGAAGTGCCATTATTCACTCACTTCCAAATCGAGTCGCAAATCGAATCGGCGTTCCAACGTGAAGTGCGTCTGCCATCGGGCGGTTCGATTGTTATCGACCCAACGGAAGCGTTAACCTCAATCGATATCAACTCTGCCCGCGCAACTAAGGGCGGCGATATTGAAGAAACCGCATTAAACACCAACCTTGAAGCCGCCGATGAGATTGCCCGTCAATTACGTCTGCGAGACTTAGGTGGTTTAGTAGTGATCGACTTTATCGATATGACGCCAGTGCGCCATCAACGCGAAGTTGAAAACCGCCTGCGTGATGCCGTGCACCACGACCGCGCCCGCGTGCAATTAGGCCGCATTTCTCGCTTCGGTCTGATGGAAATGTCGCGTCAACGTCTGCGTCCATCGTTAGAAGAATCAGCTGCGCATATCTGCCCTCGCTGTCATGGCCAAGGCACGATTCGTAGTACTGAATCTTTAGCGCTGTCTATTCTGCGTTTGATGGAAGAAGAAGCCATCAAAGAAAACACCTCACAAATCGAAGCCATAGTGCCTGTCGATGTAGCGGCCTTCCTGCTGAACGAAAAACGCAAAGCGATTCGTATCACAGAGCAACGCCATGATGTGGAAGTCTATGTGATCCCAGATCCGCACATGATGACCCCAGATTATCGCGTCATTCGTCACCGCACCGACGATGAAATCGATGAATCTAGCTACAAGCGCATCGAACAGCCAGAAGCCAAGTTATACGAGCCCCGTAAACTGGAACGCACTGCTGCGCCAGCACCAGCCCTAAAAGGCTTCACTGCACCGCAGAAAGTAGAACAAGCCGCCGCACCAGCAGCCAACAAAGTGGAAGCAACCGAGCTAGGTTTCTTCAGCAAACTGTTCAGTGCTATTGGCGCCTTCTTCAGCTCAAACGATAAGCCGGCGGCTGAAAAGACCACAGAAACCAAAAAGTCTGACAGCCAAACGGCCAATGCGAACCGTCGTAATCGTCGTAATGACACTCGCCGTACTCGCAATAACCAAGATACTGACAAAGCGAAAGAAGGCACCCGCGAGCCACGCACCCGCAATGCCAAGAAGTCGGCTGATGCACCTCAGGCTCAGGAGCGTCCAGCTCGTGAAAAAGACGAGAATGCAAAACGCACTAAGCCAGAGCCTAAGAGCCGTAACCAAGCACCAAAAGAAGTGGTCGCGGAGTCTCAAGACGACACGCCAAAGCAAGAAGTGGCCCGTGAGCGTCGTCAGCGCCGTAACATGCGTCGTAAAGTACGCATCGACAACACCAATGACACCACTGAAGCGCCAATTCAAGAAGAAGTGGTATTAGCCGAAGTGGCCGCTGTTAATGCTGCCAATACTGACGTTGCAACTGAACCGCAAGCTGAAACCAAAGCACCTCGCTCACGTCGCCAACCACGCAAAGAAGCCGCGGTTGCCAATGAGACAGCAGAAGCTACTGATGCAGTAAGCCAAGCTGAAGCAAGTGCTGAAGTGGCTGTAGAAGCGCCTGTAGTAGAAAACCGTGCTGATGCGCCTGCTGACGTAACAGAAAGCGTTAAGACTGAAGCCGAGACCGATGCGGATAACGCAGACGTCAGCGCCGATGCAGATGATAAAGCGAAACGTGAATCTCGCGATGGACAACGTCGTAGTCGCCGCAGCCCACGTCATTTGAGAGCGGCTGGTCAACGTCGTCGCCGCGATGAAGATGAGCAAGGCGCCTCTGCACCTGCGCAATTCGTACCAAACGACGCCCTGGGTGAAGATCAGGACTACCCAGCTCCAAGCGCTCAAACGGTAGAAGCAACTGAGACCACTGAAGCCAAAGCAATTGAAGTAACGGCTGAATCGACTATGACTTCTCCTGCAACTGTAGTCGAAGCGGCAGATGTCAGTGTGGTTACTGAAACCACCGCCAATAAAGCTGTTGAGACTGAAGTTGTTGAGGCTGTCGCTACCGCGCAAGTGGATGAGATTAAAGCCGAGGTTGCAGCAACAGAAGCTCCAGCTGACACTGCGGTAAACAACAAGGCTGAGACAAGCGTTATAACTGAAGAAGTTGCTGTTGAGCCAGTGAAAACTGTAGAAGCGGTAACGGAAGCCGTTGTGGCTCCAGCCGAAACTCTAGCTCAACCAAAAGCTGAAGAAAAGGCCGTTGCAGTTGAAGCCGTAACGCCTGAAGCAGACAAAGCCGAAGCAAAAGAAGCCCTAAAATCTGTGGCCTCTGCACCAATGGCAAAACCTGCGCCCATAGTTAAACCACAGGCGAAAACAGTTGTGACTCAAGTAGCAGCGCCTACAGCAGAAGCTGTGGTGAGCAAGCCTAAAGCGGCGAGTCGTTTTGGTTCTATGGTATCATCAGAAATGACCAAGCCAACGGTAGAAGTTAGAACTCAGGTAGAAGTACCGAAAGGTCGTGAGTATGACAGTGTCGCCTCCGCCGAAGCGGCTGCGCCTAAACTGAAACACAGCAACAGCGCCGAATCGGATATGGCTCGTCCATAATCCTCAACCCGTTGCGAAAAAAGCCATGCTCTTGCATGGCTTTTTTATTTTCAGCAAATTAAGCCATATTTAAGGTTTAGCTCAATCGGCTTTTTTGTTAGTATGCGCGGCTATTTTGCCAACACAAATCATTAACAGAGGTTTCATGTTCGATCTCTTTCGCCACAAAACATCTAGTCACAAAGCCGATATTCTCTCGGGGCTGACGGTCGCACTTGCACTTATCCCTGAAGCCGTTGCCTTTGCCTTTGTCGCCAATGTCGAACCTATGGTCGGCCTCTATGCAGCCTTTATTATGGGATTGGTTACCGCACTGATTGGCGGCCGCCCGGGCATGATTTCGGGCGCTACAGGGGCCATGGCCGTGGTGATGGTGTCCCTTGTGGTTGAACATGGCGTGCAATACTTATTTGCCGCAGTGGTGCTTGCGGGGTTAATCCAAATCAGCGCAGGGATATTTAAACTGGGTAAGTTTATCCGCATTGTGCCCTATCCTGTAATGATAGGTTTTGTTAACGGCCTCGCCATTGTAATTTTCTTGGCTCAGCTCGGGCAATTTAAAGTCAAAAATGCCGCGGGGGAATTAGTCTGGCTACCGCAAGAGCCTTTGATGCTGATGCTAGGGTTAGTCGCGCTGACCATGGCAATAATTTACTTTCTACCCAAACTGACTACAGCAGTCCCCTCATCGTTAGTTGCGATTTTAAGCGTGACCGCCATCGTAGTCGGTTTTGACTTAGAAACCCGTAATGTGTTGGATTTTCTTAAAACCATGAGTGGTGACGAACACGCCACAATCGCAGGCTCACTCCCAAGCTTTGCTGTTCCACAGGTGCCGTTTAACCTTGAGACACTCTACATTATTCTGCCCTATTCCTTTATTTTAGCCGCCGTCGGATTAATCGAATCCCTGTTAACCTTGACGGTTATCGATGAGATGACTAATACCCGAGGACGTAGCAACAAAGAATGTATAGGCCAAGGCGTGGGCAACATCACCAGCGGCTTTTTTGGGGCCATGGGCGGCTGCGCTATGATTGGTCAATCGATGATTAACATTAACTCTGGTGGTCGTGGCAGATTATCCGGTATTACCGCGGCTATCGGTTTACTGACCTTTATTCTGTTTGGCGCATCTTTTATCGAAATCATTCCGCTTGCCGCTTTGGTTGGCGTGATGTTTATCGTGGTGCTCGGCACATTCGAATGGGCAAGCTTTAAGTTTATGGGCAAAGTGCCGAAACATGATGCTTTTGTCATTGTGCTAGTGACCACAGTGACCGTTTTTACTGATCTCGCCTTCGCGGTTTTTGTCGGCGTCGTGGTGTCTGCGCTCGTGTTTGCATGGCAACATGCTAAACACATCAGTGTGAAAGTGACCTCAAATAGTCTGGGCTGGAAAGTCTATGAGCTGAACGGCCCATTGTTTTTTGGCTCAGTGGCCAGTTTCCTCGAATTATTTGATGCCTCGCAGGATCCCCAAGATGTCGTTATCGATTTCAAACATTCACGCGTAGCCGATCATTCAGCATTAGAAGCCATAGATACCCTTGCCGAACGTTATGTTACGCTGGGCAAAAAGCTACATTTGGTGCATTTAAGTGCCGACTGTAAAGCCTTACTTCACAAAGCAGGCGATCTGGTTGAAGTGAATTTGCTAGACGATCCCCACTATAAAGTTGCGGACGATAAGCTCGATTCTTAAATAAGCACCTAATAAGGCTGCAATAACTGCTACCCCACGGTCTGAAGGTTAACTTCGCAAAAAGATCGTGGGTTTATTTTTGCAGGCAAAACAAAACTTGATGTGCCCCGATACCTGATAGCTTAACTATCAAACTCAACTTTCACCACTCAACGTTGGCTAGATAAATAGGCTCCAAAACAGAGGAACAGAGGTTAAGAGGTTAAGAGGTTAAGAGGTTAAGAGGTTAAGAGGTTAAGAGGTTAAGAGGTTAAGAGGTTAAGAGGTTAAGAGGTTAAGAGGTTAAGAGGTTAAGAAAGAGTACAGCCTAATCCACTCACATATATACAAGGCAAGAGTATAGAAAACTTAAAAGCGACACAAATAAAAAGAGCCGTGGTATAAACCACAGCTCTTAAATCCCTTGCTATCAGCGCTAGGCTAATAGCACTGAAAATTAACCGATTACGGTTACGTTTTCAGCTTGAGGACCTTTTTGACCTTGAGTCACAGTGAAAGACACTTTTTGACCTTCGTCAAGAGTTTTGAAACCGTCAGAGTTGATTGCACGGAAGTGTACGAATACGTCTGGACCAGATTCTTGCTCGATGAAACCAAAACCTTTGTCAGAGTTGAACCACTTAACAACACCAGTAACTTGAGACATGATATAAATCCTGTAAATAAAAAATTAAAGCCTTAACGGCGGTGGAGCTGGAAAATGCCGGTATTACTTATGTTTACAGGACGAACTGGTCGTATTGAACACATAAATATAAGCCCAACCTTCAAGCTAGTAAGACTATAAACCATTCTAAAGATAAGTCAACATACTGCGACACTTTGAAAAATTTATTTAAACCAAGCCAATCTCAGGTTTTGCCACCGGCTCGCAGAACAGCATGTTCTTACGGCGTAAGCATCGACAGTTAAGCATTTTAAATAATTTATTTCAATAGGTTAAAATCAACCTCTAGACTGAAATGCGATGTACTTCAATCTGAAAGTCTAATTCGCAGCTTAATCCGCTCTGTGCAAATGTGTGCTTTTGTTCGGCTGTAAACTTCCAAGCATAGGGGGTCATTTCCAGAAAATGGCTAATATCTTGGCTGTTATTTAGCTCAAGTTGTGACCTAAGCCGCTCTTGGTGTAAACATTCGAACCCCTCAATCTTGGCATCCGACGCTGGATGCAATCTCGGTTCGGCATAAATTTGCTGTTTTAGCGCAAAATGATGTAAAGGTCCTGGTGATACTGTGATCAAAATGCCATTGGGCGTCATGACCCGCTGTAACTCTTCTACCTTCGATGGCGCATAAATACGAATCGCTAAATCGATACTATGCGATGGAATAGGCATTTCGTAGGCGCTCGCCACACAAAAGCTAAGATTAGGGTACCGTTTAGCCGCATATTTTATCGCCGATTTGGAGATGTCCACGCCTTGTAATTGGCACGGATGCACGGCGGTAAGCGCATTGTACAAACGATGGCTGTAATAGCCCTCACCACAGCCGATATCGAGGATCTGCTGCGCCTCGCTGGCATATTCAAGCGCCAACGCATTCACTCTGTCACTTAAGCTTTGATAGTAACCCGCAGTTAAAAACTCCCTGCGAGCCAACATCATCTGTTGATTATCACCGGGGTCTTTGGAATTTTTCTTCTGCACGGGAAGCAGATTCACATAGCCTTCTTTGGCCATGTCGAACTTGTGTGCCTGCGGGCATCCCCAAGTTCGTTCAGTCAAGGTGAGCGGTAAGGCACACAAAGGACATATATATTGCATTGGTTAACTCTGTAAATGATTGGAATGGCTGGCTTATGCCTCATCTTCCATGAGTCGCTCCACCATTTGCAGTAATTCTGGGGAGGCGAGCAGCTCAAAACATTCGAGCTTCCTTAAGGCTTTATCGATATTCAAACCGTCATTGGCTGCACGGCTGAAGTTAGGTCGCTCAAACATGTGAGTATAAGTGCGAAATAACCATTGGCGTTTTTGTTGCAGTAAGGGATCAAGTCGCACAGCCTCTTCGGCTAACCCCATATGACAATGCCCCAAGTCTCCCCGTAAAAATGCTTGTAGCTCGAGCCGCACTTGTTCTATTTCAGTCAAACATACGGCCAAGGATTCAGCGGTAGCATTATAGTCATATTCCCGCGCTAATATCGCTTTCGCCATCATCAACACTTTGGGCTCATGCAAACCTCGGCCATCGGACTCGAGTGCAACGAGCTCAAACTTTGATGCTGCTTGCAGTGACACATTTATCCCGGCCTGCGCATCGACCTTAACGGCAATGCCCGCGCGCAGTTCCTGCGCGCAAAATTTGGGTGCAGTACCTAGACGATGGTAAAGCCGAACTCCTTGCCCCAAAAATCTTGACGTCGATGCTGCAAACCTTGTCGCCTCCACTATCTCGGCATTGAGTTTGAGTCCCAAAATAGGTTGAAAGCGGACGGCAATCTGCGGCTGCGGTGTTTCAGACACTACAATTAACTCAAGCAATGGTGCCCCCATCGCCTCAAGCACAATAAAATCGCTGATATTGCTGGGCAAGGTTAAGGTCAGCGTCGAGCTCTGCCCAACATCGAGTACCATAGGTTCATTAAGATATTGATGATGCATAAGACTTATTCCCTGTTCTAAAGGGAATTGTAACTGCCAACCGAGGTAAAGATCACCTCTTAAGCGCTTATCTTTTCAATATAATTTCTCAATCTCGGTTTTTGCTAATGAATATTGCGGTGAGTTTAAGTGTTAAGATGCTATCATTCGACAAAACCGTCATTCGATTGAAATTATGTATACAGCATCTCAGCCAAGTATTTTTTGGCACGATTATGAAACCTTCGGAGCCAATCCCGCCAAGGATAGACCGGCCCAGTTTGCCGGGATCCGCACAGACTTAGATCTCAATATCATCAGTGAACCCGAGACTTTTTACTGTAAACAATCAACGGATTATCTCCCCTCGCCCGAAGCCATTTTAATCACAGGGATCACACCACAATTAGCCAATTTAAAGGGGTTGCCTGAAACCGAGTTTATGGGCCGTATTCATGCACTCTTTAGCCAACCGAATACCTGTGTCGCAGGCTATAACTCCTTACGTTTTGACGATGAAGTCACCCGCTACGGTTTCTACCGTAACTTTATCGATCCTTATGCCCGCGAATGGCAAAATGGCAATACACGCTGGGATATAATCGATTTAGTCAGAGCTTGCTATGCGTTTAGACCAGAAGGGATCCATTGGCCATTAAAAGAAGATGGCTCGCCCAGCTTTAAGTTAGAGCACCTGACGCAAGCCAATGGTTTAAGCCATGAAAAAGCCCACGATGCCATGTCTGATGTGTACGCCACCATAGCTATGGCCAAACTGATTAAAGAAAAACAACCCAAGTTATATCAATACTATTTCGAGCTACGCCGTAAACAGGCCGTGAGTGCCCAAATCGATGTGTTGAATATGCAGCCGCTTGCCCATGTGAGTTCCAAAATCAGTGCGCTGCAGGGGTGTACGACGCTGATTGCCCCCGTAGCCCACCATCCAAGCAACAAAAACGCCATTATTTGCGTTAACTTAGCCATGGATTTAAGCCCGCTGTTTGAGCTGGATGTCGAGCAAATAAAGACTCGCATGTATACACCGAGAGCCGAGCTTGCCGCAGATGAGTTACCTATCCCGGTCAAACAAGTTCATCTTAACAAATGCCCTTTTATTACCTCGGCCAAAATTTTGGATGATGCCCAGGCTGAAAGGCTCAATATCGATAAAGCCTTTGCCAGAGAACAATACAAACGCTTAAAGGCTCACCCAGAATTGCGTGAAAAACTGGCACAACTCTTTGAGCATGAAGGCGAAGTCACAACCACAGATCCTGACTTAATGCTGTATTCGGGTGGTTTTTTCAGCCCCGCCGATAAAGCCAAGATGGAGATCATTCGCCATACCTTGCCACAAAATTTAGCGGCGCTGGATCTGCAGTTTGATGATGGACGCATACCCGAGATGCTGTTCCGCTATCGAGCACGTAACTATCCTGAGCTGCTGAATGATCAAGAAGCTCAGCGTTGGCGTACTTTCTGCCAACAACGTTTGAGCGATCAGGATTATTTACTCAAACTTGAAAATCTGCTGCAAGACACCGAGGGTGATGAACACAAACAGAAGTTACTCGCGGCCCTGTGTCACTATCTACGCGGGCTCTAAAGTTACGCGGACTCTACAACACCGATAGCCCAATCGCTAAGCAGAGAGTTCTATCAGATAAGACAGTTATTTAACGCCAGACATTGATAACTTCTTTCAGTTGTCACTTAACTGGCGTTAAATTGAGGTATAAACGCGAACTAACTCGCATTTATACCGTAACAAAATTACTAGAATGTTCTTCCATGAACTTAACAAACAAGGAGTCGGGAAATGCAAGATAGATTTATCAAAAGCATAACCCAGCTGCCAACACCATTGGCTGACGCATTAATTCCCCTATTACATCAAAACTTTGCGGGACATATTGATGCACAGCAACTGGCAGAGTTAGTCCAAAGCAGCAAAATGACCGAAGCCGAAGTATTACTGGCGCTACTGCCTATTGCCGCCGCCTTGGCGAAACCGCCTATTAGTGAGTTTTATGTCGGCGCGATTGCCAAAGGAAAAAGTGGTGACATCTATATGGGCGCCAACCTTGAACTGCCCGGCGAGGCCCTGTTTCACTCTGTGCATGCGGAGCAAAGCGCCATCAGTCACGCTTGGTTAAGTGGCGAAAGCCAAATTGTCGATATGATAGTCAATGCCAGCCCCTGCGGTCATTGCCGTCAGTTTATGAACGAACTGGTCGATGGTGGCCAAATCAAGATCCATTTGCCATCGCAAGACAGCCATTTACTGTCCTATTACCTGCCCTACGCGTTTGGGCCAAAGGACTTAAATGTGCAGTCGCCCTTGCTGGTCAAGCAGGAAACCGAATTTGCCCTCGATAGCAGCGATCCTATGGTGATTGAGGCGTTAGATCATGCGGGTTTAAGCTACGCGCCTTATACCCAAAGTTACGCGGCAGTCGTATTAGAAACAGCGGATGGCGCAACCTATTGTGGTCGCTACGCTGAAAACGCGGCGTTTAACCCTTCCATGCTGCCAATGCAGATGGCCTTATCGAATCTGACTCGACATAACCGTGATTTTGGCGAGATCCGCCGCGCGGTGCTGGTTGAGTCATCACAGGGGAAAATCAGTTTAGTGGGCGCAACCATGGATGCGTTACATGCCGTTGCGGCCATCGAACTTGAGCATATTGTGGTCGACCCCGTTTAACGAGAGTCCAGCGGCGCTTTAGCTTTTCACAATTGTATTTGCTAGGCGCCGTTTTTCTCATCTCTTACCTCTAGCGGTGCCTAAGTCACTTAGCTAAGTGATTAGCGCTTCGTTTTGCCTCGAATGCAAGCTTACGCTCAGCCATTCTTAAGTAACAATCCTCGCGCTGCGTCTGTGTCATGGTGCGCCAGGCTAAGATCTCATCCAAATGCCTAAAGCAGCCCATACAGATATCTTGCTGATCGAGGCAGCAATTTCGCACACAGGGATGTTCGAGGTGATTACTCTGACCAGACCGCATATTCGTTGCCAGCTGGCTCAATAAAATGGAAACGCCGTCCACCGGGAAAGCTGAAAATATCTGTACTGATAGCGCCGCCCGCCGCCTTCACCGCCGCTTGTGTCTGTTCTAAATCCTTGCTGTACAACACGATGAGCGGACAACCTTTTTCGAGGTTAAAACTTACCTCTGCTTGATAAAAACCTCCCGTGATCCCCGCATCAATAAAACAGCTATATTGCGGGCCGTAATCCTCAAAGCGCCAACCAAATACCGTATTAAAAAAGGCCTTCGAGCGACCAATATCTGTGGTGGGGATTTCTAAATAATTAATGCTGTGATGATCCATAATCTTCCCTGCTCATGATTAATCAAACAAAAAGGGAGCCAATGCTCCCTTTAGTATGCTGGCTATTGCCAGATTAACCTTGTACTAAGGCGGCGACAAGTCCGATAGCGCCACCAAATACCCCGCCCCACACTACGAGCCAACCTAAATGTGTCTGGATCATCTCCTGCACGATTTGTTTAACCATTTGCGGCGTTAATTCATTTAGGCGTTGTTCAACGATATTAGCGATCTTCGTTTGTAGATCGGCCATTACATTCGGCTGTTCAATCTCTTGTTTCAATAGGTTGCGGAACTGTTCACTCTCGGACATTTCCACCAAAGAGGCTTTCATCTTCTCGATAAAGGGTTCCTTTAACGGCATTAACGCCTCAGTGCCGCCAAACATGGATAACATGCCCCCGAAGGAAGATTGAGCCACAGTGTTAACTAAAGCATCGAAGGATGGCGCTAAGTCCACTTTATCAATCACAGGCGCTAAATCGATTTGGCTAATTCCATCTTTTTCCGACAGAAAACGGTCGATATTCTCAGTGGTGAAGAACTGCTTCATCATAAGATGCGCAATCCCCGCTTTGAATTCTTCAAAACGCGATGGCACGACGCCCGAACCGTATAAACCTGGGACCTTCTCAAACAACATATACACCGCAAGCCAGTTAGTAATGGCGCCAGATAAAGCAAATAAACCAACATTAAACAGAATGGGTTGGCTCAATGCGTATCCCAATGCAACGCAAATGGCCGCTAGCACATTTGTCACTAAACTCTTATTCAATCTTACTCCCCTCTTAAGCTATCGATGCGATTGCAAATGGCGCTAGTTTAGCAAGTGAAGGGGATGCAGGTCTAATGCTGAAAAAGGATGAAAACGTAGCCAAATACCGATAAAACAACGTACAAACCCAGCTAACTCAAGCGCTAGCCGGGCTAGCCTTACATCGCTAACGGCGAGTGGCGTCAATCAGGTTATTTCATTAATTAACATTAACTTAGTTTAATGATTTTAAGGAAAAATAATTGCACATTTCTCAACGCGCTTAGGAATTATTGAAAAGCATCGTCTACACTCAAGGGGACAAAAACTCCACAACCTTGCTCAATCACGTAAACATAAGGGATGTGCTTATGGACTCTGCATTTAATACCGCTGGTGCTTTAGGTTGGCATGAACTCACGACCCACGATACCGAAGAAGCCATGCGCTTTTATGGCGAAGTGTTTGGTTGGCAGTTTAGAACGGTCAAAATGCCCCATGGTCAGTATCATCTCATTGAAAATCAAGGCGTAGGTATTGGCGGTATTACCGATAATCTGATCCCAGCATTACCTTCGCATTGGACGGGGTACGTCACAGTGGCCGACGTCGATTTGGTCGCTATTAATGCGAAAAAACTCGGCGGCGATATTCTCTTCGGCCCAGAGGATATTCCTAAAGTGGGTCGTTTTTGTTGGATAAAAGATCCACAGGGCGCCATTATCGCCGCAATTAGTTACCTCTCAGCCTAAGCCGTTTCGACTGCATCTAATTGCGTTTGATTGGCAGAAACGTTACTGCTGTGAACAGAGGGTTATTGTTTAATATTGCTTGACGTTCAAACTCGTTACCATAAGGTAATGCTCAGATTTAATTGGAAAAACTAAAAACAACTCATGTAAACCTGAGCATTATTCGCTAGAATAGTCGCATTTATTGATAGATTTCGCGCCTGCGTGCGTATTGGAGCCTTAATCTCACTATGTTGACTCAGCTATCACGGTTAAAACTGGCGTTCTTTAGCCGTCCTCGATACCAACGAATTCTCGCCTATTTAACGATAATCTACTTAAGTTACCTGATTATCCTTGGACTGGTGCTCCCCAAGGCCGTAGTGTCTTTCGCCCCAGAGAAGCTTGCAGAAGTATTGGGCCGTCCTGTGACGCTGCAGGATATGCGGGTCAATCCTTTTACCTTCCAAGTCAATATCGAACAGTTCGAAGTTAAAGAGAAAGATAATCAAGCCTTTGCAGGATTATCTCAGCTGCAATTTGAAGTCAACTTTTGGCAGTCAGTGTTTAATCAAGCCGTGGTGATTGACCATATCCAGCTGCAAGGCCCCTTCGCCAATATCCGTCGGTTTCAAACCCAAGGGAAAACCCAGTTTAACTTCGACGATATCATTACCACCCTCAATCAGGCGAAAACGCCGAGTGAGCCTGAAACTGCTACAGAAAGTACCCACCCACCGCGAGTGATATTAGGTGAATTCAGCTTAACGGCGGGCAAGGTCAAATTTGATGATAAAATCACCCAAGCCTTGGTTGATTACCCCAATATCAACTTCAAACTCAGTCAGTTAGATACTGAGTATTTGATGACGGCCAATCCTGCAAGCCCTGCAAATGGCCAAGCGACGACATCTCAGGATAAGCCAGCTACGGACACAACTCAGGCCAACTCTGCATCGAACCCTCCGAGTATTCTGCACAACCAATTTGTCGCCCAGTTGCAGGATGCCCATGCGGGCGAAGTCAGCCTTGCCGGACAATTCCAGCTTTTCCCCTTTAAGCTTGTCGGGGATGCACAGCTCGCCAAACTGCAACTCGCTCCACTCTGGCAATTTGTAGCCGACCAATTCAAGGTAAAACTGGCGGCGGGTGAACTCAGTATCAGCAGTCATTACCAAGTTGAGTTGCCAGCCGATGGAAACGTACAACTCACAGCCGACCGCGGCCAAGTGATTGTAGAGAAAGTTGATTTACTCAATGGCGACCAGTCCGTTATCGCCTTACCCTTGCTGGCGATTGATGGAATTAACCTCAACCTCGCCAAGCAACGTGTCGACATTAAGCAAATCCACAGTGAAGGTTTAAGCCTTAAAGCCAAGTTGGACGAACAAGGCATCGATTTAGCGCAGTTGTTAATGCCAAAATCTATGGCTGCCAGCACAGATACCGCAGCGCCGAACACATCAGCTGAAGCACAAACACCAGAAACAGCAGCTGAAACGAACGCGTCAGCCACATCGGCTTCACAAGCGGCCTCGGATACGAGCGCGACTGAACAGCAAGATGCCTGGTTAGTGACACTGGGCGGCCTGAGTATTGAAAACTACGATATTCAACTTGCGGAACATAAACTCACCCAAACCGCGCAGCAATGGCGTGTTTATCCCCTTAATTTTGCAACACAAACCATAGTGAGCGATTTAAAGGCGCCAATCGAATACGAACTTTCCTTTGCTCTAAATGATAAAGGACGCTTTATCTCCAAGGGGCAAGTCGATGTGCCTAGCGAGTCAATTAACGCCGACCTTAAAGTCGAGCAGCTCGCCTTAGCCCAATTCCAACCTTACCTCGCTCCCTATGTGAATATGCAGCTCAGCAGCGGCCTGTTCAGCAGTGATGGCAAGCTAAATGCCGACGGCAAAGGCAAAGCGATTTATCAAGGCAGTGTTGAGCTGGATGATTTGAGTATCCTCGACAACATTCGTAAAGCCCCTTTGGTTAAATGGCAAAAAATGCATATTAATCAGCTCGATTTTGACCAGCAGCTGAATAAAATTAATATCGACCATTTAAGCTTTAATCAGCCCTACGCTAAGGTGGTTATCGCAAAGGATCGCACGACCAATATCAGTAATCTAATTGTGGAAACGCCTGCGACCGACGCGTCTGAGACGACTGCGACAACGACAAAGACAGTGGCTAAGCCGCAGAGCAGCCCCAACGCAACGGCTAAGCAGCCCGAATTAAGCTTAGATATTCAGAAAATCAGCTTTAACCAAGGCTCGGCATTTTTCGCCGATAACTCCCTCACGCCTAACTTTGCCTCAGGCATTGAGCAGCTTGAAGGCAATATCAGTCACTTATCCTCTAAACCCGGCACGACAGCATCGGTCGATATTAAAGGGAAAATCGATCGTTATGCGCCAGTGACCCTAAAAGGGGATATTAACCCACTGCTGGATAAGCCTTATCTTGACTTAGACCTTGTGTTTAAGAGTGTCGAGCTGACCTCTGTGAATCCTTATTCAGGCACCTATGCGGGGTATTACATCGATAAGGGGCAATTGTCCTTAGCGCTCAACTACAAACTGGAGCAAAACCAACTCAAGGGCAGCAACCACTTAGTGATTGATCAGCTTAAGCTCGGTAAGCGCAGCAACAGTGACTTAGCCACCAGTTTGCCCGTAACATTAGCGATTGCCCTGTTACAGGACCGCCACGGCGTGATTGACCTTGGGATGGAGGTCTCCGGCGACTTAGACTCACCCAGCTTTAGTGTCGGCGGTATTATCATGACGGCCATCACCAATGTGATCACCAAGGCCGTAACAGCGCCCTTCTCTTTCCTTGCGGGCCTTGTAGGCTCCGATGAAACCTTGGATAAAATCCCCTTCAATCCAGGGCAATTTGTACTCAGCCCACATGAGCTAGAAAGCTTAGATAAGCTCGCTAAAGGCTTAGACGATCGCCCAATGCTCAAGCTGAGCCTTGAAGGCAGCGTCGATGCCATCAAGGATAGCCAAGCAATCGCCGAGCGCATGATGAAACGCAAGCTTGCCACGCTAGCCAATCTGCCACTGGCGGAATTACCCGCGGATCTCAGCCCGAGCCAATTCCCAACCGAAGGCTCACTGGCCGATGCGCTAGTCAAACTGTACGAGCAGGAAGTCAAAACCAATCCGGATGATGTGAAAGACACTATTGTTGCTGAGACCAAAGATGCGCCACTGAGCAAAGAGGAACTCACCACCCGTTGGCATATTGCGCTGTATAACCTCACGGTAAAAGCGCAAACAGTCAGCCCTGGCATGCTAGGTGATTTAGCCCAAGAGCGGGCTAAGTCGGTTAAAGCCTACCTTGTCGACACTAAAGGAATCGCGCCAGAGCGGATTTTCCTACTCGAGAGCCGAGTGACCCTGAGCCAAGATGCGGCGCAGGTGAATATGAGTATCGACGCAAACTAAATACTCACCAACACCAAAACATGGATAATAAAACGCCCAGTCCTCACTGGGCGTTTTTATAGCTAAAGTCGACTAACAGCCTCACTCTCAATTACTTGGCCTCACGCCCCCCTTAGGTTACACTCTGCGGCTTTATGCGAGCGGAATCACATTTCGCCAAGTCTTTTCGACAGCGGAATACCCATTTGCCACCATACTGCGGCGCGCTAACACACTTTATTCGAGGTAATTATGTTTATTATTCGCTGGATTTTAGGCCGGATCATTTTGTTACTGAACTTTGTGTTCACCCCAAAGAAGCGCAAACGCCCACAGGCAGAACAACAACAAATTGACGCCCAGACCCAAGCGCTGGCCTTATATCAATACAATGCCTGCCCTTTCTGCGTGAAAGTGCGCCGCGCCATGCGTCGTCAAGGACTGAATATTCAAACGGTTGATGCAAAACAATCTCCGCACAAAGATGAGCTCATTGCTCAGGGCGGTAAACAACAGGTTCCTTGTTTACGCATCGAAGAAAATGGCCAAGTACAATGGCTGTATGAGTCGAAAGAAATTATTAACTACTTAGATCAACGCTTTGCCTAAATGAAATGCGCGCCCTATGGCGCGCTTTTTATTTACGCCTAGCTTTAGCACCACGTTTATTTGCGCCTTTTTTATTTACGCCTTTAATTACTTACGCCAAAGATATTCGCGATCCGAATAGTCAAACAACCATTGGGGTTGGTACACCACCAAAAGCGTCACCGCCATGCCATTGAGTAGCGCTTCGGGGAACGCTAATAGCGGGATTAACATCAGATAATTATCAATCAACACGCCCCAGTCATAATCCATTGACCACCACAGCCAGAATGCCCAACTGAATTGATGAAAAACCGTCGACAACCCTGCGTTAATAAAGGCGCCGACAAAAATAAACACAAAAATATGCTTAGGAAACAAATGATAACTACGGCTGTAGAGGATAAAGGCACAGAACAGCGGAATAGCGATAGCAAACAAGCTAAAGGCACCAAATTCGGCGGGCTGTTTTAACACAAACACACTGAAAAATGCGCTCGGTAGCAGCAAGGCAACCGTGGCTAAACGCCAACCAAACATCAGTAGGCAAGTGACTATGCCTAAGAAGTGTAAATGCAATCCCACTTGAATACTGGCATTGAGCAACCACAGGGTATTTACCGCAATCAGGGTCAATAACAGCCGCCATTGTAAGCCTTTGTCCTTCAGTACTTGCTGTAGCTCCTCCTTAGGCCAAATGGCATAAATCCACAGCGCCAGTAGCAATAGACTTAGGCACTGCAATGGGCTGATATCCCATTCGATTTGTGCCAAACGATTCGCCCAAAAGTCCAACATGACAAAGGCTCCCTCAGTACAGCGCCATTCGGCGTGATAAAGCGGTAAAGATAATCACGGTATACGAGAGTCAGTATATCGTGAATAAAACCCATAATTGCATGATATTTCGCGGCATATTAAGGTATTCTTCGATAAGTGAATCACCTAAGAGTAATCCTTCATATGCCATTAAGATCGATAAGTCTGACACTGCTGAGCTGCTTTACCCTACTCGCCTGTAGCAGCGCCCCGATAGATCCCACTGAGTTTGCGGGTAAGTTTAAAGATAAGCTCACCACAGATCTGCGAGCCGATGGCCTAAAACTCTTTACCTATCAAGCCGGTTTAGCCGAAGACAAATCGAAAAAGGATAATGCCGAGCGCCCCTTCCCCCACGAAGAACGCATGCGCCAAGTCGCCCAAGATCCTAGAGAACAGCGCCGCAGTCGTAAAGAGCAGGCCGACTCACTCGAGATTTGGGGTAAACAGGTGGAGCTGGGCTTAGAAAAAACCTTAGAAATGACAGGCTATTGCCGCGAGGGTTATTTCGAATTGAGTCGAAATATTGAATCGGGACGCGGCGAAATTCGTGGAGAATGTAAAGAAGGCGCCACCGAGGAAGACAAACAAAAATTTGCGCGCTTTTAGCAAGTTTGAGTGCTTATCTTTACCAGTAAAAAGAAAAAATAAGGGCGAAGTTATCGCCCTTATTTCAACGCTTTACTTAGCTAACTCACTGAACGCTAAATCAAAGCCTCAATTCATTCAGTCTGCAATTAAACCGCTTCGTTTAAGGGAACTGCACGGTTTTCGAGTAACACAGGGATCCCATCCGTGATTGGATAGGCTAATTTGTCTGCCTTACAAATCAATTGCTGCGTTGTTTTATCGTATTCCAATTTTCCCTTGCACACAGGGCAAGCGACTATGTCTAACAGTTTTTTATCAAACGCCATGGGATTTTCCTTGTTTAGCTGCAGCCACAGAGCGCACACGGCTCAGCAGCTGTTGATCAAATTGTGGCGATAGCTTGGCATCCACAGCCAAATACCACCAGTTTTCTTGTGCAAAATCGCGACATTTAACCGCATCTTTTTCTGTCATCATCAGCGGGCGAGATGCCGCAAGCTCGCATAACACGTGTTTATCGTAGGCTTGGTGGTCATCAAAACCATGGGATAACGCGAGTTGAATACCTTGCTGCGTTAACGTCTCAAAAAAGCGCGCCGGATGACCAATGCCCGCCATCGCCACTACAGGTAGCGTCGGGTCAAACAGGGCCTTTGCCTTAGGGTTGACTGGTAACACCGCACTTGGACTCAGCTGCATCTCATATTGATTGGCCTGCGCGGGTCCACCATTGACCACCACAAAATCCACTTGATTTAGGCGCCAAG